>NZ_LQIH01000007.1:0-162444 GCF_001499835.1 Mycolicibacterium novocastrense
GCGGATCCCAACGCGCCGGCACCCCCGCCCGCGGACCCCAACGCACCGCCTCCACCGCCGGCCGATCCCAACGCGCCGCCGCCTCCGCCCGCGGACCCCAACGCGCCTGCGCCGCGGCCCGCGGTCGGCGAGCCCGTCCCGGTCGCGCCGGAGAACGCGCCCGGGATGACGCCCCCGGCCTGACGTTCAGCGAGAATTCTTCTGCGCTGCCGCGCCTGTCAGGGGCCGACCCACGGCGGGTTGGCGTTCGAAACGTTCGCGATGAAACAGTTCGTGCCGCCGAATCCCATGGCGCCGGCGGTCTGGCATCGCTCGAAGTTGCCGTCGGCCCCCACCGGTCCGTCGCATATCGTGCCGCCGCCCCACGGCGTCCATCCGCCCTGACATCCGGCGTTGGCCGGAGCGGCGAAGGCGATGCCACCGGCCGCCAACGCTCCAACCGCCAGTGCAACAAGTGTTTTCATCTCTTCCACCCTCTCCTTCGCGGTACCGGTCGTCGGGTCCGGTACTGAGTCTTCGCCTTAGCCGTAGGACGGTTCGTCGTTATCTACAGGTTATGCCGTTGTTATCACAGAGGAATCAGGATTTCCCTACAAGTGATCGGGCCGACGTACAGGGACGAGGTGCCCGCCCATCACGTCTGTCCGCTTCGCCGCCGCGGGCGTTAGCGTTGTTCGCTGTCAGTGAAGGCGCCCCGGGGTGGTGGCCCGGTCAGCGTGGGGCGACGATGTGGTGATGGATGTCTCCACCATGACGGCCTGGCAGGTTCGACGCCCGGGTCCGATGTCCGCGCGGCCATTGGAACGCGTGCGGGTCGAGGTTCCACGCCCGGGCGCCGGCGAGGTTGCGGTGGCGGTGCGGGCATGTGGCGTGTGCCGCACCGATCTTCACGTCGCCGAAGGCGATCTACCCGTGCATCGGCCCGGGGTCATACCGGGACACGAGGTGGTGGGTGAGGTCGTCGAGGTGGGGGAGGACGCGGGTACGGAGTTCTCGGTCGGTGACCGCGTCGGCATCGCGTGGCTGCGACATACGTGCGGGCGGTGCCGGTACTGCGTCAGGGGTGAGGAGAACCTGTGCCCGGAATCGCGTTACACGGGATGGGATGCCGACGGCGGGTACGCCGAATTCGCCACGGTACCAGCGGCATACGCGCATCAGCTGCCCGCGGGCTACTCCGACACCGAGCTGGCGCCGCTGTTGTGCGCCGGGATCATCGGCTATCGCGCGCTGCTTCGCGCAAACCTACCGCCGGGCGGCCGCTTGGGCATATACGGTTTCGGCGGCAGCGCGCACCTGACCACCCAGGTGGCCGTCGCGCAGGGCGCGGAGGTTCACGTCATGACGCGCGGGGAGGCCGCGCGTGAGCTCGCACTGGGCCTGGGGGCGGCGTCGGCCCAGGGAGCGGATGAGCGTCCGCCCGTCGACCTCGATTCCGCGATCCTGTTCGCACCCGTCGGAGAGCTCGTCCTGCCGGCGCTCGAAGCGCTCGATCGCGGTGGCACGCTTGCGATCGCGGGCATTCACCTCTCCGACATCCCGGCACTGAACTACCAACGTCACCTCTTCCAAGAGCGTCAGGTCCGGTCGGTCACCGCCAACACTCGCGCTGACGCCCGAGCCTTCCTGGCTTTCGCCGGTGAACACCACATCGAGGTGACCAGCCCGCCATACCCGCTCGATCGGGCCGACGCCGCGCTGAGCGATCTGGCTTCCGGCCGGGTATCGGGGGCCGCCGTGCTGGTTGTCTAGAGCTCGGCCATCGCGGCGCCGAGCCGACCCACGAGATCCCCACGGCCGTACCGGTATACGGGTCCTGCCCCGTCCGCCAGCAGTATGCGAAGCCGCGCCATACCTCGCGCCCCGACCGGCCGGGGAGAGTGCAGGCGCAGCGTTATCTCGTCGATCACGTCCTCGGCGGCGGCGATGTTCGGTACGTGCAACGGCACCCGTGAGGACATCAGCGGGCCGTGCCCGCGGGCATCTCGCACGATCCGCCGCAGCGCCCTGGCCACCGCCTCACGCTCGGCGGTGGACATCAGCCGGGCGCAGTGCGCGGCGTACGCGTCGCTCTGGGGTGCGACGCCGCCGACGGCCGCCATCCGGTCGAACTTGTTCGCTCTCAGCCGCGCCACCATCCGCGCCCGCCGAGACACGACCCCGCGCTCGCTTCCTATGCCCGCCGACGGCGCCATCAGGGTGTGCGGCTTCGCGTTGTCCGACATATCAGTCCTCGATGACGAGTGGATGTGTGACCATCAAAAACTTTATAACGGTCATGCATGACCGGTCAAATTGAAATACCGGTCATCGAAAGCTAGCCTCTCTATATGACTCGCACGCGGTGGCTCGGC
The DNA here is from genome assembly GCF_001499835.1 of Mycolicibacterium novocastrense. NCBI lineage: Bacteria > Bacillati > Actinomycetota > Actinomycetes > Mycobacteriales > Mycobacteriaceae > Mycobacterium > Mycolicibacterium novocastrense. The sequence goes on from NZ_LQIH01000007.1 coordinate 2,355, forward strand.
GACCAGGAGACGAAACCGGCGCCACCGCGTCTCGCGCTGGTCCAAAGCCTGGTCAACACGGCGGAGTTGCCGTCGGGCCCGGACCGTTTGGCTGACCCGGACGACGCGCAGCCGTGGCTGCAGGACAGGGGGCTACTGGCCCCCGGAGTGGGTGTCGAGGAGGCCGACCTCGAACTGCTGCGTGGCGTGCGCGAGGCCCTGCGCGCGATGCTGGTCCACAACGCCGGCGGTCCGCCGCCCAGCGCGGCGGCGTTGGCGCCGCTGCGGGCCGCAGCAGGTGGCCCCGCACGTGCCGAGGTCGACGATTCGGGGCGGATACGCCTCTCGGCGGTGGGCACCTCATTGCGCGACCGCCTGACCGGACTCCTCCTGGTGATTCACGACGCGCAGCGCGACGGCACCTGGTCACTGTTGAAGGCGTGCGCCAACGAGGAGTGCCTGTGGGCGTTCTACGATCGCTCCCGCAACCACGGCGGAACCTGGTGCAGCATGGCGACCTGCGGTAACAAACTCAAGAATCGGGAGTTCCGCGCCCGCAAGCGCGACTCGCACTGACGTCAGCTCAGGTGCCACACCAACGCGGCGGCCAGGGCGCCGAGCCCGTTCAGCGACCAGTGCAGCGCGATCGGCGCGATCAGGCTGCCGCTGCGGCGCCGCAGCCAGGTGAAAACGAAGCCCGCGAAGCCGGTGGCGACCACCGCCAACGTCACACCGGCAACGGTACCCATCACACCCCCGCCGAAGATCCGGGTGAATCCGACGTTGCTTGCGGTCAGGCCCAGCGAGGTGGCGATGTGCCAGAGCCCGAACAACAACGAGCCGGCCGCGGCGACACCACGCCAGCCCCAGGCGCGGTCGAGCGCTCCGTGCAGCACCCCGCGGAATGCCAGTTCTTCGGGGATCACGGTCTGCAGCGGAATGATGACCATCGACGCGATGAGGGCGCCCGAGATCGTGGCGTAGTTGTTGTTCATGAACAGCGGCCGCGTCCACGGCAGCAGCGCACCGATCGCGATGACCGACACCACCAACGCGACGGCGCCCAGCGCGTAACCGGTCCCGGACTTCCAGTGCTCGCGGCTCAGGCCCAGTTCGGCCCACCCCAGACCGCGCGAGCGCACCAGCGCCACCAGCAGCAGCGCCGCCGCCGGAACCGTCGCCACACTGGCCCACGGGGTGGTGAAGTGCGCGATCAAATTCGTCAGCGCCAACACCACCACAACCACCGCGATGTCGACGTACGTGCGGAAGTGGTGCAGCGCGGAGAGCTGTTCGACCAGCGGATGCGGGCGCTCGGCTAGGGCTGCTTGGTCGGACACGAAAATCCAGTTTAGCGGTCGTGTTCGCTCAGCGTGTCCTGCGACAGCGACGGCGCCTGGCAATCCGGGTCCCACGTCCACCCCGAGATCGCCGGATCGTCCTCGCCGTGCTCCCGGGTGTAGCGCCGGGCGGCGAGCCGGGCATCGGCCATCTCCTGACGCAGCCCGGCCACGCTGCTGCCCAGCCCGTCGACGCGGTCGATCACGTCCATGACCAGGTGGAACCGGTCCAGGTCGTTGAGCATCACCATGTCGAACGGGGTTGTCGTGGTACCGCGTTCCTTGAAGCCGCGCACATGTAGCTGGGCGTGGTTGGCGTGCCGGTAGGTCAGCCGGTGAATCAGCCAGGGATAGCCGTGGTAGGCGAAGATGATCGGCTTGTCCGTGGTGAAGATCGAGTCGAACTCGCGATCGGACAGGCCGTGCGGGTGCTCGGACTCCGGTTGCAGCCGCATGATGTCGACGACGTTGACCACCCGCACCTTCAGCTCGGGCAGCCGCCGGCGCAGAATGTCGGCGGCCGCAAGCGTTTCCAGGGTCGGGATGTCTCCGGCGCACGCGAGCACGACGTCGGGCTCCCCGGTCGTGTTGCTCGCCCACTCCCAGATCCCCAGACCTCGGGTGCAGTGCGCGATCGCCGAATCCATGTCCAGGTAGTTCAGCGCCGGCTGCTTGCCGGCGACGATCACGTTGACGTAGTGGCGGCTGCGCAGGCAGTGGTCGGCCACCGACAGCAGCGTGTTGGCGTCGGGTGGCAGGTACACCCGCACGACCTCCGGTCGCTTGTTGGCGACGTGGTCGATGAAACCAGGATCCTGGTGCGAGGCGCCGTTGTGGTCTTGCCGCCAAACATGAGATGTCAGAAGGTAATTCAGCGATGCGATCGGCGCCCGCCAGGACAGCTCCCGACTGCTGTTGAGCCACTTGGCGTGTTGGTTGAGCATCGAGTCGACGATGTGGATGAACGCCTCGTAACAGTTGAACAGCCCATGCCTGCCCGTCAACAGGTAACCCTCGAGCCAGCCCTGGCAGAGATGTTCGGACAGCACCTCCATCACCCGGCCCTCCGGACCGAGGTTCTCGTCGTCGGGGGTGACCTCGGCGAGCCACGCCTTGTCGGTCACCTCCAGGGTCGCCGACAGCCGGTTGGATGCGGTCTCGTCGGGACCCATCAACCGGAACCGGTCGGTATTACGCGCGATGACGTCGCGCAGAAAGGTCCCGAGCACCCGGGTCGCCTCGGCCGATTCCGAGGCGGGCTGGTCGACCGGGACCGCGTAGTCGGTGAACGGCGGCAGGTCCAGATCCCTGAGCAGCAGGCCGCCGTTGACGTGCGGGTTGGCGCTCATCCGCCGCTGTCCGCGCGGGGCGATCGCGCGCAACTCGGGTCGTAGCGCGCCGTCGTCGTCGAACAGTTCCTCGGGTCGGTAGCTGCGAAGCCACTCCTCGAGTTGGGCACGGTGCTCGGGGTTGGTGTGGGTGCCCGACAACGGAACCTGATGGGACCGCCACGTGCCCTCGACCTTCTTGCCGTCGACCTCCCGGGGGCCGGTCCAGCCCTTCGGTGTCCTCAACACCAGCATCGGCCACACGGGCCGGAAGGTCTCACTCCTCGACGCGGCTCGTTCCTCGCCGCTTGATCGACGTGCGACGGGCCTGCCCTGCTCACCGTCGAGGCGAGCGGCGCGCTGGATCGCGGCGATCTGGTCGAAGGCCTCGTCGAGGGCGGTCGCCAGTTGCTGATGCACGTTGGCCGGATCGTCTCCCGCCACCGTGATGGGCCGGTAACCGTAGCCCAACATCAGCGACTCGAGCTCTTCCTGCGGAATCCGCGCGAGGACCGTGGGGTTGGCGATCTTGTAGCTGTTCAGGTGCAGGATGGGCAGCACCGCACCGTCGGTGACCGGGTTGAGGAACTTGTTCGAATGCCAACTCGCCGCCAGCGGGCCGGTCTCGGCCTCGCCGTCGCCGATGACACAGGCCACCACCAGGTCGGGGTTGTCGAATGCGGCGCCGTAGGCGTGCACCAGCGCGTATCCCAACTCGCCGCCCTCGTGGATCGAACCGGGCGTCTCGGCGGCGACGTGGCTGGGGATACCCCCGGGAAAGGAGAACTGGCGGAACAGTTTTCGCATCCCTTCGGTGTCTTCGGAGATGGCCGAGTACACCTCGCTGTAGGTGCCTTCGAGATATGCGTTGGCGACCAGGCCCGGCCCACCGTGCCCCGGGCCGGTGATGTAGATGGCGTCGAGGTCGCGGTCACGGATGACGCGGTTCAGGTGCGCGTAGACGAGATTGAGCCCCGGTGTGGTGCCCCAGTGGCCGAGTAGTCGGGGCTTGACGTGCTCCGGCGCCAGCGGCTCGCGCAGCAGCGGATTGTCCAGCAGATAGATCTGGCCGACGGACAGATAGTTGGCGGCGCGCCAGTAGGCGTCGATCAGGTCGAGTTCATCGGCGGACAGCGTTGGGGACAGGGCCTCGGCAGTCATCTGGCTCATCATCGTCGATACGGGCGAAGGGGTGCCACTCCTGTACCCGGTGCGCGTGAAGCTACCCATTAGCCTGTCTGGCGTGTTGGGATTCGCAGTGCCGCAGTTCGGGCCGTCCGCCCGGGCGGACCTCGCGCGCTACGCCGCCACCGCCGAAAACCTGGGCGCGGACAGTCTGTGGGTGGGAGACCGGCTGCTGACGGCGGTGCACCCCAGCATCGGATACGCGGGTCAAGACACCATTCCCGAGCAGTTCCGCGCGGCACTGGATCCGTTCATCGCGCTGGCGGTGGTGGCCGCCGCGACGTCACGCGTCCGGTTGGGCAGCAGCGTGTTCGTCGCACCGTGGTATCCGCCGGCGCAGCTGGGCCGGCAACTGACCGCCATCGATGTCGTCAGCGGGGGCAGGCTCGTTCCGGGTTTCGGCATCGGGTGGTCGCCGGAGGAGTTCTCGGCCGCCGGTGCCCCGTTTCGCGCCCGCGGAGCCCAACTGGACGAGGTGCTCGACGCCCTCGAGCAGCTGTGGACGACGAATCCGGTGGAACACGACGGCAAGCGGTGGTCGATCCCGCTGTCGTGGGTGGACCTCAAGCCGGTCCAGCAACCGCGCCCGCCGATTTATCTGGGCGGGTTCACTGGAGCGAGCCTGCGGCGCATCGGGAGGCGCGGCGACGGGTGGCTCCCGGCGGTGCTGGTGCCAGGCGGGGTCAGCCCCGAGTTCCTGGCGATGCAGCGCCGCACCATCGACGACGCCGCCCGCGAGGCCGGCCGGGATCCGTCGGCCATCCACACCTACGTACGGATCAACGTCGCCGGGGGCACACCGATCGACGCGGTCGCCGAGGCGGTGCGGACGCTGGCCGACGCCGGTTATCCCGATGTCTTCGTCGACCTGATGTATGTGGCCACCGACGCCGACGACCACCTGCGGTGGGTCGAGGGCCTCCTCGCGGCATGACCGAACCACTGCTGGCCTCCGTGCGGGTGCTTGACCTCGGCGGCGCCGAATCCGACACAGTGGGCCGGCTGTACGCCGACCTCGGCGCCGATGTGCTTAAGATCGAGCCCCCCGGTGGGCGGTCCGACCGGCAGGCGTTGCCGACTGTGGCTGCAGCGAGTATCCCGTTCCGGTTGAACAACGCAAACAAGCGGTGCGCGGTTCTCGACCCGGCCGACCCCGACGGCCGTCGGACGCTGTTGGACCTGGCGAGCACCGCCGATATCGTCATTGACAGCGGGAGACCCGGCGGGACAGTCGAATTCGGAACATCGTGTGCTGCGCTGGCGCAACAGTTCAGCCACCTCGTGGTGCTGTCGGTCACGGACTTCGGCACCGACGGGCCGTATGCCTGCTGGCAAGCCACCGACCCCGTGCTGTACGCGTTGTCGACCGCGCTGTCTCGCACCGGGCCGACCGCGGGCGCCCCGGTACTGCCGCCGGCCGGGCTGGCATCGGGAACCGCTGCGGCACAGGCGGCATGGGCGGCGCTGACCGCCTACTACCGCCGGTTGCGCACCGGCACAGGCGAGTACATCGACTTCTCCCGGTTCGAGGCGGTGCTTCAGTCGCTGGATCCGCCGTTCGGATCGGAGGGTCAGGCGGCTGTCGGCGTCAAGAAGACCACCGAAATCTGGCGCGGCAGGCCCCGTAACCAGAACATCTATCCGATCTTCGCCTGCAAAGACGGGCACGTGCGGATCTGCCTGCTGTCTCCGCGTCAGTGGCGGGGCATGCGCGCCTGGCTTGGGGAACCCGAGCGGTTCGCCGACCCCAAGTTCGACACGATCGCCGCGCGGTATGCGGCGTCTGGTGAACTCAACGCACTGATCGGGGATTTCGTCGCGGCCCAGACCATGGACGCACTGGTCACCGAGGGACAAGCGCGGGGGGTGCCCATCGCCGCCGTGCTCACCCCCACGGAGACGTTGGCCTCCGAGCACTTCGGTGCTGTCGGTGCGCTGACCACCGCCGAGTTCGCTCCGGGAGCGGGTGTCGTCACCCCGGTGGGGCCGTTCGTCGTCGACGGGCACCATCGCGGCCTGAGGCGGTTGGCCCCCGATTCCGGTGCCGACGAACCCGCCTGGGCGACAACACGATCGACGGCGTCATCGCCCGATACCGCTGCACCGCAGCGTCCCTTCGACGGGATGCGCATCCTCGACCTCGGCGTCATCGTCGCGGGGGGCGAGCTCGGCAGGTTGTTCGCCGACCTCGGCGCCGAGGTGATCAAGATCGAGAGCGCCGCATACCCCGACGGGTTGCGCCAGGCGCCGCCCGGTCAGGTGATGAGCAGGTCCTGGGCGCTGACCCACCGAAACGAGGAGAGCCTGGGAATCGACCTGCGGACCCCCGCGGGCGCCGGCCTGTTCTCCCGGCTGGTCACGGGTGCCGACGCGGTGTTCGCCAACTTCAAGCCGGGAACGCTTGCGTCGCTGGGGTTCTCCTATGACCGTCTGCGGGAACTGAATCCGCGCATCGTTCTCGCCGAGAGCAGCGCCTTCGGCGCAACCGGTCCGTGGAGCGGCCGCATGGGGTACGGGCCGCTGGTGCGCGCAACCACCGGGGTCACCTCGCTGTGGGCGTCTGCCGACGGCGGCTTCTACGATGCGACGACGATCTTCCCGGACCACGTGTCGGCGCGGCTCACCGCGATCGCCGCACTGGCTGCGCTGATCCGGCGCGACCGTTCCGGAGAACCCGCACACGTCCACGTCTCGCAGGCCGAGGCCGCAATCAGCCAACTGGCGACCCGTTATGTCGCCGAATCCGCGCGGGCGGCAGGCCTGCCTGTCGCCGACGACACCGCGGCACACCGTGTGTATCCGTGCGCCGGCGACGACGAGTGGTGTGTGATCTCGCTGCGCTCCGAGGCCGACCACGCCGCGCTGGAATCGATCACCGGCGGCGACACCGCCGAATGGACCCGCGCCCGCGACAAGACCACGGTGGCGCGCACTCTCCAAGATGCGGGAATCGCCGCCGCACCGATGAACCGTGCCGTCGATGTGCCCGACGACCCGCAGGTGCGTTACCGAAAGCTGTACTCCGACATGGTGCATCCACTTTTCGATGCGCCCATGCTCACCGAAACGGGGCCGGCGCCGTACACGAGTATTCCGCCCGCCCGGCTGAGGCCCGCGCCGATGCCGGGGGAGCAGACCCGTCGGATCTGCCGGCAGATCCTCGACATCTCCGCCGAGGAGACCGATCGGCTCATCGCCGAGGGCACGCTCTTCGCATACCGAGAAAGGCCGTGATGGAACCCAGGACTCCGGTGTTGGTTGGCTACGGACAAGTCAACCAGCGCGACGACAACCCCGACGTGTCGCCGATCGACCTGATGGTCGCCGCAGCACGCGAAGCTGCCGATCCCAGGGTCCTGGAGGCCGCGGACTCGGTTCGTGTGGTCAACCTTCTTTCGTGGCGGTTTCGCGATCCGGGATTGCTTCTCGCACAACGCCTCCACGCCGGCAACGCTGCGACCCGCTATACCGGGGTCGGCGGCAACACGCCGCAGTCGCTGGTCAACGAGGCGTGCCGAGACATCCAGAACGGTCGGGCCGAGGTGGTGCTGATCGCAGGCGGTGAGACCTGGCGCACCCGGAGTCGGCTGCGCGCCAAGGGAATCAAGCCGGACTGGCCGCGCCAGGACGAGTCCGTCCCGATGGCCCAGGGCGCCGACGAAGGCGTTCCCATGGCCGGTCCCGCCGAAATCAAGATCAACCTGGACCGGCCCGCCTTCGTCTACCCGATGTTCGAACAAGCCGTGCGGATCGCCGCGGGCCGGTCCGACGACGAGCACCGGCGCCGGATCGGTGAACTGTGGGCGCAATTCAGCACGGTCGCGGCGAGCAACCCGCACGCGTGGGTCCGGGACGCGTTGCCGGCCGAGGAGATCTGGCAGGCCGGTCCGAGCAACCGGATGATCAGCTGGCCCTACCCGAAGTTGATGAACTCCAACAACATGGTCGACCAGGCCGCGGTGCTGGTCCTCACCTCGGCCGAGAAGGCCACGCATCTGCAGATTCCCAGGGACCGCTGGGTGTTCCCGTACTCGGGCACCGACTCGCATGACACGTACGCGATCGGCGAGCGCGCGGAGTTCTACACGTCTCCCGCGATCCGGATCGGTGGGCGGCGGGCGCTGGAGCTGGCCGGGATCGGCGTCGACGATGTTGAACTCATCGACGTCTACTCGTGCTTCCCTTCGGCGGTTCAGGTGGCTGCCAACGAACTTGGCCTCCCGATCGGGGACCCTGCCAGACCGCTGACGGTGACCGGCGGGCTCACCTTCGCGGGCGGGCCGTGGAACAACTACGTGACCCACTCGATCGCGACCATGGCCGAGCGGCTCGTCGCCGCCCCCGGAGCGCTCGGGCTGATCACCGCCAACGGCGGCTACCTCACCAAGCACAGCTTCGGGATCTACGGCGCCGAGCCGCCGTCACGCGAGTTCCGTTGGGAAGACGTGCAATCCGACGTCGATAGGGAACCGACCCGGACGGCGCTGATCGACTGGGCCGGGGTGGGCACCGTGGAGACGTGGACGACGCCGTTCGACCGCGAGGGCTCGCCGGAGAAGGCGTTTCTGGCGGTCCGCACGCCCGACGACTCCCGGGTCCTGGCGGTCATCCCCGATGCGGCCGCGGCGGCGGCGACGGTCGAGGAGGACATCGCGGGCGCCAAGGTCCAGGTCAACCCGGACGGAACGGCCGCAATACTGTAGGCGGTACGGCCGCAATACTGTAGACGGAACGGCCGCATTACTGTAGGCGGTACGGCCGCACTGTAGTCAGTCGAGTTCTGCCAGCAGGGCCTCGACACGCTGACGAGCGGCCGGCGCGGCGCCCGGTCCCACGACGGCATGTACCCTTCCTGCCTCCACGGCGGCGATCGCGGCGTCGGCCACCAGGGCGGGGCTGATCGCACCGCGCATCGCGTCGTCGTCGCGGTCGTTGGGGATGCTGACCGCTCCCGGCGGGGTCAGGCTCGCCGAGTTGGGTCCGAGGGGCGTGTCGACCATGCCCGGGCACAGCACGGTGGCACCCAGATCGGTTGATACGGAACGCAGTTCGATGTCGAGCGTCTCTGTGAGCCCGACGACGGCGTGCATGGTGGCGTTGTACGGCGCGAGGTGGGGTAGCGGAATGAGCCCGCCGGCGGACGCGGTGTTGAGGAAGTGCCCGCAGCGTTGCGCGATGAACAGGGGAGTGAAGGCCTTCACCCCGTGAACGACACCCATCAGCTTGACGTCGATCAACCACCGCCACGTCTCGATGCTCTGCTCCCACGTCGGCGTCTGCTCGCACACCACTCCGGCGTTGTTGCACACCAGGTCGACGCGTCCGAATCGGTCCAGGGTGTGCGCGGCCAGCGCGTCGACCTCGGCCGCGTCACGCACGTCGACGCGCAGGCCGGTCACCGTTCCAAGGTGGGAGGACAGCGCCTCGATCGCTGGGGGTATCGCGTTTTCGCGGATGTCGGCGATCACCACGTCGACGCCGCGACGTGCCAGATGCGCGGCGAGCGCGAACCCGATTCCGCTGGTTCCGCCGGTGACGACGGCGACCTTTCCGGCCTCGATCCTCATGCGGGCCTGCCTTTCTGGCTACGGTGCGTTGGGCGGCACCTCGGTGTATCGCGGCGCAAAACCGTCGGGGGCGAAGGTGAATCCGTTGCCGGTCGCCTCGCTCATGCACGAGACACCGGCCTCCTGCACATTGCAGCGGAACCCCGCGACAGCCAGAATCCGGTTGAAGTCCAGCACCTTCGCGTCGTCGAGGACGAACTGCGGCTGTTCCAATGCGACGAAGCGGGGTTCACCGTTGCGCTCGATGACGATCGCGTTCGGCGCGGCCTGCTCACCGTCGTCGTTGTCCACTGTGTCCGGTTCACCGGTGATGTTCATGGAAGACTGCGGTGAGGTGGCCGATTGGCAGCCGGCCACCTCACGCGGCACCACGGCACACGCCCAGCGTCCGCTGGGGGTGGTGAAGTAGTACACGGCCGACCCGGCCGGATGAGCGACGTAGTCGAATGCGTCGACCAGGTGCTTGTCCGGCGGTGCAGGAGGCGGTTCGGAGGTTGTCGAGGTCGGCGACGCCACGAACGGTTCGTCGGTGGTGACGATCCGCTCGGCCGAGCAGCCCGCGACCAGGATCGCGACGGCCGACATCAGACAAAGGACACGCATCTCGGGTCCTAAGCGTGCCGGAACCGGTTTTCGTCCGCGCAGCGGGGTGGTGGATTCAGCCGGCCAGCATCGCCTTGAGCGTTTGCGCGTTCCACACGGCGTGTCCGCCCAGGTCGTTATTGAAGTAAACGAGGATCCGCCTGCCTTCGGCCTCCCACGCCAGGATCCGATCGGCCCAGCGCCGCAATGCGTCGTCGGGGTAGGAGCCCGCGTACATCGAATCCTGGTCGGGTCCGTGCATCCGGATGTAGACCAGCTCGCTGGTCGCTCGCGGAACGCAGCGCAAGCCCGCACCGCTCATCACCACGTAAGCGGCGCCGTGCCGCTCCAGCAGCGCATAGACGGCCGGGTCGTCCCATGACGCATGCCGCAACTCCATCGCCACCGGAATCCGATCGGGCATGAGCTTCAGGAAGTGCTCCAGGCGGGCGTCGTCACGCTCCAACTCCGGGTGCAGTTGCACGAGCAACGCTTCGCTGCGGTCGCCGAGCAGCTCCCAGCATCGGTCGAAGCGCTCGATCCACGGCTCCGGTTCCCGCAGCCGGCGGTAGTGCGTCAGTCCGCGCTGGGCCTTGACCGACATCGTGAACCCGTCGGGCAGCCGCTCCCGCCAGCCCGCGAACGCACCGTCTTTGGGCCAGCGGTAGAAACTGGCGTTCAGCTCGACGGTGTCGAACTCCTCGACGTAGCGGGCGAGCCGTTTGGCGCTCGGCAATCCCGCCGGATACAGCACGTCCTTCCAATGGTCATACGACCACCCGGATGTGCCGACCCGGATCACCATCGCGTCATCCCCGCGCCATCACGGCGTCGCGCAGGTCGTCGTCGAGCGACACCTTGACCAAGGCGGCGGCGATCTTTGCACACTTGCGCGGCGCCAACGCGGCGAGCTCATCACTGTCGCTTGGCAATCCGAGCTCGCGCGCGGCGCTGACGGCCCGCGCGTCGAAATACGGGCGAACCCATGTCCAGGTGTCCTGCACCTCGCGCAGGAAGATGTCGGCGCCGGTGTCGCCGATTCCCTTGAACCCCTTGAGAGAACGCGTCAGTGCGGTCGCGTCGTGATCTGTTGCCCCGTCGAGATTGCGGAGGTCCCCGCCATATTCGTCGTCGACGGTCTCGGCGATATCGGTCAGCCTGGTCGCCGAGCTCTCGTCGTAGCGGACATAGTGGGCACGGCCGAACGCGCGAATCATGTCGGCGCGCTCGGCCGCGAGGACAGCCTTGGGGGTGCGCAGGCCTGCGCGGAACAACTCCCGCGCGGCGTCCACCGCGATGGAGGCGTCGATCGGTTTGCTCGACAGCATGCACAGGGCCAGCAGCTGAAAGAGCGGCATGGGCTTGTCCGCCAACCGGATACCGGCGTCTTCGGCGTAGGTCGTGCCCGCCTCCTCGAGGAGGCGTTTGACCCGCTTCTTACGTGCTGCGGCGTCCACGTCGGCTGGCGTACCCGCGCTCTTTGGGGGGCAAACTCCTGGCGAAATCGACACCGCGGTCGACCCACGGCCGCAGTTGCCGCGTGGTCCTCACACCGTCGGCGCCGATGAGCACCCACCCGCGCATCTCACGGTCTGCCATCGTCATCGGCTCGACGAACCGGCGCGACAGTAACGTCGGGTACTCGTCGCGCGGCACCCGGACCATCAGACCGCCGGTCCCGCTGACGGCCACCGCCATATGGCCGTCGACCAGGAAGGCCAGCCCGCCGAACATCTGCCTCTCGTCGACACCGGGTTCGGTGCCGAGCAATTCGCGGATGCGGTGCGCGAGGTCCTCGTCGTAGGCCACGTCTTCGACGGTAGCGCTCAGGGTCGTGATCCGTTGGAAGACCACGACCCTGAGCGCAATCTCGGGGTCAGGCGGCCGCGGTGGCCGCCACCTCTGCGGGCTGCAGAGCCTGCTCGACGATGTCGGCGACATCGGTCATCGGCTTGACCTCCAGCGCGTCGAGCACGTCGGCCGGGACGTCATCCAGGTCGGGCTCGTTTCGCTGCGGGATGAAAACGGTTGACAGTCCGGCCCGTTGGGCCGCCAGCAGCTTCTGCTTGACGCCGCCGATGGGCAGCACCCGACCGTTCAACGTGACCTCGCCGGTCATCCCGACGTCGGCACGAACCTGCCGGCCGGTGGCCATCGACACCAGCGCGGTCACCATCGTCACGCCCGCCGACGGACCGTCCTTGGGCACGGCGCCCGCGGGCACGTGCACGTGGATCCGGCGGTCCAGCGCCTTGGGGTCGACGCCCAACTGCGCGGCGTGCGAGCGCACGTAGGACAGCGCGATCTGCGCCGACTCCTTCATGACCTCGCCCAGCTGTCCGGTCAGTTGCAGCCCGGGCTCACCGTCGGTCGCCCCGGCCTCGATGTAAAGCACATCGCCGCCGAGGCCGGTGACCGCCAACCCGGTGGCCACGCCCGGCACCGCCGTGCGCTCCGCCGATTCCGGCAGGAAGCGCGGACGGCCCAGGTACTCAACGAGATCCGGCTCGTCGACGGTGAGGCTGGTGATGTCGTCGGAAGCCAGCTTCGTGGTCACCTTGCGCAGCGCCTTGGCCAGCAGCCGCTCGAACTGCCGCACCCCCGGCTCGCGGGTGTAGTCGGCGGCGATCTTGCGCAGCGCCGCCTCGGTCACGACCACCTCGTCCTCGGTCAGCGCCGCCCGCTCGCGCTGCCGGGGCAGCAGGAAGTCCCGCGCGATGGCGACCTTGTCGTCCTCGGTGTAACCGTCGATCTGCACCAGTTCCATGCGGTCCAGCAGGGCCGAGGGAATGTTCTCGATGACGTTGGCCGTCGCCAGGAACACCACGTCCGACAGGTCCAGATCGAGATCCAGGTAGTGGTCGCGGAACGTGTGGTTCTGCGCGGGGTCCAAGACCTCCAGCAGCGCCGCCGCGGGGTCCCCCCGGAAGTCGGAGCCGACCTTGTCGATCTCGTCGAGCAGCACGACGGGGTTCATCGAACCCGCCTCACCGACGGCACGCACGATGCGGCCGGGCAGCGCGCCGACGTAGGTGCGCCGGTGGCCTCGGATCTCGGCCTCGTCACGCACGCCGCCGAGGGCCACGCGAACGAACTTGCGGCCCAACGCCCGAGCGACGCTCTCACCCAGCGACGTCTTGCCGACGCCGGGCGGACCGGCCAACACCATCACCGCACCCGAACCGCGACCGCCGACGACCTGCAGTCCGCGCTGGGCACGGCGTGCCCGCACGGCCAAATACTCGACGATGCGGTCCTTGACGTCCTCGAGACCGTGGTGGTCGGCGTCCAGGATCTCGCGCGCCGCGTTCAGATCGGTCGAGTCCTCGGTGTGGACGTTCCACGGCAGGTCCAGCACGGTGTCCAGCCAGGTGCGGATCCAACCGCGCTCGGGGCTCTGGTCGCTGGCCCGTTCGAGCTTGCCGACCTCGCGCAGCGCGGCCTCGCGCACCTTCTCGGGAAGGTCCGCGGCCTCGACGCGGGCCCGGTAATCATCAGAAGACCCCGTGCCGTCGTCATCTCCCAATTCCTTGCGGATGGCGTTGAGCTGCTGGCGCAGCAGGAATTCCTTCTGGGTCTTCTCCATGCCCTCGCGCACGTCTTCGGCGATCTTCTCGGTGACCTCGACCTCGGCCAGCTGAGCTCCCGTCCACTCGATCAGCGCACGCAACCGCTCGGCCACGTCCGGCGTCTCGAGCAGCTGGCGCTTCTGGACCTGGGTCAGGTACGACGCATAGCCCGCGGTGTCGGCCAGCGCCGACGGATCGGAGAGCTGGTTGACGAAATCGATGATCTGCCAGGCCTCGCGCCGCTGCAGCATCGCCAGCAGCAGCTTCTTGTACTCGGCCGCGAGCTGGTAGGTCTCCTCGGTGGGCTGGGTCTCCTCGACCTCGGTCACCTCGACCCACAGCGCCGCGCCGGGTCCGGTGGCGCCGGCGCCGATGTGCGCACGGCTCTCGCCCCGCACCACCGCGGCGGGTCCGCCGACCATGCGTCCGATCTGCACGATCGAGGCCAGCACCCCGTGCGAGGGATAACGATCCTCGAGACGGGGTGCGATCAACAGTTCTCCGGACTCGCTGGCGCGGGCGGCGTCGACCGCGGCGCGCGCGGCATCGTCGAGTTCGATCGGCACGACCATGCCGGGCAGCACGATCGACTCGCTCGAGAACAAGACCGGAACTGTCTTGATTTGAGCCATCAATCCTCCAAAGTTTGAGTCTGTTGCGCTCAACCTTTAGATGGACTGTTTTGTTCCCTGCCGCGTCGCGCGCGGCGTTCGTAGCTACCCCGAACGGCAGGAAGCCTGCCGTTCGGGGTAAACGGCAGGCTTCCTGTTGTGGGTGGATCTATGCGCTGCGGTCAGGCACTGGCCTGTGCACCCAGCACCCGCTGGATGTCAGGCTTCATCATCTCCAGCTGCTGACCCCAGTAGCCCCAGCTGTGGGTCCCCTGTGGCGGGAAGTTGAACACACCGTTGGTGCCACCCGCGGCGACGTAGTTGTCCTTGAAGGTGACGTTGGTCCGCAACGTGAACCCTTCGAGGAACTGGGCCGCCATCAGGTTCTGGCCGGCCGTGCCGCCATCGAGATCCGACGGCGTACCCGTGCCGCAGTAGATCCAGATGCGGGTGTTGTTGGCCACCAACTGGTTGATGTTGACCATCGGGTCGTTGCGCTTCCACGCCGGATCCGACGACGGACCCCACATGCTCTCGGCGTTGAACCCGCCGGCGTCTTGCATCGCCAGACCGATCAGCATCGGCCACCAGCCCTCGGACGGATTGAGGAAGCCCGACAGCGAGGCGGCGTAGATGAACTTCTGCGGGTGGTAGATCGCGTACGTCAGCGCGGTGCTGCCGGCCATCGAAATACCCACCACGGCGTTGCCGTTCTGCGACACGCCCCTGTTGGCTTCCAGCCACGCCGGGAGCTCCTGGGTCAGGAACGTCTCCCACTTGTAGGTGTAGTCCTGGCCGTTACCCCGCGACGGCTGGTACCAGTCGGTGTAGAAGCTGGACTGCCCGCCGACCGGCATGACGACTGAAAGCCCGGACTGGTAGTACCACTCGAAGGCGGGGGTGTTGATGTCCCAGCCGTTGAAATCGTCCTGGGCGCGCAGACCATCGAGCAGATACACCGCATGCGGTCCACCGCCCTGGAACTGGACCCTGATGTTGCGGTTCATCGCGGGGGAGAACACGTCCAGATACTCGACGGGCAACCCGGGCCGCGAGAAGGCCCCGGCGGTGGCCGAACCCCCGGCGATGCCGATCAGTCCGGGCAGCGCCGCCACGGCGAACGCCACCACCGCCATTCGGCGAAACAGCTTTGTACCGGTACCCCGGTACCTCTGGAAAATCTTCATAACGGCAACCAACCCACCTTTCATCGCTTCCACAAGCAATTGCCGTTTGCTGTGCGTGGGTAATGAAACACGTACTCGCACCGGGACTGTCGCCCCGACATGCGGTTGCCACATCGCGGTTGGCTAACGATTGCGACTCAGCGAGGACTCACCAACCCCGGAAACCTACTGTGACCTGTGTGATCAGAGTGACTCAGGAGGTATCCGCGCCGAGCTCGCAACGCTAGGGCGTAGCCGGTGCAACTGTGTGACGTGTCGCGGGCCGAGCTCGCTCAGCGACGTCACTCCCAGTAGCTGCATTGTCCGTCTGACCTGCTGCGAAAGGATCTCGACGGCCCGGTCGACACCCGCCTCGCCGCCCGCCATCAGCCCGTAGAGGTAGGCGCGGCCCACCAATACGAAGCGGGCGCCCAGCGCGACCGCCGCGACGACGTCCGCGCCGGACATCACCCCGGTGTCCAGCAGAATCTCGGTGGTATCGCCCAGTTCGGCGGCGACACTCGGCAGCAGATGGAACGGCACGGGAGCGCGATCCAGTTGGCGGCCACCGTGATTGGACAGCACAATGCCGTCGACCCCGAGTCCGGCCACGGCCCTGGCGTCATCGAGTGTCTGAATTCCCTTGACCACCAACTTGTTCGGCCACTGCTCCTTGATCCACACCAGATCGTCGAAGTTCACCGTGGGGTCGAACATGGTGTCGAGATACTCGGCCACGGTGCCCGGCCAGCGGTCCAGCGAGGCGAACGACAGCGGTTCGGTGGTGAGCAGGTCGAACCACCACCGCGGACGGGGAACGGCATCGAGCACCGTGCGCAGCGTCAGCGTCGGCGGGATCGACATGCCGTTGCGGGTGTCGCGGTGGCGGGCCCCTGCGACCGGCACGTCGACGGTGGCGAGCAGCGTGTCGTAACCCGCGGCGGCGGCCCGTTCGACGAGCGCCATCGAGCGGTCTCGGTCCTTCCACATGTACAGCTGAAACCAGTTGCGGCCGTCCGGGTTAGCCGCCTTGACGTCTTCGATCGAGGCGGTGCCCAGCGTCGAGAGCGCGAACGGGATGCCGGCTCGCGCGGCGGCGCGGGCACCCGCGATCTCGCCCTCGGTGTGCATCAGTCGGGTGAAGCCGGTCGGCGCGATGCCGAACGGTTGCGCGACAGGCCCACCGAGCACCGTTGCGCTGGTATCGACACTTGAAACGTCGCGCAAGATCGTGGGATGAAACTCGATGTCGCGGAACGCTTGTCGCGCACGAGCCAGTGACAGTTCCTCCTCGGCGGCACCGTCGGTGTAGTCGAATGCCGCCTTCGGGGTCCGTCGCTTGGCGATTCGGCGCAGGTCCTCGATCGTCAGCGCCGCCGCCAGCCTGCGCTGCGTCGCGTTCAGCTGCGGCTTCTTGAACTGCAGCAGCGGCGCCAGCTCCCGCGGACGCGGGATGCGGCGGCGTGTCACGTTTGCGTCCCTGTCGGACTGCCGCTGATAGTCGTCATTGAATCGCACAGGTTAGCTTGTCAGACTGGCCGATGACATGGCTAAAGACAGATCGGCATCCGGCGACCCCTTCGACCTGCAGCGCTTCGTCGACGCCCAGGAACGCGTGTACGGCGCGGTGCTCGACGAACTACGCGCCGGCCGTAAACGCAGCCACTGGATCTGGTTTGTGTTCCCCCAGCTGCGTGGGCTGGGGAGGAGCCCGACTGCGCAGCGGTACGGGATCGGCTCCCTCGCCGAAGCCCGGGCGTACCTGGCCCACGACGTGCTGGGAGCGCGCCTGCGGGAGTGTGCGGATCTGGTCGCCCGTAGTGAACAGCCGTCGGCCGACGACTTGTTCGGGTGGCCGGACAACCTCAAGGTGCGCTCGTCGATGACGTTGTTCAGCCGCGCCGCCGACGACCCCGATGACGAGGCGCTCTTCGGCCGTGTACTGACGAAGTACTACGGAGGCGAACCGGATCCGCTGACGGTTGAACTGCTCAGCGGGGAGCCATGATCAGCCAGCCGTGGGGCCCGACCTCGTAGGTGCTGACGACCTCGGACGGCGGCGCGCCCGAGCCGGCCAGGACTTCACCCCGATCGAAACCCAGGCGCGGCAACGAGATCGCGAGCGGTTCGTCAGCGATGTTGAGCGCGACGATCAGCGACTCGGATCCGGCGCGGCTCTGGTAGACGTACTGGCGGTTGGTCAGCAACAGCGGCGACGTGCGCGCCGTGTGCAGCCACGGGTGGCGTCGGCGCAACCCAATCAGGAACTTGTGCAGCCGGAACACGTCGGCGCCGTGTTCGTCGACGTCGAGCGGGGGAGAGGCGAACTCGGGCCGCACCGCGTCGTCGCCGCCGAAACGTTCCTCCTTGATGCCCCGGTAGGCGAACTCGTCGCCGGCGTAGACGCTGGGCGTACCACCGGTCGTCATCTGCAGCACCAAAGCGTGCTCGAGGTGGCGGATGTCCTCGAGTCGGCTGGCGATTCTGGTGACATCGTGATTGCCGACGAAGGTCATCGGCACGAATGTGTCCAGGAACTCGTTGTGCCGCACCAACGCCCAGTCCAGCTCGTGGAAGTTGCCGTCGTTGAGCGCGCTCCAGGTCGCCTTCCACAGTTCGTACTGGGTCACCGAATCGAAGCCCGACGATCGCACTCGTTGCGCATAGTCACCGTGGATGATCTCGGCAAGAAAGTACACATCGGGAAACCGTTCGCGAACGCGCGGGAGGACCCGGGCCCAGAACCGGTCGGCGACCGCGTAGGCGGCGTCGAGGCGCCATCCGTCGGCGCCGCGCTGCAGCCAGTGCGTCATCACGTCGACGACGTAGTCGGCCACCGCCGAGTTGTCATGATCCAGCGCCACGAGGTCGCCGTGCCCCTCGAACACGTCGATGCGCTCGCCACGGGTGCGGAGCCACTCGGTGCGGGCGAAATCGGTTCCGACGTGGTTGAAGACGCCGTCGAGCAGAATCCGGAGCCCGCGCCGGCGCGCCTCGCCGATCAGCGTGTCGAAGTCGTCGTCGTCCCCGAGTCTCGGGTCGATGCGGAGGTGGTCGGTGGTGTCGTAGCCGTGGGTGCGTGAGGAGAAGATCGGCCCCAGCGCGAGTCCTGACGCCCCGAGTTCGATCGCGTGGTCGAGCCAGTCGACGATGCGCAGCAGCCTGTGCTCGTCCGGGCCGGGGGACGGGTCGGCGGGATGCGCGCCGACGAAACCCAGTGGGTAGACGTGCCACCAGATGACGTGCTCGACCCAGCCCGGTTCACAGACGGCCGCGGTGTGCGAGGAGTCCGTCACGGCCGGAACTTCGCTTCGTAGAGGGTCTTCATCGCCTCGCTGAACTGTTCGGCGGGCCCGTCCACCTCGACGTCCGGGGCGATCGCGGTGATCGGCAGCGACACCACCGGCGGGGGCGGCGCACCCCATTCGGTGAGCCATCGGGTCAACTGCTCGGACGACGCCGCGTACACGATTCGGCCGAGCCCCACCCAGCCGTGGGCGGCCGAACACATCGGGCAGTGCTCACCGGAGGTGTACACGGTTGCGGCGGCCCGCGCTTCGGGGGTGAGGTTGGCGGCCGCCCATCGGGCGATCGCGAACTCCGGATGGCGCGTGTGGTCGCCGTCCTTGACGCGGTTGCGGTCCTCGAACAGCGTGCGGCCTGCGTCGTCGACGAGAAGGGAGCCAAACGGCTCGTCACCGTCATCGAGCGCTTCTCGCGCCAGCTCTACGCAGCGGCCCAGGCGGGCGAGATCGTCATCGCTGATGGCCACATGTCGGAGTCTACGGATCAGTGGCAGCAGTCCGGGGGAACGTCCAGCCGGCAGGCACAGGAGGCGCGGACCGGGACGTCGGCGCGCGCCACAGCCAGGGCGAGCTGTTGACCGATGATCGACGCCTCGGCGTCGCGACCCAGCCGCTGCAGGCATTCGTGATAGCCGTGCAGGCTCCACACGTTGTTGGGATGCTGGCACGGCCGGGGCAGCGTCGGATCGAGTCCGAGGTCGGCGGCATAGACCGCCGCGGCCTCCTGGACGCGACCCTGTTCGAGCAGCAGGGCACCGTAGGCGTGGCGGGTCGGCTGCATCCAGCCCCAGGGTTCGTCGTAGGGCAGCGCGTCGTCGAGTTCGATCGCTCGGCGCAGATGCGCAAAGGCAGTGTCGTAATCCTCTGCTCGGTAAGCGATCTCACCGTCGAGCATCTCGCGGGCGATCGCCAGGATGTCGATCACGGTGTTGTTGAACAGGTATCGGCTCTCGGGTATGCGGCCATAGGCTTCGGTGAACGCCTCGCGCTCGGCGCGGGCTCGTTCGAGGTTGCCCATGGCGGCGTGCGCGACGCCGCGCCCGTAATGGATCGTGGCCACAGTGCTGCAGTACAACTGCCGATCATCGGGCAGGGGTTGGGCTATCAGGTCGTCCCAGCGACCGAACCTCACCATCACATGGGTGCGCAACGGCACGAACGCCTCCAGCCAGTCGGCCATCGGTGGGGACTCGATCGCCAGCAGTTCGGGGCTCAGCTGGGCGGCCAGCTCATCGGCGGCGGCGAACGCGGCGCGTGAATTGCCTTCGAACATCGCTGAATACACCACGAAGTGCAGGTTGTGAGCGCGGTACAAGGAGTAGAAGTTCAGCGGACCCTGCTGTTCGACGAACCGGCGATCCACCTGTATGGCCGCCTGATTGGCCACGACCGAGTCGCGGTAGTTGCCGCACAGCACGTCGATGTGGCTCGGCATGTGCTGCAGATGGCCGGCGTCGGGCACCAGATCGCGCAGCAGATCTGCGGCGGGCAGCGCATCCTGCGGGGCCGCCGACATCTCCATGGTGTGCACGTAGAGGTGCAGGATGCCGGGATGGGTGCGGCCCGCCGCGGTGGCCAGCGCGTCGTCGAGGATCCGTTTGGCCTCCACCACATGCGAGCCCGGTGCGGGTTCACCGGTTCTGGTGTCCCACAACGCCCATGCCGTCACGTTCACCAGCGCATCGGCGGCAAGGGCCTGCACATCGACGTCGTCGGGATAGGCCTGCGCCAGCGCCGTCATCGTGTCGGCATAGTGGGCGCCCCCGGCTTCGAGCGCCTCGGTGTCGTCCGGGTCATCAGTGGGAAAGCGGGTCTGCAGCGCTGCGATCAGGCCACGCTCGACCGGTGAGGCGCGATGGTCGGCCGCCAGATGCAACTCCATCCTGGCGCGTGCCAGCGATGCGGCCGCATCGACGGGATCGAAGGCGTCCCAGCCCTTGTTGTAGTTCGGCCCGATCGCGTACGCGATGCCCCAGCGCGCGATCCCCAACCCCGGATCCAGTTCCAGGGCCCGCTCGAAGCAGCGGATGGCCTCCTCGTGGTTGAACGCGTAACACCACACCATCCCGCGGTCGAACCACACCTGCGCCTGCGGCGACGGGGTGTCAATCGGCCGGTGATACGACCCGAGGTCGTAATAGGTCTCGTCGCCGAGCGAGATGCTCATGAACGGGACCATAATTCACCCATGCTGCGGCCGCGAGGGCTGCGCAGACATCGCCGCGGCCTCGCGGGGTCTCAGCGCACACCCTGGTACGGTCTCGGGCCCGCGACCCGTACCTGATCGAGCGCCCGCGCCCAGGCGACGAGCGATTCGACAACCCGCGCTGGAACGTGTTCTAGTGCTTGCGTGGTGGAGTTCACCGATATCGGGGATATACCGGCAGCGGAGATCGACCGCATGCGCGCTGTCTACGGCCCGCTCGCCGAATCGGTCCGACAGCTGATCGACGCGACGATCCGCACCGAGGTGGACGCCGATACGGTCTCGGCGATCCGCGAGCAGATCGACAACGCGACGGCGGTTCTGCGGTCACGACAGATCGACGGGCCCTTCGGCGTGCGCTTCACCACCGGTGGCGACCGGCTGCCGTGGGGCAACCCGGTGATCGGACTCCGCAACCCGATCGCACCGCCGCTGACCATCGAGCACGGCCCCGACGGGAGGGTGTACACCGACTTCGAGCTCGGCGCCGCCTACGAGGGCCCGCCGGGACATGTGCACGGTGGAATCTCGGCGCTGATCCTGGACCACGTGCTCGGTGAGGTGGCCGCCAACTCGATCAATCCCCGCTTCACCGGAACCATCACGCTGCGGTATCTGCGCCCGACACGCCTTGGGCGGCTACACGCCGAGGCGACGACCACGAGGTCCGAAGGCATCAAGTCCTATGCGACGGGTTTTCTCGCCGACGACGAGGGTGTGACGGTGGAAGCCGAGGGCGTGTTCATCGAGCCGAAGTGGGCTCGCGGATAGCGGCGATCCCCGACAAGCTGCGGGTGATCGCCCCGATCTCGGCGACCAGTACGCGGGCGGCGCCGTCGTCACCGGAGAGCCCGTCGGCCTTCTCCCGCACCTGCTGATCGGCCGCGGTCAGGGCCGCGATGTCCACGGTCCACGGTGTTCCCGGATTCGGCGGCGCCCCGCGCAACGCATCGACGAAATCGTCGACGGCGGCAATGAATTCGGGAGTCAACGTGGGCGGCGGCCGATTGGGCAGATTGGCCTCCAGCGCGGTGCACGAGATCGTGACGGCATTGAGCGCGGTGCGGTACGACCGCAACCACCGCCGCAGCTCACGGGATTCCATTCGGGTCGCACCTGATGCGGCTTCGAATCCGGCGCGGGCGCGGTAGGCGTGTTGCCACGCCGATGACACGGCGTCGGCCGGACGGTCGAGGGAGTGGACGTATGCCCTGACCACCGTTGCGGCGTAATCGATCTCAGTTTTGAGAAGTTCGCCGGCGCGGTGATGCAGCCGGGTCAGCGCATGGTCGGGCAACGCGACGTGCGCTACGACCGCGAGGCCGCCACCGACCACGATCGAGAACAACCGGTCCTCGAGTGTGGCTCCGGAGGTGGCCGCGTCGATCTCGAGAAGGAACACAACCGATGCGGCCAGGGCCGCGCTGGTGGCGATGTAACCCGTCCTGGTCGCGGCGTATGTCGCCGCCAGGCCCAGCGTCGCAAGTGCGGCGGCGATCAGACCCGTGGGATGTGCCAGCATCACGATCACCGAAGCGACGGCGACTCCGGTCCCGATGCCGGCAAGCCGGCCGACGCAACGCGTGTAGGTGTGGGCGGTCTCCGGGCGCAACACCATGAGCACGGTCAGCGCGATCCAGTAGCCGTGCGCGACAGGAGCGAGTCGGTCCGCGCACGCCGCGAGCGCGACCGCCGCAGAGAGCCGGACGGCGTGCCGGAAAAGCGGCGAAGTCAAGGTCATGTGAGAACGTACGGAGGCCAGCGCCCCACGCGCGGGGCTGATCAGGTCGGGCCGGTACAGATCCGGAAAACGCAACTCCGCCGCTTCGTGCAGTTGGTGGGAAAGCCGTTTCACGTCGGGGCTTTCCGGCTCGTCCAGTGCGTCGGCCGCGGCATCCAACCGAACCAGGCCGTGCTCGGCGTTACGCCGCGCGACGTGGGTGTGGTCGGCGATCGCGTCGAGCACCTCGGCCGCGGCCGCCAGCACCCGGGCGACGTCGTCGCGGTCACCGACCGGGGTGCCACGCAGCATCCGCAGTGTCGCCATGATCCGTTCGGGCAACCGATGTCCACCGCGGTACGCCTCGGGTCGGCGGCCTGCCTGGGTGTCGATGAACGCATCGCGCAACGACGGCTTCAGTGTCGCGCCCGCAGGCGTCTCCGCGTCGTGAGCGAGCTGACGCGCGTCCGAGGCCAGCGCCCCGTACGCGTCGGCCAGCGCCTCGCGTTGAGTGCGCCATCGCTGCGGCGGCCAGACCGCGATCAACCCCGCCTGCAGGGCACCGGCGACGATCGTCAGGGCGGTCGGGACCAGAACCGAGGACACCGACGGAGAAAGCGGCGGCGCGATCGCGAACAGCGCTCCTCCTGCGGCGGCCACCAGGCCTGCGTTGTTGCCGACAGCCCACTGCAATCCGGCGCCGAAGCACCAGAGCGCCAGGGCCACGATGAACGCGGCGTCCAACGAGGAGAGCAGGGATCCGAGGAAGACCGCCAGGCTCATTTGCACAGCGACGACGAGCACCCGGGCGATCCGGCCGCCCGGGCTGTCCTGAAGGGCGACGGCGCCGGCGACGGCCCCCGCCCCTGCTGCCCAGACAGCGGTCGCCCCGGACTCCCACAACAGCGCGATCGCGGCCACCGCCAACACCCCGAGCAGGCTCCTGACCACCGCCCACGGTTCGGGCATGGTCGGCCGGAGGGCATCGATGACCCTGCTGCGGGTGCTCACGTACTCATTCTGACGCTTGGGCACGGCATCCCCGGCCGATCACACGCGTCAATTTTCCGATGTTGCGGGGATGTGACCGGCCACCGCCGGGCAGCCGCGCACCGTGGTCTCAAAGCTCATGTGCCACAGCACAAGCCCGCCACCCCCGTGTGAGCCGATCGGGAGCCTCGCCCGTTTCGCCTGCACCGACTCGGGTCCGGCGTTAAAGTCAGCCGACGGGGTCGGCGGGTGACAGCATCGGAGGTGCCGGTGGCGGAGGTCGCTGTCGCGCGTGAATCGACAGCCGATGACGACCCGCCGTTCCGTGTCACGAGCACCCCGTCTCATGGTTACCACCGAGTTGACCCGTGCACATCGACGGCGGCTCGGCCACGGCAACGAAGGGAATCGTCATGAGCACGGCGGCCGAGCGAGCAGCGCAACTCGACCTGGTGGCCCGGTTGAAATCGGCTTATCCCGAACTGCCGGATGCGCCGACACCGGATCTGCTCGATCACAACCGGATCACCGCATATCTCAAACCCGTCCACGACGTCGGCGGGGAACCGGATGCGCCGATCAAGTACGAGAACAAGCAGTACGAGCTCTGGGAACACATGACGTATGTCATCTGCGAAGTGCTGGCCTGGCGCGGGATCTGGCTCTCCGAGGAACGCCGCCGCATCGGCAACGTCGATGTGGGCAGAGCCGAGTATCTGGGGTTGCCGTACTACGGCCGCTGGCTCTTGGCCGTCGCCCGCGTGCTGGTCGAGAAGCACCACATCGGCCTGACCGAGCTGAGTGAGCGCATGGCAGAGGTCAAGGCGCGCTACGAGGGTGGGCTGGCCGGCAAGAAGCTGGAAGCCAAGCCGAAGTGCGAAGGAGGCGGGGCAGACGTCAAGCGCAACGCCCACCACAAGCACGCGGTGGGCAAAGGCGACCCGCAGGTCTATGCCGGGCAGGCCGGCGAACCGAAGTTCAAAGTCGGCGATTCGGTGCTGGTGCGCGAGCTCCCGGTGATCTTCTACACCCGCACACCCGAATACGTGCGCGGGGCACGCGGCGAGATCGCGACCGTCGCCTATGAAAGCCCGGCGGCCGAAGACGAGACCTGGGACCGCCCGGCCAAACCGGAATGGTTCTACGTCGTGCGGTTCAACATGTCGCAGTTGTGGCACGGCTACACCGGCACCGGCGACGACGTCATACAGACCGAGATCCCCGAGCACTGGCTGGAGGCCGCCTCATGACAGAGCATGACCACGATCACGACCACGATCGGACGGTGGCACCGATGGTCGACGAGATCACCGACTTCGAGGTCCTCGAGATCGCGTTGCGCGAACTGTGCATCGAGAAGGGCATCTTCACCGCCGAGGAGCATCGCCGCTTCACCGAGTTCGCCGAACAGATCGGGCCGACACCCGCGGCCACACTGGTCGCCAGGGCATGGCTGGATCCCGAGTTCAAGAAGCTCGCGCTGGCCGAACCCATGACCGCAAGCAAGGAGGTCGGCGTCGACTGGATGGAGCCGACCGGGTTCGGAACCCCCAGTGATTTCACGGCTTTCGAGATCCTCGCCGACACACCCGACGTGCACAACGTGATCGTATGCGCGCTGTGCTCCTGCTATCCGCGGCCGATCCTGGGCAACTCACCGGAGTGGTACCGCACACCCAACTACCGCCGACGGATGGTGCGGTGGCCGCGTCAGGTGCTGGCGGAGTTCGGCCTGTACCTGCCCGACGAGGTCACGGTTCGCGTGCAGGACTCCAACCAGAAGCACCGCTTCATGGTGATGCCCATGCGCCCCGAGGGCACCGAGGATTGGACCGAGGAGCAACTCGCCGAAATCGTCACGCGCGACTGTCTGATCGGCGTCGCCCTACCGAAACCGGGCGTCACCACCAACGTCATCACCGACACCCGTCCCGCCGTTCACCCCGCCTCGGAAGCATGAGCGGCACACCGGATCCCGGTATCGAACAGACCACGGTCGCCCCGCTCGAGGAGATCGTCGAGCGCAACCAGGTCTGGTCGCGCATGGCAGCCAAATACGGCGTGGAAAACCCTGTGCCGCCGTGGAAGACGAGCCTCGACGGATTGTGCGACGCCCTCGACCGAGCCGCCTGCCAGGCCGACATCCCCGACTTCAAGGCGCGCCGCGACGAGGAGGACGTGTTGACCGCGACGCGCTACGCCCAGTTGCCCTACCCCGAGAGCCAACTGGTGGCGCTGGCGCACTCGCTGGTAGCCCGGGGCGTGATCGACGAGAACGAGCTGAGGCAGCGCCTGTCCCGCATCCGCGAGCGGTTGGAAGCCTGACCGCCGCGACGCGTTAGGTTCGCTTCGTGGAGAAAGTCGTCATCACGCTGCGGGGCGCCGACACCGACGACGCCTGGTGTGCGCGCCTGCAAGAGCGGGTCGTCCCGGATCTGCTGAGCCTGGGCACCCCGGGTGTGGCGGTCAACGTGCGCGACGGTGTGGTCCGCGACTCGCTGATGACGCTGACCACGCTGGACCCACCTGTGGTCGGCTTCGTCAGCCTGTGGACCCAACAGTCCTACGGCGATCAGGTCACCGACGCCGTGGCACGGCTCCGGCAGGAGGCCGACGACGTGGCCGCCTACCTGGTCACCGAATCGGTGCCGCTGGCACCGCCGGACACCGCGCCGGGGGAGCGGAGCGAGGGCTTCGCCAACGTCGCGCTGCTGCGGAGGCCTGCCGACCTGGACGAGGCAACCTGGTTGACCCGCTGGCACATCGACCACACGCCCGTGGCCATCGAGACCCAGTCGACGTTCGGCTACACCCAGAACGCCGTCGTGCGTGCTCTCACGCCGGGGGCACCGCCGGTCTCGGCGATCGTCGAGGAGCTGTTTCCCTCCGCTGCGCTGTCCGATCTGCACGCGTTCTTCGGCGCGGCCGATGACGACGAGTTGCGCAGGCGCATGGAGCGCATGGTGGCCAGTACGTCGGCATTCGGCGCGAATCGGGACGTCGACACGGTCCCGACCAGTCGCTACGTGTACCGGACTCCGTTTCACCAATAGCGCAGCGACACAGGGCGAGCCATGACATCACTCGACGATGCCGTCGCGCTGCGACTCCCGCGACGACTGGGCGGAATACGATCGCGTGATGGCGAGCAGCGCCGCACCGTGGTGCTCGTCGCACCCACCCGGGTCTACAGCAACGGGTAACCCTTAATCTGCTGCGGTGGCTGAAACAACCCTGCGGATCGCCGACGACAACCGGATTCGCACGCTCACCCTGAACCGGCCCGAGGTGCTCAACGCCTTCAACGAGGAGTTGTACCTCGCGACGGCGACCGCGCTGAAGGATGCGGCCGCCGATGACGAGGTCGCCGTGGTCCTGTTGACCGGGGAAGGACGCGCGTTCAGCGCCGGCAACGACCTCAACGAGATGCACAGGCGCATCACCGATCCCGCGTTCAACGAACAGGGCAGCCACTTCACCGCGATGATCGACGCGCTCGCCGATTTCCCCAAACCGTTGATCTGTGCGGTCAACGGCGTCGGTGTCGGCATCGGCGCAACGATCCTCGGCTACGCCGATCTGGTCTTCATGTCGGCCGATGCGCGGCTCAAGACCCCGTTCACCAGCCTCGGTGTGGCCCCCGAGGCGGCGTCGTCGTATCTGTTGCCGCGGCTGATCGGTCGGCAGAACGCCGCATGGCTGCTGATGTCATCGGAATGGGTGGACGCGGCCGAGGCGCACCGGATGGGCCTGGCCTGGAAAGTGTGCTCTCCCGAGGAGTTGTTGACCGAGGCGCGCCGGCACGCCGAAATCCTCGCGTCGCGGCCCATCGCGAGTCTGATGGCGGTCAAGCAGACGATGACGGCGCCGACCCGCGAGGGGATCAACGCCGCCACGGCACGGGAGAACGAACATTTCGCGGTGTTGATGGGCGCAGCGGCGAACGCGAGCGCGCTGGCCGACTTCACCGGCAAGCGCGACCAGTGACGCGACCCTAGTGGCTCACCGCTCTGGGCGCGGCGTTGTCGGCCTCGGAGTGCGCCGCGATGATCGCCCGCAGGGTACGCCGGCACCGCCCGCAGTCGCCGCCGGCGCCGCACGCCTCGGCGATCTGCTTGGAGGTGCGCGCCCCGTTGGCAACGCATTCGCTCACATCGTGGCTGGTGATCCCCATACACAGGCAGACAAACATGGCGCCCCCGTCACCCCTGCCCGTCGATGCTCATCAAGTGGGCGAACCGACCGATGAAGTGACTCGGATAGGGGCCGAGTCCCACGTTGGACATCCACTCCGCGGCCGCGTCCGGGTGATCGATCCACTGCCGCGCGGCGGTTTCGTCCTCGATCTCCTGCAGGATCATCACTTCCTGCCCGTCGTCGAGCGCACGGTAGACCCAGATCTTGCGCACTCCGCCGCGCTTGAAGCGTTCGATGCCGTCGTGGACC
Organism: Mycolicibacterium novocastrense; assembly: GCF_001499835.1. NCBI lineage: Bacteria > Bacillati > Actinomycetota > Actinomycetes > Mycobacteriales > Mycobacteriaceae > Mycobacterium > Mycolicibacterium novocastrense. The sequence continues at coordinate 30,349 of NZ_LQIH01000007.1, forward strand.
TTCACCATCAGGGCCGACACGTCCTCCACCGACGACATGACGCCCACGACCACCCGGCCGACGTGGTCGGCGGGCGAAGGCGGGTAGAGGTCGATCTTCTCGACGACTTCGCCACCGAAGATCGGCGGGATGTCGTCAACGCCGGCGGTGTCGAACCACTCGAAAACCGCCGATGACCGAAGGACGTCACGAATTGACCGCGCGTTACGAATTCCAATTGTCACCAGGACGCGGTTCGGCTCCCAGATCGACTCGTACACGACGACATGATGAGCGCCAATCGACTGCAAATTATCGCGTCGCTTTTTGAGCCATTTCCACATCCGCTCGACGTCGGCGACGCGAAAGTCGCACGCCAAAATCAATGAGTGCAGATCGTACTGACCCATCGATTCTTCCCGTCTCGCTCGTGCCATCGCCAATGGTTAGCGCAGTCTAACCTTACTTAGCCTAGGCAGTCCAGACTAGGTCTCGGATCTGCGCCTCGAGTTGCCGGAGCGGTTGAGAATCCACGGGAAAACACGCCTCGCGCAGCTTTTAAAGCGCGCTTGCGCGGCGTAACTGCACTAGCGTGGAAGGTGCACGAGCGACAGCGATTCTTGACCAGCCCTCAAGTGCCTAGGAGCGATCATGCAAGGCGATCCGGACGTCCTCAAACTGCTCAATGAGCAATTGACGAGCGAACTGACGGCCATTAACCAGTATTTCCTGCATTCGAAGATGCAGGCGAATTGGGGCTTCACCGAACTCGCCGAATACACGCGCAAAGAGTCGTTCGAAGAAATGAATCACGCGGAGGACATAACCAACCGAATTCTCCTCCTCGACGGGCTGCCCAACTATCAGCGACTCTTCTCGCTGCGGATCGGCCAGACCCTGCGTGAGCAGTTCGAGGCCGACCTTGCGATCGAGTACGAGGTGCTCGAGCGTCTGCGCCCGGGCATCATCATGTGCCGCGAGAAGGGTGACGCGACCTCGGCCACCCTGCTCGAGAAGATCCTCTATAACGAGGAGGAGCACATCGACTACCTCGAGACGCAGCTACAACTGATGGACAAGCTGGGCGACGAGCTCTACTCGGCCCAGTGCGTGTCGCGCCCGCCGACCTCGCTGTAGCGCGGTAGCGCGGTAGCGCGGTAGCGCGGTAGCGCGGTAGCGCGGTAGCGCTCTCCACAGCCCCGCGAGCGCGCGTGTTTGCCCACGAAACGCCGCACTTTTGCGGCGTTTCGCGGACGCTCGTACGGCGTTTTGTGCACGCTCGCGAGGGCAACCCTCTCCGGGTGCGTAACTTTCATAGCCTTACTAACGATATGGCTGAAGGGTTCGCATCGGAAGGGAAGCAGTGACGAGTCAGGCCACGACAGCGGCCGCCGATCCCGACGCCGGCGGCGCGGATATCGGCCCGAGGCGCCGCAACGCCATCTTCGTCGCGGTGTTGCTCGGGATGCTGCTGGCCGCGCTGGATCAGACGATCGTGGCGACCGCGCTGCCGACAGTGGTCGCCGACCTCGGCGGCGCGGGCCACCAGTCGTGGGTGGTGACGAGTTACCTGCTGGCATCCACCATCGTCACGGCCATCGTCGGCAAGCTGGGCGACCTGTTCGGCCGCAAGACGGTGTTCGGCGCCGCAGTGCTGTTCTTCCTGGCCGGGTCGGTGCTGTGCGGTATGGCCGGTTCGATGACCATGCTCGTCGCCTCCCGGGCTCTGCAGGGCGTCGGCGGTGGCGCCATCATGGTCACCGCGATGGCGTTGATCGGCGAGGTCATCCCCCTGCGCGACCGCGGTCGCTATCAGGGCGCGCTCGGCGCGGTGTTCGGTGTCACGACCGTGATCGGGCCGCTGCTCGGCGGCTTCTTCACCGACCACCTCAGCTGGCGCTGGGCATTCTGGATCAACGTGCCCGTCGCGCTGGTGGTGCTCGCCGTTGCGGCGGTGGCGATCCCGCCGCTGGCCAGATCCGGAAAGGCCGTCATCGACTACGCGGGCATCGTGTTCGTGGGACTGGGCGCCTCCGGGCTGACATTGGCCACGAGTTGGGGCGGCAGCACGTACGCGTGGTCGTCGGCCCCGATCATCGCGTTGTTCGTGGGCTCGGTCGCGGCCCTGGCCGTGTTCGTGTGGGTGGAACTCCATACCGCCGAACCGATCCTGCCGATCCGGTTGTTCGCCAGCCCGGTTTTCACGGTGTGCTGCATCCTCGGGTTCATCGTGGGCTTTGCGATGTTGGGCGCGCTGACGTTCCTGCCGACCTTCATGCAGTTCGTCAACGGTGTCTCGGCGACGACGTCGGGTCTGCGCACGCTGCCGATGGTCGCGGGCATGCTGATCACCTCCATCGGCAGCGGCCAGATCGTCGGCCGCACCGGCAGATACCGGGTCTTCCCGATCGCGGGCACCGCGACCATGGCGGTCGCGTTCCTGTTGTTGTCCGGTATGGACGCCGCGACACCCACCTGGCAACAGTCGCTGTATCTGTTCATCCTCGGCACCGGGATCGGACTGTGCATGCAGGTGCTCGTGCTGGTCGTGCAGAACACCTCGAGCTTCAGCGACCTCGGTGTGGCCACGTCGGGAGTCACCTTCTTCCGAACCATCGGAAGCTCCTTCGGCGCAGCGATTTTCGGCAGCCTGTTCGCCAACTTCCTCGCGAGCCGGATCGGACCCGCGCTGGCCGCCGGCGGTGCGCCGCCGCGAGCAGCGGAGTCGCCGCAGGCGCTTCACATGCTCAGTCCGCAGATGGCCGCACCGATCGTCGACGCCTACGCCGACTCGCTGGGTCGCGTCTTCCTGTGCGCGGTGCCCGTGGCGGTGGTCGGCTTCGTCGTCTCGCTGTTCCTCAAGGAGGTGCAGCTGCGGGAGGTGGAGACGGTGTCGGCCTCTGACCTGGGTGAGGGCTTCGGCATGCCGAGCACCGAATCGCCCGAGAAGATCCTCGAAGTGGCCGTCGGCCGGCTGTTCCGCGACTCGCCGGAGATCCGACTGCGCAGTCTGGCCCGCGAACCCGGGTGCGACCTCGACGTCAGTCAGATGTGGGCGCTGCTTCAGATCTACCGGCAGAACCAGGTATTCGGATCGGCGACGCTGACCGATATCGCCGAACGACTCCGGGTGCCCTACGAGATCATCGAGCCGGCCTTCGATAATCTGGTGCGACGCGGCCTGGCGCTTCGCACCGGCGAACGGCTCTGGCTGACCCAGAACGGGATCCGGCAGGTCGACGCGATCTCGACGGCGATCGTGGGCCGCATCGTCGAGAAGTTGGCAACGTCACCGTCCTTCGAAGGGCACCCCGACCGGTTCCAGGTCGAGGTCGCACTGGAGCGCATCGCGCACCGAATGCTCCTGCAGCGCGACTGGACCGACGACCGCGCCCAGCTGATCGCCACCAGCTGACTGCGCCGGTCCGAGAACTAGAACGCGTTCCACTTCGACGACCGCGGGCGTACGATGCGGCCATGAGTCGAATCGGAGATTTCGCCGACGATGACGCGGCCGCCTGGGTGACGAAGTCGCCGGATATCGGCATTGCGATGGCCGGCTTCACCAATGCGGTTTACACCAAGAACCGGCTGCCGATGCGGGTGCGCGAACTGGCGCGGATGGTCATCGCTCTGGACAACGAATGCGTGGTGTGCCAGAACACCCGCGACTCCGAAGGTCTGGCGGCCGGCGTCGACGAGGATCTCTACGATCACGCCGCCGAATGGCGGACGTGGCCCGGCTACAGCGCCCAGGAGCGCATCGCCGCCGAGTTCGCCGAACGCTTCGCCGGCGACCACACCGGGCTGCGCGACGACGAGGACTTCTGGCAGCGTTGCCGCGAGCACTTCTCCGAAGAGTTGCTCACCGATCTGGCGCTGTCATGCGCGATGTGGCTCGGCATGGGGCGCATGTTGCGCACGCTCGACATCGGCCAAAGCTGCAAGATCACGCTGTAGGCCGCAGCCGGGGCGCGCACAATGGCTGTCGTGAACGCAGGGGCAGCCAAACCGCTCGCGGCGGCGGCGATCGCCCAGCTCGAATCCGACGGGGTCGCCACCCTCATCGGTACGGTCGTCAACGGCGCCGGGCTCACGCTCGCCAAGACCGTGCCGCTGCGCCGAATGGGCACGTTCGCCGACCCCGGTCTCGGCGCCAGCCCGGTGTGGCACGTTTTCGCGATCGACCAGAGCGGAATCGTCTTCGGCAACGACATCGGCGTGGTGGGGGATCAGCGGATCCGCATCGACCTCGCCGCACTACGTATCCTCGGTGACGGATTAGCCTGGGCGCCAGGCAATTTCTACAACCAGGACGGAACCCCGGACGCCTACTGCACGCGCGGCGCGCTCGGACGAGTCTCGGACCGGCTGTCCGATGCGGGAATCAGCACGGTCGTGGGCCATGAGATGGAGTTCGTGCTCGTCGGGCCCGACGGCAGCCGGTTGCCGTCGCACCTGTGGGCCCAATACGGTCTGGCCGGACTCTTGGAGTTCGAGGGGTTCGTCCGCGACGTCACCAACGCGGCAACCGCATCGGGGGTTGCGATCGAGCAGTTCCATCCCGAGTACGGCGTCAACCAGTTCGAGATCTCGCTGGCACCACTGCCACCGGTTGCGGCCGCCGATGCGCTGGTGCTGATGCGGATCATCATCGGGCGGGTCGCGCGGCGGTACGGAATGCGGGTAAGCCTGTCGCCGGTCCCGTTCGCCGGAGAGGTCGGATCCGGTTCGCATCAACACTTCTCGATGCGGCGCGACGATGTCCCGCTGTTCTCCGGCGGTGACGGTGTCAACGGCCTGACGCCCGAGGGGGAGTCGGCGCTGGCGGGTCTGCTCGCCGGCCTGCCCGAGGCTCAGGGCGTGCTCGCCGGTTCCGTGTTGTCCGGCCAACGCATGCAACCTGGTCACTGGTCGGGGGCTTCGGTCTGCTGGGGCACCGAGAACCGCGAGGCCGCAGTGCGTTTCCTGATCGGCGGCGTCAGCAATCCGCAGGGGGCCAACGTCGAAGTCAAGGTCGTCGATCCCTCGGCCAATCCGTACCTGGCGACGGCGGCGATCCTCGGGCTAGCCCTCGACGGGATCGAACGCGAGCTCACACCGCCGCCGGAGACGACGGTCGATCCCTCGACTCTGACCGATGAGCAACGGCAGGGGGCCGGGATCGTGACGATGGCCCAGAACCAGGCCGAGGCGGTCGACGCGCTCGAGCGGTCCTCGCTGATGCGGAGCATCCTCGGCGATGCGGTCGTCGACGCCGTGGTGGCGGTACGTCGCTACGAGCACACAAACTTCGGCGACCTCAGCGCGCAGGATGCTGCCGACAAGTTCCGGTTGGCCTGGAGCGTCTAGCTTCTCGCATGCCCCGCGCGCCCGCAGTCTGAGTCAGACCAGACCGGTCGCGTCGAACACCCAGCTCATATCGGCGTTGGCGAAGTCCTCCATCCACGTGGGCGGGGCGTTGTTGGCCAGCGCCCCCATGTCCCAGTAGTCCTTCCACAACGTGATCTTGCCGTCCTCGACGCGATGCACGCTGACGAACTGAAGCACCGCCGATTCACCGGTGGCCCAATGCCATTCCTCGGAATGCTCGTACATCACGTCGGTACCGTTGTCGACCAGCAACCCGGTGAAGTTCTCGTAGGAGGCCAGCGGCTCCAAGCCGATTTTGAGCCGCTTGACGATGTCCTCCGGCCCGCGCGCAGCGGCCGTCGGACCTACCGGCATGTCGAGGTAGATGCAGTCGTCGGACAGAAAGGTCTTGACCGCCTCCCAGTCACGCGCCGACAGCGCCTTCCACATGCCCAGAACCGTATCCTCAACCGACACTGGCCAATTCACCTTCCTGCTCGACAAGCGCGGGCGCCTTGTGCGCCGCGCGCAGGAACCGTCCGGTCCGCCGTTTACCGACCAGATCGGTCGGTTCGCCGTCGAGGAAGACCGCGCGGCCGCCGACAAACACAGCCGAGACCGTGTCATCGTTGCGATTGACCATTCGCGACAGCCCGCCGTAGTGGTCGACACGCTCCTCTGCGTACGCGTCCAGCGAGTCGTCGAGGTGGGCGGGGTCGACGATCACCACGTCGGCCCGGTCCCCGATACGCAGGTGCCCGGCGTCCAGGCGATACCAGTCGGCCAGCTCACCGGTGAGCCGGTGGACCGCGTGTTCGACCGTCATGAACGGCTTTCCGGCTCGTTCGGCGCGGTACACGTGGCGCAGCAACCGCAGACCCATGTTGTAGAACGCCATGTTGCGCAGGTGCGCACCGGCGTCGGAGAAGCCCATCTGGATGCCCGAATCCGCGGCGAGCTTCTTGAGCACCTCGGGTCGGTGGTTGGAGATCGTGGTGCGCCAGCGCAACGCCGTGCCGTGTTCGAGCACCAGGTCCAGGAAGGCGTCGACGGGATGCACGCCGCCGCGCTCCTGACCGACCTGGCCGAACGACTTGCCGACGATCGACGCGTCCGGGCAGGCGACGATTTCGGCGTCGAAGAAGTCGCGCTGCCACACCCGGATTCCGAGCTTGCTCTCGTACTCCTTGCGGAACCGGCGCCGGTAGGCCGCGTCACGCATGAGCTCGTTGCGCTCGACCTCATCGCGCAGATGCAGCGCCGCCGCGCCCGCGCCGAACTCCTCGAAGACCACCAGATCGATACCGTCGGCATAGACCTCGAACGGGACCGGCAGATGCTGCCAACGGAAGTTCCCGCCGAGCTTGTTGACCAGCCGGGCGGCCGGGCCCAGCGCGTGGATGCTGTACGGGTTCGATTTCACGTCCGCGGCCGACAACAAGCTGGTCTTGAGCGGGTTGCGGATGATGCCCAGCGACTGCGCCAGCTGCGAGCCGAGATTGAGCGGGTTCTGAATGTCGGGGCCCGACTGCAGGATTCGGCCGGCGCGTCGCAGCAGCGCCTTGAGCCGACGCAGTTCGCGCGGTCTGGCATAGGTCGACGGAAGAGTCCTCGACCGGCACACGTCACCGTCGAGCTTGTCGAACAGCAGTTGCTGCGAGGACATCCCGACGAAGCCGGCCTCCAGCGCCTCCGACAGCCAGCGCTCCATCTGAGCTTGCTCGGGCTTGGTCGGGCGCTGATCTTTACGCGTGGCGCGGTCGAGTCCCATGATCGCGGCGCGCATATCGGAGTGCCCGATGAAGGCCGCGATGTTGGGGCCCAGCGGCCGGGACTCCAGCGCCTGAATGTATTCCTCGCAGTTCGACCAGGTCTTGTGCTGCTCGACCGCGGCGATCACGTGGTCGCGGGGGATCGCCTCCACCCGGCCGAAGATGTCGCCGGCGGCGCCGGCGTCGACGTGCACCGTCGACAGCGAGCAGGACCCGAGCATCACCGTGGTCACGCCGTGGCGCAGCGACTCGGCGAGGGCGGGACCGTTGAGCACCTCCACGTCGTAGTGGGTGTGGATGTCGAGCATGCCGGGCAGGACCCATTTGCCGGTGGCGTCGATGATTTGCGGGCAACCGGTCGCGTCCAGATCTTCCGGGCTGACCGCCACCACACGACCCGCACGGATACCGAGGTTGCGGATCGCCGACGGAGCGCCGGTGCCATCGAACCAGCGGCCGTTGCGGATGATCGTGTCGTAGGTCACCCCGCCATAGAACAGCCCCGGCAATTAGCCTGTCAATCGAATCCGTGAACAGATTCGTAAATTTGTCTACTCACTCCGCTGACATGCACTTATCCGAGCGGCCACCTGTCCGCGCAGTGGTTTCCGGCGGCGTCCGCATCGGGGCATACTCGCTGGGATGACCCCCATCCAGCGGTACATCGCCGAAGAGATCGCCACCGACCACGTCGACGGCCTGCTGTCTCGGCGCGAGGCGTTGCGCCGGCTGGCGCTGCTCGGCGTCGGCACCGCGGGCGCCACGGCGCTGTTCGCCGCGTGCGGCCAGAACCAGGAGCAGAAGTCCGACACGCCGGCCACGACCAGCGGCACCGCCACGCACAGCGCCCCGCCGCCGGGCAGCGAGACCGCGGTGCCCACCACACCGGTCACCTGGGCGGGACCTCGCGGCGAACTGCAGGCCGCCTGGGCCGACGCCCCGGACGTCCGTGGTGGCGTCCTCGTGATCCACGAGAACAAGGGGCTCAACGACTACATCCGTTCGGTGGCGGGTCGGTTCGCCGGAATCGGCTACTCGGCGTTGGCGATCGACCTGCTGTCGGCGCAGGGCGGAACATCGACGTTCGCCGACCCCGCGGAGGCGACGCGGCGCTGGGCAAGATCCCGCCGCAAGACGCGGTCGCGGATCTGAGATCAGGCATCGACGAACTGCAGCGGCGCGTACCCGGGAAAAGGATCGCCGCCGTCGGCTTCTGCATGGGCGGCGGTTATGTGTGGCGGCTGCTGGCCGCCGGCGAACCCCGGCTGTCGGCGGCTGTCCCGTTCTACGGGCCAACACCCGACAACCCCGACTTCTCCGGCTCGAAAGACGTTGCCGTGCTCGGCATTTACGCGGCGCAGGATCAGCGGGTGAACGCCACCGAACCCGTCGCGAGGGCGGCGCTGGAAAGCGCCGGCCTGGTTTTCGAGTTGGTCACCGAACCCGACGCCAATCACGCGTTCTTCAACGACACCGGGGAGCGCTACAACGCGACCGCCGCGGCCGATGCGTGGCGTCGTGTGCAGGACTGGTTCACCCGCTACGTCGCCTGACGTTCCCCAACCTCCTCAGCGAGCGTGCATGTCTGGTCACGACGCGCCGCCCAGACAACGGCGGTTGCGCACCCTCGCCGGCTCACGACCGTGCGCAAAGTGCGGGCACAACCGGGCAACGGTGGCCTACGATCCGGAGATGATCAGGTCGCTGATGGTCACGGTCTTCGCCGTCACCCTGAGTTTCCTGTCGGTCCCGGTGGTGGCGGACGCCGAACCGGCCGATCCGCCGTGCACGTTCACCCTCTCCGCACCACACGTCGTCCAGGTGTCGGGCACGGACATGGTGGCGGTGACGATGTCGCCGTCCGGCTGTGATGGCGGCACCCCGTATCAGTCGATCGCCTGCGTCGAACTTCAGGGCAACACGGGACCGGAGAATTGCGTGCAGAACAACGGCTTGTTGACGGCGCGGGCGTACTACTCGCCGTATCAACCGGGTGCGACGTATGTGGCGACCGGCCGGGGCTGTTCGACGTCGGGCAATCCGCCGGAGCCGGTCTGCGAACCGTCCGGACCATTGGCCGCGACCCTCTAACAGCACGCGACAACGCCGCCGCTGCGGCCTGAATCCGGCTCCGCTGCAACGCTTTCACTCATCAAGCAGGTAGTGGCCGGGCGCCGACGGGGTCGAACTGAGCCGCTTGACGGCCGCGGACGAGGCACCGTCGAAGAACCCGAGCGCCCGCCGTGTTCCTGCCCGTCGACGACTTGTCCGACCCGCCGCCGTTTAGGTGGGCTGCCGCCCGGGCACACGCAGAATTAGCGGGTTCGTCAACGAGCCGGCTCGACAGACCAAAGGAGCCGACATGGATAACAACGCCATCGTGTGGATCATCGTCGCAATCGCTCTGATCGCCGCGATCGTGCTGGTGGCGGTCCTGGCGCGCAATGCGCGCAACAAGCGCCGCCGCATGGAGGCCGAGCGGCTCCGCACCGAGGTCGACGAGAAGTCGCATCATCTTCACAAGCGCGAGACCGTCGCGCAGGAAACCGAGGCACGCGCCCGCGCCGCCCAAGCCGAGGCGGAGGCGAAAGCCGCCGAGGCGGCCCGGCTGCAGGATGCCGCCCAGACCCACCGCAACGCGGTCAACACCAAGCGCGACGAACTCGACGAACAACGCGCTCGCGCCGACGCCCTGGACCCGAAGACCCGCGCGTCCGATTCCGTCGTCGACCCGTCCACCAAGACCGACGGTGTGCGAGACGATCACACCGCGCGTCCCGAGCACAACCGCGCCCCCGAGCAGCACCACCGGTCGTGACCGGCCAAGCCAAGACCATCTCGGCCGTCCTCTTCGATATCGACGGCACGCTGGTCGACTCGAACTACCTGCACGTGCATGCCTGGTATCGCGCGTTCGAAGAGGCCGGTCACCCCGTCGAGGCCTGGCGCATTCACCGCTCGATCGGGATGGACGGCACGACGCTGGTCGACACGCTGGCAGAGGACGCCGACACGGAGGCGCGCAGCCAGGCCAAAGACCTGCACTCGCGCTACTACAAAGAGTTGGCGCCGCACCTGAGGCGGCTGCCCGGTGCACGGGAGCTGCTCGAGGCGGTGCACAAACTCGACATCCGGGTCGTGTTGGCGACCTCGGCGCCCGAAGAGGAACTGTCGATGCTGCGTGAGGTGCTCGACAGCGACCACCTGGTCTACGCGGTGACCTCATCTGAGGATGTGGACACCGCCAAACCCGAGCCCGACATCGTCGAGATCGCCCTCGAGCGCGCGGGGGTGACGGCCTCGCATGCCGTCTTCGTCGGCGACACCGTTTGGGACGTGGAAGCCTGTAAACGCGCCGGCGTCGACAGCATCGGTGTGCTCAGCGGGGGAGTATCCCGCGGTGAGCTCGAAACCGCCGGAGCCCAACGGGTTTTCGAACATCCACTGGAGTTGTGCCAGCACCTCGATGACACGCCGATCGCCGCGCTGGCCAACATCGTCGGCGCCCGCTGAGCCTCGCTCGGCGTCAGCGGGGCAACGCGTACCGCAGGATCGCGGCGACGCCGTCGGCCGGGTCGATGCGCTCGTCGGTGCGGATCAGGGCGGCTCCGGTGTTGATCGCCGCCATCGGCAGCGCCTCGTCGGCCCGCAGGGTCTGGCTGGGTGCCGTACCGAGTTCGGACAGGACGTTGGGGTTCGGCGCGATCGTGGTCAGGTCATCGCCGGCGACGACGGTCGCGTCGCCGACGTCGCCGATGATCAGGGTGTCGACCGCGCCGGCCCGCAGCGCCGCCGTCACGCCGTCGAGCCCTTCGGTCGCCATGCCCTCGCCGCGCCCGAGTTCGGCGGTCAGGCGTTGCGCGGCGTCGTCGATCTCGGCCACGCGCCGCCGCTGGAACTCCTGGTCGATCGCGTGCTGCAGGTCTGCGTCGTCGAAACCGCTCTGCCGCGCCCCCACAGCCACGTCGACCACCAGCGAAGCGACCCGCTCGGGTAGTTGCGCGACGAGGTCGGTGCGCGACTGAACCTCACCGACGACGAACACGACTTCGGGTTTGGCGTCGTCGACCAGCGTGGTCAGCTGGTTGGCGACGGCCCGGATGTTCTGTTGACGCGCTTCATCGGTGGTGCGTTGCGGGTCGCCGTACCCCGGTGTGTCCGCGCCCGATGCCTTGTGCACCGGGTAGGCGTCACCGTCGACGGTGTCCGACACCACGGTGCCCTCGCGGTACAGCGTGATGTCGCCGCCCGCGTGGTCGACGATCACCACGGCGTACGTCGGGCGGTCGAGGCCGTGCTCGACGACCGGGACGATGTAGGGCAGCGCCGAGACCCGGACGACAGGCTCGATGGGCCGGATGAGCTGTTCGTTGACCAGGACACCGTCGGCGCTGGCCACGACTGCGCGCCCGCTGGGCCCGACCGGAGGCGTCGCGTCGGTGACGGCCTGCTCGATGCTTTCGGTCACCGCCGGGTCGGCGCCCTGCTCCTCGAGTTGCTGACGCAACGCGCGCCACTTCAGGTCCATCTGCGCCGCCGCGTCGGCGGTGTTGTGGGAGTCGTCGAAGTACACCGAGGCATAGGGGCCGTTCGAGGTCAGCAGAGTACGAAAGTGATCGGGATGCATGGCCGTTGGTTACCCATGGAGCAGCTGACGACACAAGCTTTCGCCCAACCACGTCTCGAACCGTCGCGACGGCCACCCGCGCCTGCGCACCAGCCGGTCATAGAGGACGGGATCGATCGACAGCCACGCGACGTCCACCGCCTCGGCGCGTTTGAGTGCGCGGTTGAGCGCCTTGCGCTGCGCGAGGCGGTCGACGATTCGACGAGCACCGTCGAGTCGCTGCCGTTCGAAACGCTTCGCCAATTCGCGCGCCTCGTCGTCGGTCCCCGCCGCGACCTCCAGCGCCGTGAACAACCCGGCGGTGCGCGCGTCGATGGCGGTGATGACCGAGGCCCACTTCCGCAGCAGCGTCGCGGCGTCGGCCTCGGCCAGCAGCCCCCGCATCTCGTCGCGGTCGACCAACCCCACCGGCGCGTCATCGCCGGCGACCGCCCACTCCATCGCCACCCTGAGCAGGTCCACCTTGCCGCCGACCGACGTGAACACCGTCTTACGGCTCACTCCGGCGGCGGCGGCCACGGCGTCGATCGTCGTCGCCGCGTACCCGTGTTCGACGAACAGGCGCTCGGCGGCCGCAACGATCCTGCGTCGCGTGTCCGACGCCTGCGCGGCGCGCAACCGCGACGAATACCGCCGCTTGACGGGCTCCGACATTCGAGTAACCTCCTATATATTCATTACACCATAGGTTACTCGAAATGAGCACTCGATGAGAACCGTCGTCGTCGGCGCCGGACCGGCGGGGCTATACAGCGCCATCGCTTCGGCCCGCCGAGGGCACACCGTGATGGTCGTCGACCGCGACCCCGGCCCACCGGCACACGGACGGTGGCAGCGCCGCGGAGTGATGCAGTTCCACCACGCCCACACATTCCGTCGCCAGGTGATCGACGCGCTGGCCGCCGAGATGCCCGAGGTGCTCGACGCGCTGCACGCCGCCGGTGCCGAGACCGCCACCGATGAGCGCGGCGCGGCAGTCGGGTTGCGCTGCCGCAGAACGACGTTCGACGGCGTACTCTGGGGCTGCGCCCGCGCGCACCACAACATCGGGTTCCATCGGGGCAACGTCGACGACGTGCTCGTGGTGAGGGCCGGTGTCGGCGGCGTCCGGGTCGGGACGGCGAGGCTGGAGGCAGACCTGGTGCTCGACGCGTCGGGACGCGACAGCCGCTTCACCCGGTCGATCCGCCCGACGGCTGACAGCGAGGTGTGCGGTGCGGCGTATGTCAGCCGGCAGTATCGCCTACACCGGACGGCCACACCGCCGCCGATGTCGACACCGTTCGGCACCGTGCTCTCGCTGTCGGGCTACTGGGCCTTGGCGTATCTGCATGACAACGCGACCTTCACCGTCACGATCGTGCACGATGGCACCGATCCGCGATTGCGCCTCCTGCGTAATCCCGCGATCTTCGAAGCCGCCATCCGCCAGATACCGGCGCTCTCGGAGTGGATCACCGCGTCCCGCAGTCGCCCCCTGACCGATGTCATGCCCGGGGCTCGTCTACACAACAGCTACCGAGGGCAATGCGACGACTCCGGAGACCCGACGCAACTCGGTCTCATCTCCGTCGGCGACGCGGTGTGCACGACCACCCCGCTCGCGGGGCGCGGCGTCGCGCTGGCACTCATGCAAGGACGCGAGCTGATGCGCATCCTCGACCACTGTGGTGACGATATCGGCTGCGCAACACTTGAATTCGACAAGTGGTGTTTCGACAACATCCGTCCGTGGTACGAAGACCATTGCTACGCCGACGCCGAGCGAATGCGGCGATGGTCCGGTCACGACGTCGACCTCACCAGGCCGCTGCCGTCGGATCTGATCGTTGCCGCGGCCGAAGCCGACCCACAACTCGGTGACATCGTCGGCCCGTACGCCGCGATGGACGCACTGCCCGACACGCTGCGCGCCGCCGAGCCGCGGGCCAGAAAGGTCTACGAAAGCGGTTGGCGCCCAACGCCTGCGGCGGGCCCCCGCCGCGACGAGCTCATCGAGGCGGCGTCCAGGACACCGGTAAGCGCTTGATCCCGTGAATGAACGGTGACAGTAACCTCGCCGGTTCCTCGGTGGCGGCGATATCGGGTAGCTGGCGGTGCAACTCCTCGAACACGACGCTGATCTCACGCCGGGCGAGGTTGGCGCCCAGGCAGAAATGGGCTCCACCACCACCGAATCCAGCATGCGGATTGGGGTTGCGCGTCACGTCGAACGTCCACGGGTCGGCGAACTTGTCCTCGTCGCGGTTCGCCGAGCAGTACCACAGCGTGGCCTTGTCACCCGCAGACATTGTGACGCCGCTGAGTTCGCAGTCTTCGGTCAGGGTGCGGCGCATGTAGTTCACCGGGAACGCCCACCGGACGATCTCCTCGACCGCGGTGGGGGCGACGGCCTCGTAGTCCGCCCACCAGCGCTCGCGCTCACGTGGATAGCGGGTGAGCGCCAGCACGCCGTGGCTGATCGCGTTGCGGGTGGTCTCGTTGCCGGCCACCACCAACAGGATGAAGAACGATGCGATCTCGGCCGACGTCAATCGCTCTCCGTCGACCTCGGCCTCCACCAGCGCGGTCGTCAGGTCCTCCTGGGGACGCGCGCGACGATCCTCGGCATGAGCGGTCGCGTAGGCGCCGATGTCCATCGCGACCTTGACGAACTCCTCATAGTCCTGAGCGATGTCTTTGTCCCCGAAGCCCAGGATCACGTTGGTCCAGTGGAAGATCTGCTGGTGGTCGCCCTCCGGGATGCCCATCATGTCGCAGATCACCTGCAGGGGCAGCGGCCCGGCCAACTCCGCGACGACCTCGCCGTGGCCGTCGGGATGTTCGGCGATCATCCCTTCGACGAGGCGCCGGGCACGGTCCCTGACCGAAGCCTCGGTGCGCGCCACCACCCTCGGCGTGAAGGCACGACTGACGATGTTGCGCAGCCGAAGATGCCGCGGATCGTCGGTCACGATCATCGAGCCGAAATACTCCGACAGCTCCGGGTTCGCGTCGTTGATCGTGATGCTCGGGCTCGAGCTGAAGATATGCGGATGTCTGCTGGCGTACCAGACGTCGTCGAACTTGGTGATCGCCCAGTGTCCGGGGCCTTCCTCCACGCCGGGTGTCTCCAGGGGCGAGTGGAACGAGACCGGCGCCTCGCGGCGCAGCGTGGCGAAGGCGCCGTCGCGGAAGTCGTCGGGCTTGACCCAGAAGTTCCAGGAGCCCAGGTCGACCTCGGACAGCGGCACCTCGGGCGGAGGGGCGCCGTTCTCCTTGACCAGGTGCGCGCCGAAGGTGGGCGGCGTAGCGGTGTCCACCCGTTCGAGGGTAGGCCGATATCCGCGCCGGGAGGGCGATTCGGCCGCAGTGGCCAAATGGCCTACGGCAACTGCCAGTTCATGTTCTCGGCGAACACGCGGGCATCGTCGGAGAGGGTGCCGAGCTCATGACAGCGCTGGACGTAGCCCTGCACCATCACCAGGAAGTTCATCGGGTTGTACGCGTCCTCTTCGTAGCTCCACTTCCCGTCGCCTGCGTACCTGAGCACCGTGATCACCGGTGTGCCGTGCACGCTGCCGTCGCCCGGATCCTTCATCGTGTTGACGTTGCGGTTGATCACCCAGCCCTTGTCGACGTCGATCGAATACCACTCGACCGGATAGAAGGGCATCTCGCTGCCGGGGAACGTGTTCATCGTCGAGACGATCCAGTCGCGGATGGCCTCTCGGCCGGACATGTCGCCCAGCGCATGCTCGACGTAGGTCGCGTCCTCGGTGAAGTGATCGGCATAGCTCGACCAGTTCCACGTCGTGCCGATGTCGACGACCGCGTCCTGATAAGCGCGAAACGCCTCGTCGATCTCCTCACGTGACCACTGACCCATCGCAGGCTCCTCGGCATCGCGGCGAACTGGCACCGTTCTACCAAAGGGGCGGCCCCGCCGGGGCGGATTCACGATCGTTGGCGGACAAGGCTTTCAGTCGCCCTCGGGCGCCTCGACCACCGCCTTGATGCGCTCGAGCGTCTTGCGCATGTCGCGGATGTTGCGCCGGCGCCGGAGCTGTCCTCCCAACACCGAGAACAACTTCATCAGCACCGAGTCGTTGAGCCGGAAGGACTCGGTGACCTCGGTACCGCCGTCGACGGGGGTGAGCCGGTAATGCCAGTTGTTCACCGCCTTGTCCCCGATGAGCACCGCGAAGCCGAATTCCCGGTTGGGTTCGCAGGCGGTCACCTCGCACGTCGTCCAGTACACGGGCCCGATCTCGTTGCGTTTGACGTGACCGCGAAACCGCGCACCCAACGCAGGCCCGGTGGCACCGCCGAGCCATTCGGCCTCCATGACTTCGGGGGAGAACTTGCCGGTGTTCCGTACATCGGCGATCAAGTCCCAGATCCGCTCCGCCGGCGCCGCCATCGACACCGTCACCGCACCGTCCACCGTTTCCTCGCTCTCTGGCAAGCGTTTTCGAGAACCCTAGCGCCCTGTCGACCGAATGCACCGTGAACGCACTGGTAAGTACGATGGCGGCGACGTGAAAATTCGATTCGGAATCGGCCTCGCCGCCGGCATCGGGCCAGAACTGCTGCCGGACATCGTCGACCATCTGGAGGCCACCGGCGTGGACTCGCTGTGGTTTTCCGAACTCGTGTACTCCGAGGCCGTCGATCCGTTCGTTGGGATGGCCTTCGCTCTGGCGCGTACCCGCAGCTTGAAGGTCGGTACGTCGGTCGCGGTGCTCCCAGGACGGCATCCGGTGCTCGTCGCCAAGCAGCTGGCCTCACTGGCCGCGTTGGGTCCGAAGCGGGTGCTGCCGGTCTTCGGGCTGCGGTCAGCCGTCGCCGCCGAGCGCGAAATCTTCGTCGTGCCCGACGGTGCGCGCGCCGCGGTGTTCGACGAGGCGCTGCGGTTGCTTCGTACGGTGCTCGAACACGACGACGTCTCGTTCGACGGTGACTACTACAAGGTGCGTTCGGCGACCGTGGCTCCCCGGCCCGTCGAACCGCTCGACATCTGGCTGGGCGGGTCCGCACCCGCCGCCTTCCGGCGCATCGGTCGGCTGGGAGACGGTTGGCTGGGCAGCTTTGTCACCCCCGCCGAGGCGCGGCGCGCCCGAGAGGCGATCCAGCGCGCGGCCGAGGCTGCCGAACGTGAGGTCGAGCCGGACCATTTCGGCATCAACCTCGCCGTCGCCGACGGCGGACCGTCGCCGCAGATGCTGGCCGCGATCAGCCGGCGCCGCCCCGACGTCGACCCTTCCGAGCTGATCGCCGACGGCTGGCCACAGCTGCACCGGCAACTCGACGCCTATCAGGAGGCCGGCCTGACCAAATTCGTCATTCGTCCGGCGGGGCGCTTCACGATGACCGAATTCGTCGACCGGTTCGTCGCCGAACTGCTTCCGCGGCAGAACTGACCGTCAGCCATTCGTCTCACCGCGGTCATCGGCCCCTTCGGCCTGGTCGGGTTGCCGGATCGCCTTGTCCTCTTTCATCTCGGGATCGGCGTCGGGGTCCTGGTCGGCGCGGTAGTCGCTACCGCCGGCTGCGTCTGTGCTCATGGCGCGGGCGTACCCGACGCCGATCCGGCGAAACCGTCGGCGCCCACGTCCTCACCGCGACGAGATGTCGCCGTACAGGTCGGGCCAGGGCGGCCGTCGAACCATCGCCACCCCGGCCAGCGTTGAGGTAACCAGCCCGACCAGGATTCCGGCAAGCGCGATGCGGGTCGCGTCGACCGCGGGTCGCCATACGGCGTCGCCGTCCTTGATGACGAACACACCGGCCGGCCTGGTCATCACCTTGACATTCGGCTGATTGCCGCGCCGGGCCCGGCCCCGGACCGCCGCGACGGGGATGACGGTGGTGCCGTCGGCCGTCTCGTAGGGCTGGCCGAAGACACGCGAGGCGTTGGGATCGAAATCGAGACTGTCGAGCAGTTCTGCACGGAGGTCCATGGCGTCATGCTTACTACCCGCAAGCGGGCGTGACAGCCGATCTTCTCGACGAAGGGCGCCAAATGGCGGGGCTATTCCGACGGTAGGTCGTCGTCGGGGATCGGCACCTCGATCGCCTGATCGACCAGATCCGCCTCGTTGGCGTCCCACGTGCGGTCGGGGGTGATCGCCGACGCGTCCTGCCAGGTGTCGGCGTCGTCGGGATCCACCGGGGTGTGCTGGTCGGCCACGTCGGCTTCGGGAATGGCATCGCCGAACGCGAGGCCGTCAGGTGTGCTCATGATCGGTCTCCGTTCTCTTCGGGGTCGCCCGTCTGAAGTCCAACGATAGTGCGGTCATGGCGCCGTGCCACCCGGCGCCACGGTGATCTGCGACGCGTGCATATCGCCGCAGACGGCGCGGCCGCCGTCGTCGACACCTGAGCGGCTGCCGCGGCGGTCACGTCCCTGACCAGGGTGATGACGGCTACACCCAGGTGCTGTGCGTAAACTGCCTGCGACGGGGGAGGCTCTCGAATCGTGCGGAGCTTCGACCTGACCCAATTCGACGCCAGGGGCTGACCGTGCCAGAAAACACCACCGACACCGCCCAGGACCTCACGCCGCATTTCGAGGATGTGCAGTCGCACTACGACCTGTCCGACGACTTCTACCGGCTCTTCCTGGATCCCACGCAGACCTACAGTTGCGCCTTCTTCGAGCGCGACGACATGACGCTCGAGGAAGCCCAGCTCGCCAAGATCGACCTCTCGCTGGGCAAGCTGGGCCTGCAACCGGGGATGACGCTGCTCGACATCGGCTGCGGGTGGGGCGCGACGATCAAACGGGCGCTGGAGCGCTACGACGTCAACGTGGTGGGCCTGACACTGAGCAAGAACCAGCAGGCCCATGTGCAGAAGGTGCTCGACGGCATCGACAGCCCCCGCACCAAGCGGGTTCTGCTGCAGGGGTGGGAGCAGTTCCACGAACCGGTCGATCGCATCGTGTCGATCGGCGCGTTCGAGCACTTCGGTCGCGACCGCTACACCGAGTTCTTCAAGATGGCATACGACGCGTTGCCCGCCGACGGCGTGATGATGCTGCACACCATCGTCAAGCCCGACGATGAGGAGTTCGCCGAGCGCGGCCTGCCGCTGACCATGACCAAGCTGCGATTCTTCAAGTTCATCATGGACGAGATCTTCCCCGGCGGGGATCTGCCCCAGCCCGTCGCGGTGAAGAGGCACGCGACCGAAGCGGGTTTCAACGTGGGCCTGGTTCAGCCGTTGCGGTTGCACTACGCCCGCACGCTGGACCACTGGAGCGCCGCGCTCGAGGCTCACAAGGACGAGGCGATCGCGATCCAGTCCGAAGAGGTCTACGACCGGTACATGAGGTACCTGACCGGCTGCGCGGACCTGTTCCGCGAGGGCTACACCGACGTCTGCCAGTTCACGCTGACCAAGAGCTAACGCCGCCGCAGGGCCCGCCACAGCCGCAACGGCAGCAGGCCGAGTAGCGGCGCGCGCTTCCCGAGGTCGTCGGTGTCGCGCTTGTTGAACGCCTTGGCGTATCTGCGCGCGTCCTCGGCTGTGGCGTACTCCTTGGCGCCCTGCGCCTCGCCACAACGCTCGCACTTCCACCGCATGACGCGGCCGTCAGCCCGAAACGTCGGGTTGTGCCCGAATATGCTGCAGCCCAACGTCATTGCTGCGACGTCCCAGGCGGCATGCCGAACTTGTTTCGACCGTGCCGGGCGATCCGGTTCTCCGCCAACGCGACCCGCAACGCCTTGCGGAACTCACCCGGACCCCAGTACCGCGCGCCGACCGCCCTGTACAGTTCGCGCGCCGACATCGGTTCGTGCTCGCTCACCGCGCGCGCAATCGTTTCGATCTCGTGGTCGAGCGCCGATTCGGGCGCACCGGGCGTCGGCGGCTCGCGCCATGCCCCGTACCAGCCCGCCGCCGGCCCGGGCCGGTAGCGCCGCGCCTGGTTGGCTGCCCGCTCACGTTCGGTGCGCTCGGCGATGCGCGCCTTGCGCGCCGCGCGTTCTTTGTCGCGCTCCGAAGGTGCCTCCGCCTCCTTCTCGTCTTCGTCCGCGGTTGTCAGCGGCATGGCCAGGTCCTCGAGTTTCTGCCCCTCGGCCTTCACCCCGAATATCAGCTCGACAACGCCGCCGACGGCCATCACCGCCGCGCCGATCAGGAAGGAGACCGCGACCAGTCCGCGATCACCGGACTCGATGAGCTGGCCGAACAACAGGGGCCCGGTGATACCGCCGACCGCGGTGCCGACGGCATAGAAGAACGCGATCGCCAAAGCTCGCGTCTCCATGGGGAATATCTCGCTGACGGTGAGATAGGCGGCGCTGGCTCCCGACGACGCCAGGAAGAAGCACACGCCCAATACCGTCATGAATATCCACACGCCGCCCGTCTGGGAAACGAACAGCACGGTCAGGGCGACCGCCACGCACGCCGAACCCAGATATGCGAACGAGATCATCGGTTTTCGGCCGACGGTGTCGAAGAACCGGCCGAGCAGGATCGGGCCGGCGAAATTGCTCAGGGCCCATATCGCGTAGAACATCGGCACGATGCCGGACGAGACGTCGTAGAAACCGCTCAGAAGGGTTCCGAGGTTGAACGTGAAAGCGTTGTAGAGAAACGCCTGCCCGATGAAGAGCGCGAGGCCGAGGACGGCCCGGCGGGGATACTTCGTGAACGCCACGTGGGCGATCTCCCGGAACGAGATCGTCTTGCGTTGACGCACGGTCAACGATCCCTCGGGTTCCTCGAGGGTCTGGCCGGTCTCGCGTTCCACCTCGCGCTCGATCTCGCCGACGATGCGTTCGGCTTCGTCCTCACGACCGTGAATGAACAACCAGCGCGGGCTTTCCGGGACGTTCCGCCGCACCACGAGGACCACGAGACCGAAGACGGCGCCGATGCCGAAAGCGATGCGCCAGCCGAGGTCTGCCGGGAAGATCGCGGTGTTCAACAGCACCAGTGCGCCTGCGGCACCGCCGGCGGCTCCGAGCCAGTAGGAGCCGTTGATGATCAGGTCGACGCGGCCACGGACGCGGGCGGGGATCAATTCGTCGATCGCGGAGTTGATCGCGGCGTACTCGCCGCCGATACCCGCGCCGGTGAAGAACCGCGCTATGTAGAAGTACCACGGCGCGAAGGCGAAAGCCGTTGCCACCGTGGCCGCGAGGTACACCGCGAGGGTGAGCAGAAACAGCTTCTTGCGGCCGAACCGGTCGGTGAGTTGACCGAAGAACAACGCGCCCAGACAGGCGCCGGTGATGTAAATCGCGGCGGCGATGCCGATTTCACCTGCGGTCAACTCGATCCCGCTACCGCTCTCGGTCAAGCGGGACGCGACGTTGCCCACCATGGTGACTTCGAGGCCGTCGAGGATCCACACACCGCCGAGCCCCAGCACGACGCGCCAGTGGAATCGCGACCACGGCAACCGATCCAGCCGGCTCGGAACCTGCGTGGTGATCGTGCCGGTTTGCACCCCAGAACTCATCGGCAGCCTCCTCGACCGTGGCCCAATCGGCTAGGGAGTACCCAACTTGGAAAAAAACATCCGAAGAAGGCGTCAGGCCACCAGGCTTCGCTGGAGTAGCAGCGTGTCTAGCCATCGGCCGTGCTTGAACCCGACCGCGGTGAGTCGACCGACCACGACGAACCCGCGACGGCGGTGCAACGCAGCAGAAGCGGCCATGTCGGCGTCGACGATCACCGCGATCACCTCCCGTATCCCGGCCGTCGCGCAGCGGGTGAGCATTGCATCGAGCAGCATGCCGCCCACCCCGCGACCGAGGGCGCCCGGCGCGACATACACCGAGTCCTCCACGGTGTGCCGGTAGGCCGGGCGGGTCTTCCACGGAGCGCAGTAGGCGTAGCCGACGATCTCACCGTGCAGAACCGCCGAAAGGAACGGTAAGCCTGCTTCGACGACTGCGCTGTAGCGGCGGCCCCACTCCTCACGGTCGGGCCGCACCAATTCGAAGGTCGCCACGCTGTTTTCGACGTAATGCGCGTAGATGTCAGCGATCGCGCCCCAGATCACCGCGATGCGCTGCCCGCACGAGGATGTCGGACGGAGCCATCGGGTCAGCAGCTGACGGGATGCGACTCGCAGTACGGCGTCGTACCCGGGAAGCGGTACCGATGACTGGCGACATACCGGTACACGGCGTTCTGCAACGCACGAATCCCAGGGGTCCGGTACAGCAAGAGCGGAACCCGGGTTCCCAATGCGGCTGCCAGTGCGGCGTTCACCGCTTCTGCGCCCTCGTACACGTCGCCGGACTCGTCGTGCCATCGCGCGGCGTCGAGAACCCGTGACCGGGGGATGCCCAACCGCTCGGCGACACCCTTACCCTGCAAAGTCGCGGTTTGCAGATCGCCCGTTCGGTTCCGCTTCAGGATGAAGTAGACGGCGCGGGTGCACATGCCGCAGTTGCCGTCGAAGAACAGGGTTCCAGCCATATGGCCATTGTCTCTCCGCTTCTGCGGCGGGGGCACACTGGTGGGTGTGGAATTGGTGACGCTCGACGACATCGAACAGGCGGCCGCACGCACCCGGGCGTTCGTGCTTCGCACACCGCTGCTTCCCGCCCCGTGGGCGGGCGACGACGACCGGCCGCTGTGGATCAAGCCCGAGAGCCTGCAGTCGGTCGGGGCGTTCAAGGTGCGAGGCGCGTTCAACGCAATCGGCCACCTCGACGAATCGGTCCGCACCAGGGGAGTGGTGGCCTATTCGAGCGGGAACCACGCGCAGGCGGTGGCCTACGCGGCCGCGGTGTATGCGATACCCGCCCACATCGTGATGCCCCAGGAGACGCCGGATGTGAAGGTGGCGGCCACCCGCGGCCACGGAGCGACGGTGGTGTTGTGCGCTGCGGGACAACGGGAACGAGTCGCGGCCGAGGTCGTCGAGGAGACCGGCGGTGTCCTGATACCACCGTTCGACCACCCCGACATCATCGCGGGGCAGGGCACGATCGGGCTGGAGATCGCCGAGGATCTCCCGACCGTCGACACAGTCCTGGTACCCGTCAGCGGCGGCGGCCTCGCCTCGGGGATCGGTACGGCGATCAAGGCGTTGTGCCCCAACGCCAAGGTGATCGGGGTCGAACCAGAACTCGCCGCCGACACCGCACAGAGCTTGAGCGTCGGACACCGCGTCGACTGGTCCATCGAGGACCGCAACCGCACCATCGCCGACGGGTTGCGCTCGCAGCCGTCGGAGTTGACCTTTGCTCACCTGCAACGGGTGCTCGATGACGTCGTCACGGTGACCGAAGACGAAATCCGTTCGGCAGTACGCGAATTCGCTCATCGCGCACACCTGGTGAGCGAACCCAGCGGCGCGGTCGCGCTGGCCGCCTACCGTAAGGGGTCCAGCCCGGCGGGCCGAACGGTCGTCGTCCTATCCGGTGGCAACATCGAACCCGCACTGCTGCGGGAGATTCTGGCCGCTTAGCAGTGCGAGGACGTCGCTCAGTGCACTCCCTCCATATGGCGGCTGATCCACGGCGCGAGCGCGAACACGATCAGACCGGCCGCGACCGCGACCGCACCGATGATGCCGAAGTAGGCGAACTCGTGCGTGGGTTTGTAGTAGCCGGCCAACACTCCGGACATGGCCGTGCCGATACCGACCGAGAAGAAGTACAGCGCCATCATCTGGGCCCGGAACGCTTCGGGCGCAAGCTTTGTGGTCGCCGACAATCCGATCGGTGACAGCATCAGCTCACTGATCGCGAACACCGCCATCACACCGACGATGTACAGCGCGGGCACCGCCCGGCCGGTCGTACCCGCCATCGGCAGAAACAGCAGGAACGCCAAGCCCATCCCGATCACGCCGTACGCGAACTTCCGCGGGGTGGTCGGGGCGCGGTCGCCGAGCCTGGTCCACATCGCCGCGAACAGCGGCGACAGCGTGATGATCCACACCGGTTCGATCGAGCCGATCCAACTCGACGGGGCGGTCCATCCGAAGATCGACCAGTTCATCCGCTCGTCGGAGTACACGGCGAGCACGGTGAAGATCTGCTGGAACAGCGACCAGAACACGGCGTTGGCGACGAACAGCGGGATGAACGCGCGCACCCGGACGCGTTCGACTGACGTGACGTTGGCGCTGGTCAGCATCACGACGAAATACATCACCGACGCCGTGACCAGCACACCGGTCGTGACATGCGACAGATTCCCCAGCGTGACCACGCCGGTTGCGAACACCACCGCGATGATCACCGCCGCCGCCAGCGCGATTGCCGCGAACCCACCGAATGCGCTGCGCGGCAGGGGATTGGGCACATGACGACCGTGCTCGCCGAGATTACGCCGGAAGATGACGTACTGAGCCAGCCCAAACGCCATTCCGATTGCGGCCGCGCCGAATCCGTAGTGAAAGCCGACATGAGTCTGCAGCAACCCCGTGATGAGCGGACCCACAAAGGCACCGAGGTTGATACCGAGGTAGAACAACGTGAATCCGCCGTCGCAGCGCGGGTCGCCCTTGGCGTAGAGCGTTCCGAGTAGGGACGACGCGTTCGCCTTCAGCGCGCCCGAACCGAGAGCGACGAACACCAGGCCCGCGGTCACCCCCGCCAGGCCGGGAACGACGGCCAGCGCGATATGGCCGAACATCACCACGACACCGCCATAGAAGACGGTGCGCTCCATGCCCAAAATCCGGTCGGCGATCCAGCCGCCGAGCACGGTCGACAGGTAGACCAGCCCGCCGTAAGCGCCGACGATGCCGGTGGCCGTGCTCTGTGGAAGCCCCAGGCCGCCCTCGGTGACCGAGTAATAGAGGTAATAGCCGAGGATCGTCAGCATCCCGTAGAAGGAGAATCGCTCCCACAGTTCCACTCCGAACAGGTTCGTCAACCCGATCGGGTGACCGAGTACGGTGCGGCCGCTGGGCCCGCCCTCCGCCTTCTCGGTTGCTGCCATGGGTCTTCACATTGCCACGGCGAACCGCGCGCCGCGTGCGATAGGTAACAATCGTCCCGGCAAAGCTGTTCGACGTTCTCTTACAGGAGGTTCAGCGGCACAGCACATTTCGATTCCGGTCTCCGGCAGTGGCTTTCACCCGCAGCCGCAGTCCCTCGGAAACCGGCGGAGCACCGTGCTGTTACGGTCACCCCGGTAAGTGGACGTCCGAAGGGGTTTGAGTGGACGCCGTACTCGGCTTGTCGGTGACACCGTCTGCCGTCGGCCTTGTCCTCGTCGAAGGGCAGGGCGCCGACGGCGCAACCGTCGACCGCGAAGCCATCGAGATCCTGCCCACGCGACGCTCGTCTCCGCGACACGCCTCCGATGAGGCCGCGGCCGCGGTGCTGCGCGCCGAAGCGCTTGCCGCCGGTCACGGTCACCGGTTGCACACCATCGGTGTGACGTGGAGCGACGACGCCCAAACCGAAGCGTCGCTGCTACTCAGATCGCTGCGCGAGTGCGGGTTCGACAACGTGGTGGCGGTGCAACTGCCCGAGGCGTCCGAGGCCTTGGCGTGGGGTGTCGCCGAGTTGCTCGGCAATGAGGTCACGGCGGTGTGCGTGATCGAGTACGACGCGGTCATCGCGCTGGTCGTGAACACGCGCGAAGGCGCCGTGCAGACCGCGGTCAACCATTCGGTCGACAGCGAAGATTCGTTGATCCGCTGGCTGAACGCCGTGTTCGCCAGGGCCGACTGGCGACCCGAAGCGTTGGTGCTGGTGGGATCGGGCGCGGATCTGGACACGATCATGCCCCGGCTGGAGACCGTGCTGTCGGTGCCGGTCTTCGCACCCGCCGAAGCCGAGCTGGCCCTGGCACGCGGTGCCGCGCTCGCCGCGGCCGACAGCGGCACGTCGGTGTTCGCCACCGAGGAGGCGCTCGACCGCGCAGGTGAGCAGCGTCGACGGCAGCCCGCGCATGCCGGGCCGCTGGCCATGCTGGCTGCGGGAACGGTCACGTTCGTCGTATCGGTCTCGGCAGCGATCAGCATGCAGCTGACGCCGGGCAAGGACACCACGCCCTCCGAGCCGACGCCCGCCGCCAAATCGTCGCCCGACATCGCGGCCGCACCCGCGCCCCTGCCGGCCGCTTCACCGCCGCCCGCGGCGCCCCCGCCGCCGCCACCGGCCGAGATACCGGTGCCACCCGAAGCGCCGCCTGTCGCCGTCGTCGACATTCCCGCGGTCGCGCAGGATCCGCTGCCTGCCGCCCCGCCACCCGACGCGCCGGTCACGGTGCCGGGGGCGCCGGCGTTGCCACCGGAATCGATGGCTCCCGGTCTCGTACCTGCTCAGCCCACCCCGGTACCCGAACGCCGCGGTTGGTTGCAACGGATCAGGGACCGGTTCTCGGACGCCGGCGACAACGCCCCACCGGTCCAGCAGGCCCCTCCGCCCGTCGACCCCGCGCTGGCACCACCGCCGGGGGCCCCGCTCCCGCCGCCACCGCCCGAAGCGGTCGTCGCTCCGCCGCCCGAGGGCGTTGCACCACCGCCCGAGGGCGGTGCACCCCCGGCACCGGAACCCGCGCCACTGCCGCCTGCGTGACTCGCCGACCGATGGTGTGCTGGGGGCATGTGAACCCTGTCGTGGGCTGAGTTTGCCGGCCGTTCACCGGCTCGCCGCGCCCGCTCGGACCAAACCGGTGTGAAACGTTCTGAGCAGCGTGTTCGATAACGGTTGTGAGTGCGGTATCCGCGTGTGCTGCGACATGCACACGTGGGCCCGCATTGCGATTGCCGGGGGAACTCCACGAGACGAATTAGGATGAAAGTGTGCTGAAGCTACGAAACCTGCTCGCGGTGGCGAGCCTCGCGGTGCTCACCGTGGTCTCCGCCCCGACAAGTTCCGCGGGTATCGCAACGCCGAACGCCGTAGCCAGCATTCAGCCTGCCGGCCAGACAGTCGGTGTGGCGCATCCGATCACGGTGACGTTCAAGCAGCCCATCGGTGACCGGGCGGGTGCCGAGCGCACGTTCGGTGTATCTGCGCCGACGATGCCGCTGGGAACCCAGAAGGGAACCTTCGCCTGGCTCGATGACCATGTGCTGCAGTGGACTCCAGAAGAGTTCTTCCCGGCGCATTCCACCATCACGGTGATGGCGGGCGATGCCAAGGCCAGCTTTCAGACCGGCTCTGAGGTGCTCGCGGTCGCCGACATCGACGCCCATACCTTCACCGTCAGCATCGACGGCGAAACCATGCGCGAGATGCCCGCATCCATGGGCAAGCCGGGCTTCGCGACACCCAAGGGATCGTTCACGGTGCTCGAGAAGCAGAGCCCGGTGATCATGGATTCCCGCACCATCGGTATTCCGCTGGATGATCCGGAGGGCTACAAGCTCACCGTCTACTACGCCGTCCGCATCAATTGGGGTGGCGTGTACGTGCACTCGGCGCCCTGGTCGACGGGTTCGCAGGGGTACGAGAACGTGAGCCACGGCTGCATCAATCTCAGCCCGGACAACGCGGCGTGGTACTACGACATGGTGAGCATCGGCGACCCGGTCATCGTCCAGGCCTAATCGCCCGAGCCGCCGACCGGTTGGGCGTCGGCATGCAGCTTCTTCACGGTCGGTGAGTTCTCCACCGCGGCCGGGTCGGGGTAGGTGCCGAGCACTCTGTCGGCCGTTCCCGAACTGGTCACGGTGAACCAGTAATGCTCGTTCTTGAAGTGATGATGCCGGTGGTTACGCCAGATCGCCCGATACAGAGCGGTTTTCGGCTTGTAGTCACTGTGAATCAGGTAGTGCGTCCACTCGTAGACCAGCCCGAGGGTCCCGATACACACGAGGTAGGTCAGTCCCATACCCAGCCGCGGGAAAGCCACGAGGCCGACCGCAACCGTCAACGGCAACACCCACGTGGCCAACGACTTCCATGGGATGAAGATCAACGGGACGTCGCGGGGATCGCTGTGGTGCGCGCGGTGTTCTCGCGCCAGCAGGGGGTCTATCGTCAACGGCCCGAGCCGTTTCGGCCTCCAGTGCAGAACGAAGACGTGGATGATCCACTCGAAGAACGGAAACAGCGCAAGCATCACCACCGGCACCAGCGCATCGGTGAGCTGCCAGTCGCCGACAGCGATGCGTGCGGTCACCGCGGCGGCGAGGGTGGCGCCGATCATCCAGGGGGAGGGGTGTTTCCAGAATTGGCGCAGCGCATCGGTGAGGGTGAAACCTTTGCGTGCGCGGCCTGCGGTCGTCGTCATCGTGGGTCCTTCAGATCGTCGAGGGCGTGCAGTAGCGCGGCGGTGGCCGGTTCGAGCAGATCCTGCGCGGCTCGCCGGGCCCGCGCCGGATCGCGTGCGGTGATCGCGTCGGCCAAGTCGCGGTAGGCGTGTGGTCTCCCGACCTCGGCGGCCATCACGGCCGCCAGCGCGGGCAGCGCCGGCTCGTATGTGGCCCGCAGCGTGTTGTACATCAACCGGAAGGCAATCGAGTCGGCGCCGTCGACAATTTGGTCCCAGAAAGTCAGGGCGTGGCGTTGCTGAGCGACGGGATCGTCCACGGCGGCCAGATCCCGCAACGTCTGATCGAGCGCTTCACTCAGTTCCGGACCGCTGCGTTCGGCGGCCAGTTCTGCAACCTTGGGGCCGTTGTGCAGCCGCGTCTCCAGGATGCTCCTGACGACGTACAAGTCGAGTTCGCCGGCCCGCATGAGCAGCCGCGGCAGGAGATCCAGACCCGCGTGGCGCCGAAAGTCGCGCACGGTGGTCGCATCGCCCTGGCGGACCTCGACCAGACCCGCTGCGGTGAGTCGCTTGAGCGCCTCCCGTACCGCCGGTCGGGAGACGCCGAGGACCTCGGCCAGCCTGCGCTCGCTGGGCAGGGACTCGCCGGGTTGCATCTGCCCGCTGAGCACCTCGGACACGATCTGTTCGAACACGTCCTCGGGCACGGAACGCCGATTAACCGGTTGCAGGGCCATGCGGCCACCCT
Source organism: Mycolicibacterium novocastrense (assembly GCF_001499835.1). Taxonomy (NCBI): domain Bacteria; kingdom Bacillati; phylum Actinomycetota; class Actinomycetes; order Mycobacteriales; family Mycobacteriaceae; genus Mycobacterium; species Mycolicibacterium novocastrense. The sequence continues at coordinate 58,970 of NZ_LQIH01000007.1, forward strand.
GCCACCAAACAGGACAGAGGTCAAGTGGTCAGACCAGTGGATCAGGCTCCGGCCAACCGCTCCTTCATCGTCTCGGCCAGGCTCAGCGTCGCCGACAACGGGCGCACCATGACGGTGAGCTCGCTGATGGCACCGTTCTCATCGGTGCGGATGAAGTCGCAGCCTTCGACGTCCTTGTCGCCGACCTTCGCCTGGAACACCAGCGCATGGTCGCGAGCGTCGGCCGCCCCGATCTCACGGACGTATCGGAAGTCTTCGAAGACCTCCATCACCGCCGCGAGGATCGTTCGCAGCGCATCGCGTCCTTCGTACGGCGTGAAGACGACGGGGCTGCGGAACACGATGTCGTCGCGGCACAGCGCGATGACCGCATCGAGGTCCCCGGCCTCGACCGCTTGACGAAACTCATGCACGAGCGGGCCCTCAGCAGTTTGCTTCGATGCGGAAGGTGGCCGTCACCGCATTACTCGGGTTGTCGGTGAACGAACCGTCCGCCGAGCCGGTGATGGTGAACCTGCCGCCCTCACCTTCGACCTCGGCTTCGCCGATGTTCCCCTGCCAGAAGTTGCCGGTGAAGCCGCCGAAGTCGTGGAAACTGACCGATTCCACGGTGACCTTGTCGCCGGTGCCGAGGCTGGCCGTGAAGCCCTTGTTCTCGTCGGGGGTCTCGATCGTCCACAGCCACCCGGACTGCGTGCACGACACCGCGTGCGGTCCGCCGGTGCTCTCGCCGTTGATGGTTACCTTCGCGGTCGTCCCACCGAGTGCCGCAGGCGGCGTGGAGCAGCCCGCGACCCCGGCACCGAGGATGACCGCGGCCGCCGCAACGAGTCGGATGTCCATGACGCCAGACTCTATTGGTGTTCGCGGCCGCATATGCGCGGTTCGAGCGACTACCGATCCGGCGTGTTCCGGCGATCGGCGGCCGGGACACCCGTGTACTCCACATTGGGTGGCACCGACAGCGCGATGCCGATCCGATTGGTCGCGCCGATGAATGCGGCGATCGAGATGCCCTCGAGGATCTGATGATCGTCCAACCCCAACGCACGCAGCCGGTCGATGTCGCCGTCTCGGATCGACTGCGGGTGATTGTTGACCAGCACGGCGATGTCGGCCAGGGCCCGTTCACGGTCGGTCAACTCGGCCACCTGGTGGTGGTCGATGGCCACGCGCTGGCCGAACGACCAATCGCCGGCGACCTTGCCGAGCTTGTTGGCGTGGTTGGTATGGCAGTAGGCGCAGCGGTTCTCGCCGGATACGACGGTGGCGATGACCTCTCGCTCACGCGCGCTCAGACCGCCGCGCCCATCGGCGCCCAACAGCGGCAGCAGGTAGCCGTTGAGCCGTTCCAGGTCTTGCTCATTGAGGGAGAGCGCCCGGAACCAGTTCGACGTCAGGCCCTCGTCGCGCTGCTGTTTGGCGAAGAAGCCGCGCACCGCGGTGGTCTGCAGCTCGTCGAGTTCTGGCACCCGCAGCCGCGAGATGCGGCTGGGTGCGGAGGAGGCGATGGTGGGCGCGTCGGCGGTCGTGGTCATACACCGACAATGCGGCGATCACCGTCTGCGAACCAGGATTATGTGACCGCAGAACAGAACTCTTGCGGATGGCTCCGCTCTCACCGCAAGGCGGCGGCGGTGGCCTCGTCGGCTGGAAGGAACGCCTCGATCGAGAGCTCGGCGGCGGTGAGGTCGAGCGCTGTGCCGAACGTCGTCACCGTGGACAGAAAGGTCAGCAGGCGCCCGTCCGGTGTGGAGAGCTCGAGCGGTACCGCGACGCTGCCCAGATCCGATGTGCCGTCGGAACCGCCGGGGTAGGAATCGATTTCGGCCAACAGCGACGATAGTTCATCAGAACCGCTGACCGCGACCTCGCGCCGAAGTCGTTCGATGAGGTGATGACGCCACTGCGCGAGGTTTCTGATCCTCGGCGCCAAGCCATCGGGATGCAGGGCGATGCGCAGCGCGTTCGGTGATTGGAGCAGTTCCGGCGCGACACCGTCCATCAACACGCCGGCACCGGCGTTGGCCCGCACGATCTGCCATCGGCGGTCCACCACGACACACGGAAACGGGTTGTAGGCCAGCAGGACTCGATCGATACCGTCCCGAACCGCCGCCATGTCCGGATCATCAAGAGACCGCTCGGAATACATCGGGGCCAAACCCGCCGCCATCAGCAGCTGGTTCTGCTCACGACGCGGAACGTCGAGGACCTCCGCCAGTCGCAGCACCATCGCCCGGCTCGGCGTGGATCGTCCGGTCTCGATGAAGCTGACGTGCCGGGAGGACACGTCGGCGGCGAGGGCGAGATCGAGTTGGCTGAGCCGCCGGCGCCCGCGCCATTGTTTCAACAAGGCGCCGAACGTCTGCGTGTGTACAGCCGCGATGGTCATGGTTGCCAGTGTGACCGGCTGCCCGCGTCTCGACCACTACCTGGCAGGTAATTGCGCCGGCTACCTCATGAGGGCAGCGTTATCGGTGTCATCGGACGAAGGAGGCCCTATGGGTGCGCTGCCCGCGACGACGCCGATCCCGCGGTGGCTACGCTTCGTGCTGATCTCCGACCGCGCAGGGTCTGCGTGGTACATCGGTGCCGGCTTCTTCTTCGCGCCCGTGCTGGCGGTGCTGTCGCCGTGGCCGGTCGTCACCACCGTGCTGTGGACCCTCATCGGCCTTTTCGGATTGTGGCTTGGCCTGCTCGGCATCGCGATGGCGACCGGTCTGGCCATGGTGCTGAAGTCGAATGCTGAGATACCGGAGGAGTACTGGCGCTCGATCGTCGACTACTGAGACGCAGCGGGAGACCCGGACGGGACAGACCGTAGGTATGGCTTGCCCCCGATGGACAACTCACGGTCCGGTCTTGCGAACAAGACCCGGCTTGGTAGTCGATCCCGTCCGGGCGGAACCATGGCACCCGTCTCTTTCAGGTGCCGACGTGAAGGTATCGGTGCCCGGCCGGCCGGCGCGTCCGCCGATCGGACACTTCCGCGGTGGAAAGGCGGGTCCACCGATCGGGGGAACACGTCAGGGCGCGGGCTCGCTGCGGGCACCGACCGGAGCCCGCCCACTGACGGCCGGGTCGGCGCCGACATAGTCGACCTGCCAGTGCTTGATGCCGTTGAGCCAGCCGGACCGGAGGCGTTCGGGTGGGCCCAGCGGCCGCAGATTCGGCATCTCGTCGGCGATCGCGTTGAAGATGAGGTCGATTGTCATCCGGGCCAGGTTCGCACCGATGCAGTAGTGCGCACCCGTGCCGCCGAATCCGACGTGCGGGTTGGGATCTCGCAGGATGTCGAAGGTATGGGGGTCGTCGAAGACCTCTTCGTCGAAATTCGCCGACCGGTAGAACATGACGACCCGGTCGCCCTTCTTGATCTTCACGCCCGATAGCTCTGTGTCCTCGAGCGCGGTGCGCTGGAACGACGTCACGGGGGTGGCCCAGCGGACGATCTCGTCGGCGGCGGTGACGGGCCGTTCCCGCTTGAAAAGTTCCCACTGGTCGGGGAATTCGGTGAACGCCATCATGCCCTGGGTGATCGAGTTGCGCGTGGTCTCGTTGCCCGCCACCGCCAGCAGGATGACGAAGAAGCCGAACTCGTCGTCGGTGAGTTTGTGTCCCTCGACGTCGGCCTGGACGAGCTTGGTGACCAGATCCTCGCCCGGGTTCTTGCTGCGCTCGGCGGCCATCTGCATGCCGTACATGATCAGCTCGACCGACGCGGCGGTCGGGTCGTTGCGGGTGTACTCGGGATCCTGATCGCCGACCATCTGATTCGACCAGTGGAACAGCTTCATCCGGTCTTCCTGCGGCACACCCATCAGGCCCGCGATCGCTTGCAGTGGAAGCTCGCACGAGACCTGCTCGACGAAATCCCCGGAACCCTCGGCAGCGGCCGCCTTGACGATCTTGGCCGCCCGCTCGCGCAGTTCGGCGCGCAGTGATTCGATCGCGCGCGGGGTGAACGCACGCGACACGATCTTGCGGAGATGCGTATGGTGCGGGGCGTCCTGATTGAGTAGGACCACCTTGCCGCCCTCGAGCGATTCGGGATCGGCCTCGTCGCGATAGCGCGGCAGCGCGGTCTTCTGGTTACTGGAGAAGATGTCGCTGCGTCGCGAAATCTCCTTGACGTCCTTGTGCTTGGTGACCACCCAGAAACCGTTGTCACCGAACGCAAGGTTCCCTTTGGTCTGTTCGTTCCACCAGATGGGCGCCACCTTGCGAAGCTCGGCGAGTTCGTCCACCGGCAGGCGTTCGGCGTAGATGTCTGGATCGGTGAAATCGAATCCGGGCGGAAGGTTCGGAGTCGGCATGGCTGCATCCCTCGATGACGTCGTCTAGTGCCCTCACCGCATTGCTACACCACAGTTGGGCGCGGGTGAGGCGGGATCGGGAAAGTCCAACGAAAAGGGAAGTGGAACGTGTTCTCTGCGGCGCGGTAATTGACCTCTTCGTCACGACGAGCACTCCTGTAACAATTCTGCGACACTGTTCGAACCAAAAGTGAGCTGCGGAAGGGCCGGTCCTCCGGTCTTCGAGCGGTAACCCGGAAAGGGGGGCAGCGGTGAGGATCGTCATCAACCCGAAGAAGCTTTCGCTGCTGGGCGCGGGATTGGCAGCGGCAATCATGGCCGCTGCGCCGCAGACCCTCGCTGAACCTGCCGCACCGGTTCCTCCGCCACCGCCCCCCGCGCCGGCCGACAGCGCAGCGGTTCTCGAAGCCGCCGCACCGGCGCCCGCTGCGCCGCCGGCAGCCGATCCGTTGGCCTTCCTGCGCCCGGCACCCGCTGCGCCACCGCCCGCACCCGAGCCACCCGCTGCCGCCGAAGCGCCGGCCACCCCGCCCGAACCCGTGCCGCACCTCGCGAGCCCGGAGACGCTGGCGCCGGGGACCAAACTGGATCCGACCGGGCGCGGAAACGAGAGTCCGAACGTCAGCTATCTGAAGGATCTGTGGTACGCCGTCCAGAGGCATGAGATCAGCGGGAAGGAAGCGTTGATCATGGGCTTGGCCCAGCGCGGCATGAACACCCCGATACCCGACCAGAACCCCGGCCCCAACGTTCCGATCGCACCGGTGCCGCCCGCGCCCGCGGCACCGCCCCCGCCGCTTGCACCTGTTCCGCCGGCGCCCTAGCGGCGGGCTCGCTCCAGAAGCGACCGGACCGTTTGCACGTGCGATGTCTCGATCGTCGCCCATAGGGCGCGGACGAACGCATTGTCCTGACGGGCCAAGGTCGCGAACAGCAATCCGCCGTTCTCTCGACGCAGGACCAGTTCTGCCGGCATCCCGATCCGTGAGTTCGCCCCGACCATCACGAAGCCGGCGTCCCGGTCGCGAATCGTCCACCCGAGGATCGCGCCGGCCGAACCCGGCGTTCGCAGCTTGAGCCCGATCGCCGACCAAGCCGACAGCAGCCGGATCCGGGTGTGCAACGGCGCCCCCTCCAATATCAGTCGCATCCACGCCTCGGCACTGCGCTCGAGCGGATGATCGATGGTGACCTCGAAGCTGTCCGCGTAGTCGATGCGCCCGAGTGTGCTCGCGCTGAGCAGCGCTTCCGGGGGAGGGACCTGCTGAACGTGACGATTCAAGGCGTGGGTTCTGGTCATGGCTGCCTGCTTTCGTGTCGTGTCGCCCCCGGCCTGCTGCGCCACAGTCGACCGATGTCGCGCAGCATCAGCGGGTAGACGACGAGGTGGCGGAAGGGAGCGATCGCGCGCAGATACATCCGGCCGATCACATCGTTGGGCCGGACCAGCACCGCCATCTGTCCGCGATGCGCACCCGTGGCGTCGGCGACCCAGCCGACGTGCAACACCCCGTGCACGGTCCGATTGGCGATCTCCATAGCGAACTCGTCGTCGGTGCGGTACAGGGGCTGGAAATGGGCATCGTCGACTGCGAGTCGTGTTGCACTGGAGCGTAATTCAGGACTGAGCCGGTCTCGCAAGGCGTGGACGCGCGCACCCAGACCCGCCTCCGCCGTGTCGAGCGCGAACAACCTTCCCAGCGCCCACCGGGCGGCGAACAGGGCGCGCACGACGGGTGAGGTCCGGGCGGCATCGAATGTGCACCACAGCTTGACGAGTTCATCGAACTCGTCGCGCCGACCCGGCGTCGGCAGCGCCCAGACATCGAGAACCTCGAAGTCGGGGGCGATGTCATGGATCCGCCAGGGCCGGACCACATGCTCGCCGATGTCGAGTCGCTCTCCGCCAAACATACATTACTGTATGCTTGAATCTGTGACGCCGTCAATGCCTTAACGCAGGAGGTTGCCGATGGTCGCTCAGATCCGCACACCACGGAACGTGTGGATCGACGCCGGGCTCGAGGCGTTGGCGGCGGGTGGGCCGGACGCCGTCCGGGTGGATCTGCTCGCCAAGGCGCTGGGTGTCACGCGCGGCGGCTTTTATTGGCACTTCGCCAATCGGCAGGATTTCCTCGACGCCCTGCTCGAGTCGTGGGAGCAGCGAAGTACCGACGACGTGCTGGAACGCGTTGAGGCCGAGGGCGGGGACGCCAGGGCGAAAGTCCGCAAGGCGGGCCTGCTGACGTTCTCCAAGGAACTCCTCCCCATCGACCTGGCGGTGCGTGACTGGGCCCGCCGCGATCGCGCGGTGGCGCGGCGCCTTCGCCGCGTCGACAACCGTCGGATGGAGTATCTGCGCGCTCTCATCGGCACTTTCGTCGGGGACGCCACCGATGTCGAGGCCCGGGCCATGCTCGCGTTCTCGCTGGCGATCGGAGGTCACTTCATCGCGGCCGACCACGCCGGACTGACCCGACGCGAAGTCGTGGAACGGGCCACGCAGCGACTTCTCAGCAACTGATTCCGGCGGTGCCGGTCGCGCCGGCGATGCCGAAACGTGAAGTCACGGGGGAGGAGTCGGCAGACCCAACCTGTCCTTGATCTCGTCGACCTTGGCTTCGATGCGCTCGAGGTCCTCGGCGTCGACCTTGAACAACCAATGCTTGGCGCCGAGCAGCAGGATCGCCTGGAAGATCAATTGCAGCCACTCGCTTTGCCAGTTCTCGAACGTGCTCGCGAAGAACTGGTGCAAGTACTCGTTCCACATGAAGGGCTGGCCATGCTGCTGCTGGGTACTGGTGAACTCGGCCAGTTGGGTGAAGAACTGTCCGAGCCATGAGCCGACGAACAGCAGGAGCAGTATGTACACCGCGCCCCATCGCCTTATGTGCGTCATGGGTAGGGGTGTACCCCAAGATCAGCGGGCCACCCCCAGGGTGCGATGCGACGAACCGCGGATCAGACCGAGGCGGCCTCGTTGATCTCGTCGAGCCTGCCGGTCGCCTCGAGGTACTCCTGCACCCAGCGCTCGATCACCGTCGCGGTCTTCTCGACCTTGGTGAACTGCCCGACGACCTGACCGATCGGGTTGAACGCCACGTCGACGGACTCGTTCGGATACTTGTGGGTCGCGGCCACCGCCATCCCGGAAACCATGTACTGCAACGGCATTCCGAGCGGTTTGGGGTTGTTGGGATCCTCCCACGCCTCGGTCCACTCATTGCGCAGCATGCGCGCGGGCTTACCGGTGAACGACCGGCTGCGCACGGTGTCCTTGCTGGAGGCCTTGACGTACGCCGCGTGCTGAACCGGGGTGTTCTCCGACTCTTCGACCATCACCCACTGCGAACCGGTCCAGGCGCCTTGGGCCCCGAGGGCCAGCGCGGCCGCGATCTGCTGGCCGCTGCCGATGCCGCCGGCGGCCAGCACCGGCACCGGGGCGACCTCCTTGACGACCTGCGGCCACAGCACGATCGAGCCGATCTCACCGCAGTGCCCGCCGGCCTCGCCGCCCTGGGCGATGATGATGTCCACGCCGGCGTCGGCGTGTTTGCGCGCCTGCGACGGCGAACCGCACAGCGCGGCGACCTTGCGGCCTTCGTCGTGGATGTGCTTGATCATGTCGGCGGGGGGAGTGCCGAGCGCGTTGGCGATCAGCGTGCACTTGGGATGCCGCAGCGCGACCTCCACCTGTGGGGTGGCGGTGGCCTCGGTCCACCCGAGCAGTTGCAACGCGTCGTCGTCGCTGTGATCGACCGGCACGCCGTGCTCAGCGAGGATCTTCTTGGCGAAGTCGATGTGCTCCTGCGGGACGAGGTCGTTGAGCGTCTTCTTGAGCACCTCCGGATCCATATCCGCGGAGTCCATGCCCTCGTACTTGTTCGGGATCACGATGTCCACGCCGTATGGGTGGTCTCCGATGTTCTCGTCGATCCACTTGAGCTCGATCTCGAGCTGTTCAGGCGTGTAGCCGACGGCGCCGAGCACGCCGAAGCCGCCGGCCTTGCTCACGGCGACCACCACGTCCCGGCAGTGGGTGAACGCGAAGATCGGATACTCGATGCCGAGGTCGTCACAGATCGGGGTGCGCATGCCTGCTCCTTGGTGGTGGGCCGCTCAAATTGAAACGTGTTCTAGTTTAGTACGTACCGAGGTCCTGCACGAAGGAGACCTCGTTACCGTCGGGATCGACGACGTCGACGACCTTCACCAGGTCGGCGATCACGAGGACCTCTCCGGTGTCGATGCCCAGCCGCGCCAAGTCGGTGATCTGCGCGTCGAGATCGTCGACACCGATCCGGACCGCCGATCGGCCCGCGCGCGTGTGGTCCTCCATGAGCTGCAGCCAGGCGGTCGCGGTGATCTGCCACTCGGCGACGCCGTCGATCGGCTCGAGATCGGGGCCACGCCCCATCACCTGGCAGTACCAGGTCCGGGCCGCGACGATATCGGCGGTGGCGACCACCGCGGCGACGTCGTTGAACTGTCCGGCCACGGTCCAATCCTTCGCCGAGACTTCGCTTTATGACGGGATTCGGGCGAAATGCGTCAGAAACCGTAGTCTCGGCGCGACGCTCAGTCGTATCCGATGAACCGCCGAAACGACACCCGCCTGCGGTTGCTCGACCCCTCGACCTGCAACACCGGCCAACCGTGTTCGGCCGCCATCGCGGCGAGCCCGGGCCGTGGGTTCACCGGCCGTGGATTGCCGACAAGAGCCATCAGCACCGAGTCCTCGTCACCGTCGGCGTAGAAGTAACTGCGGTGCAGCTCAACGTCATTGGCCTCGCAGAAGCGTTGCACCGCGGTCGATTTGTTGGCTCCCCAGATGACGGGCTTGGCGATCCGGCCGGTGAGCAGACCGGCGTCGTCGGTCTCGAAGTGATTGCACAACACGTGGTTGATCCCGGTGAACCGGGCGACGGGTTCGGCGTGGATGGTCAGCGCTGAGCTGCTGAGCACAACGGTGTGGCCGCGTTGCTGGTGCGCTTGGACGATCTCGTGCATGTAGGGGAACACGCGCGCCGCCACCCGCTCCACGAAGAGCCGCTGACCGAGTTCGTCGAGTTCGGTGAGGGACTCACCGCGCAGGTAACCGGCAGCACGGGTGAGAAGCCGCTCGAATTGCATGCGGCCCAACCGGTATCGCAGCGACGCTTCGACCACGCCGAGCACCTCACCGATGCGCGCCTGTCTGCGGCGAATGCGGTCGGCGGCGTGTGCGGTGGCGGTGAAGCCGTCGACCAGCGTGCCGTCGAGATCGAAGAACGCCCCGACACGGGGATCCTGCGGGCTGGCGGCGACTTCGGCTACAGCGTCCACGGGCTCCGTCGGCTGCAGGCTCATAACCTCGTCAGCTTACTGAGCCGCGTACAACCCCTTGCCCGTCACGAGCGGCATGTCCAAAGTGGTCCGGATCCCCGGTGCGGCCGCCACCACGTCCGGGATCGCGTTGACGATGCGGCCGGACGCGGCCAGGATCGCGGCGTAGTTGTGATCGCCGTTGCGACTGGTCGGGCAGATGTCCATGACATATGACGGTTCGCCGGTGATCTCGACGCGGTACGAACCGCCCGGCTGTGCGGGTTGAGCCCAGTCCGGTCGCAGGTCGCCGCGCAGGCGCGTGACGTGCTCGACGACGATCACCGGTCTGCCCTTGACCATGCCCTCGATCTGGAATCGCACGGCGGCCACGGTGCCCTTCTTGATCGTGCCGACCGCGACGTCGAAGTCCTCGGGCGCCGGTTCCTGTTCGACGGAGTCGCGGATCTCGTCGACCTCGATGCCGAGGCCCGCGGCGAGCTGGCGGATCGCGGTGCCCCAGGCGATGCTCAGCACTCCGGGCTGGTACAGCATCGGAAGGTCACCGATCTCATTACCGAAGCCCATCACGTCGAACATGACGGTGGCGCCGTCGTAGCTCGCGTAGTCGGCGATCTCCATCGTGCGGACCTGTTCGATGCTTTGACATGTTCCGGCAAGGGCGAACGGGAGCAGGTCGGTCACGAAGCCCGGGTCCACACCCGTCATGAAGACCGTCGAATTACCCTCTCGCGCAGCGTCTTCGACACGCTGGATGTACTTGTCGGGGATCACCTGCCACGGGTACTGCAACACGCCGAGACCCGAGCCGACGACGTCGATGCCCGCCGCGAGGATCTTGCGCACGTCAGCCATCGCATCGGGCAGTCGGGTGTCGCCCATCGCGCAGTACACGACGCATTCCGGCGCGTCCGCGATGATCGCGTCGAGATCTCCTACCGCGCTCACCCCGGTGGTGACGTCGAGACCGGCCAACTCCCCGGCGTCTTTGCCCACCTTGGCCTCCGACGAGACCCATACGCCGGTGAGATCGAACCGCGCATCGTCGATCAGTTGCTTCAGTGCGAGGCTGCCGCAGTTGCCGGTTCCGATGAGCGCCACACGAATAGCCATGGCCAGCAGTATGCGTGCTGGCCAGCGAAATTGGAACAGGTTCTAGTTCTCTGCGAGGTGCGGTAGCCTGACGCCCCATGGGACGTGTGGACGACAAAGTGGCACTCATCAGTGGCGGTGCTCGCGGAATGGGGGCCGCCGACGCCCGCGCACTGGTCGCCGAGGGCGCCAAGGTGGTGATCGGCGACATCCTCGACGAAGAGGGCAAGGCGCTGGCCGAGGAGATCGGTGACGCCGCCCGCTACGTCCACCTCGACGTCACCCAGGCCGACCAGTGGGAGGCCGCCGTCGCCACCGCCGTCAATGAGTTCGGCAAGCTCAACGTGTTGGTCAACAACGCCGGGACCGTGGCCCTGGGCATGATCGGCCAGTTCGACATGGCCAAGTGGCAGAAGGTCATCGACGTCAACCTCACCGGCACCTTCCTGGGCATGCAGCATTCGGTCGAGGCGATGAAGGCCGCCGGCGGCGGATCGATCATCAACATCTCCTCGATCGAGGGGCTGCGCGGCGCGGTGATGGTGCACCCGTACGTGGCCTCGAAGTGGGCGGTGCGCGGGCTCACGAAGTCGGCGGCACTGGAACTGGGACCGCACAACATCCGGGTCAACTCGGTGCACCCGGGCTTCATCCGCACCCCGATGACCAAACACTTCCCCGACAACATGCTGCGGATCCCGTTGGGTCGGCCCGGTCAGCCCGACGAGGTCGCGACCTTTGTCGTATTCCTGGCCAGCGACGAGTCGCGGTACTCGACCGGTGCCGAGTACGTCATGGACGGCGGCCTGACGAACGACGTCCCCCACAAGTAGTGCGCCGAACGTGGGTTACCCGCACGTCTTTCGCGGCGCGAGCGTGACATAACCTCACACTCGGCCAGCGGGGTGGGTACGCCAGCGGTGGATCTAGCGAGGGTGGGTCTCGGCCAGAGGGGTGGGTCGACCTCAGTCGACGGCGGCGAAGTTCACCGTCGCAGTCGCTCCGATCTCGTCGTCGTTGCCGCGGTAGATGTCGACCTGGACGACCACCGAACGCTTACCCGTGCGCAGGATGCGCGCGACCGCCCGCGCCGGCCCGATCTTGATGGGCCTCAGATAGCGGATGAACAGGTCCGTGGTGGCGATGGCATGGCCGAACGGGGTGGCTCGGGAGGCGAGCTGACCCGCGGTCACGTCGGCCATCGTCGCGATCAAGCCGCCCTGCAAACCGCCCGCGGTGTTGGTGGTCCGCTCGTCGACGGGCATCTCCATCGTCACGGTGCCCTCGGGCGACGGCACCTCCGTCAGGCCGAGTTGGTCGAACAACTCGCGAAGCGACTTGGGTGCGGTCATGGGTAATGACATTACCGCCGTGCGCCGGCGCTGTGTCGGGTGCGTAATGTCGTAGCTCGTGAGCGCACGCGCGGGCATCGTCGTCACCGGTACGGAAGTCCTCACCGGCCGGGTCCAAGACCTCAACGGGCCCTGGCTGGCCGACCGACTGCTGGAGTTGGGTGTCGAGCTGGCCCACATCACGATGTGCGGCGACCGGCGCGGCGACATCGAGGCGCAGCTGCGCTTCCTCGCCGACGAGGGTGTGGACCTCATCATCACGACCGGCGGCCTCGGCCCCACCGCCGACGATATGACCGTCGAGACGGTGGCTCGGTTCAGCGGCCGAAAGGTGGTGTTGGACAACAGACTCGAGGAGAAGATCGCCGACATCGTGTCGCGGTTGATGGCGCGCTTCCCCGACGTCGACGCCGAGGCTATCCGGGCAGCCAACCGCAAGCAGGCCCTGATCCCCGAAGGGGCCGATGTGATCGATCCGGTGGGCACCGCGCCGGGTGTGGTGGTTCCCGGCACGCCGGCGGTCGTCGTGCTGCCCGGCCCGCCACGTGAGTTGCAGCCGATGTGGCCGCTGGCGTTGCAGACCGTTGCGGTACAGAAGGCCATCGCCGACCGTACGGTGTATCGCCAGGAGATGGTGCGGATGTTCGGTGTTCCCGAATCCGGTCTCGCCGACACGCTGCGCGATGCCGAACGCGAGGTCGACGACTTCGGACGGCTCGAGATCACCACCTGCCTGCGGCGCGGCGAACTCGAGATCGTCACCCGCTACGAGCCGGACGCCGCACAGACCTACACCGAGCTGATGGGGCTGCTGCGCGATCGTCATGGCGATGCGATCTTCTCCGAGGACGGCTCCCGCGTCGACGACCAGGTCGCCCGGCTGCTGAGGGGGCGTCGTATCACGACCGCGGAGTCGTGCACCGGCGGCCTGTTGGCCGCGCGGTTGACCGATCTCGCGGGGTCGTCGGCGTACGTCGCGGGCGCGGTCGTGGCCTACGCGAACGACGCCAAATCCGAACTGCTCGGCGTCGACCCCGCCCTGATCGACCAGCACGGCGCGGTCTCCGAGCCCGTCGCCGAAGCAATGGCCGACGGGGCGCTGAACCGGTTCGGCGCGGACACCGCGGTCGCGATCACCGGCATCGCCGGGCCGGGCGGCGGCACAGCCGAAAAGCCCGTCGGCACGGTGTGTTTCAGTCTGAAGCTGGCCGACGGCACCACGGTGACCAGATCGATGCGGATGCCTGGTGACCGCGCCGACATCCGCGAGCGGTCCACCACCGTGGCCATGCACCTGCTGCGCCGCGCGCTGAGCTGACTGATGCGCGTCCGCGGCCTCCTGCAGCGGTGCCATGCGGATCGGCTAACGTACGGGTCCGACACAGGAGGAGTACCGATGGCGGAGAACGCGCGCGAGCAGATGTCTGAACGCGCCGTAGAGGCCGGATGGCACCGCAGGGACGCCGACCGTACCGACTACTACACGCGCAGCCCGGTGCGTATCCACGTGATCTGGCAGGGCGATGACGCCATCAGCGGCGGCGCGCTGTACCACGACGACATCCTGATGGCCTACAGCCGGGACCTGTCCACGGTGTCCGGCTGGCTGAAGCGCTGAACTGACGCCGAGAGGCCCCGCGGTCAACGACGCTGGGTCTGCTGTTCGTCCCACACCTTCAGCATCGTCTGCAGGATCTCCTCGGCCCGGCCAAGGCCGGCGAGATGGCTCTCGCCGGGCATCGGGTACAGCTCGGCGTCGCGGAGTATCGACACGACGTGCTCACCGTGCCGGAATGGGACGATATGGTCGGCGTCGCCGTGCCACCACCGGATGGGCACCGCTATCTCGTCGAGCCGGAAACCCCAGTCGCGGGCGAACACGACGATGTCGGAGAACGGTGCGGCCAGCTGTTTGCGGCTGCCGTTGAGCAGATCGTCGAGGAACATCGCCTTGATCTCCGGCCGGGCCAGCAGCCGGCGGTCCGCCTCGGGCGACACGCGCCCGTAGAGGTCTGTGACCGGAGATGCGACCGGCTTGATGAACCGGATCAGGGCCGAGGCCAGCAGCCCGATCGGAACTCCCGCGTACTGCAGCAGCGGCGCGACGCGCGTGCCGAGGTTGCCCATCAGCCCACCGGGGATCGCATCGGGACCGACGGTGGGGGCGACACCGCCGATCACGCCCGCCACCACCACACGGTCGGGCATCGCGGCCGCGCACCCGAGCGTGTAGGGGCCGCCACCGGACAGGCCGACGACGGCCAATTTGTCGATGCCCAGGGTGTCGGCGATGGTGCGGAGATCGTCGGCGAAATCGACGACCCGCTCGTATCGATGCGGGGTGGAGGACCCGATGCCGGGCCGGTCCAGACCGATCAGGCGGATGTTCGCCTTCTCGGCGTAGATACGCGCTTCCATCGGGATCTGTCGACGGGCACCGGGCGTGCCGTGCAGCCAGAAGATGGCGCGGCCCTGCGGGGCGCCGAACTCGGCGAACCCTATGCGTCGGTCCTCACCGACGGCGACGTTGCCCTCGAGCTTGGGGCGGGCGATTGCGACAACCATGGCGGAAGTGTCTCACGACGGCCGCACGCTCATTCCAATTAGGCCACCCGAAACACGTACGACGCCGCGGTGGTGACGCGGTCGTCGACGCCCTCGTCATGCATCAGCACCCGGACCGCGATCGTGCCGTCGGCCCCGCGCACCGGTTCGGTGTCCACCCGGAAAGGGCCGACCTTTCCGCGCGCCATGAACATCACATGGCAGGACACCCCGTGGAGGCGGTCGGTTCCCACGGCGGCGGCCGCGGCGTCGATGGCGGCGGTCTCGAGGATGACGAACTGCGGTCCGACGTGCAGGGCCGCATCGGGCGATGCGACCTCGACCGACAGCTCGGGCAGCCCCCAGCGGCCGTCGGGTCGGCGATGGCCGCCGAACACCTGCCACAGCGGCGGCAGGTCGGGGGAGTCGACGATCTCGAGCGGATTGGCCTCCATCCGTTCCAGTCCCTCGGGCGGGACGCCGATGCTGACGCCCTGGCCCTCGATCAGTGCGAGCACGCGGGCCGGGTTGTCGGCGTCGACGATCTTGGCGCGGCTGTATCCCATCTGGCGGCCGACCCGAAGTTCCTCCGACACCACCTCGAAGCACGTGACGTCGCGACCCGGATCGAGGATCTGGCAGGAGTGGATGACCGGGTTCGGCACCGCCTCGAGGTCGGACATGTGTCCGCTCTCGGGCGCCGAGATGCCCAGCACGGCGAACAGCAGCCCGCCCGCCGCGTCGCGCATGTCGCGGCGCACCGTGACGGTGTTGTCCTCTTCGACGAGGTCCATCTGGGCGTAACTGCGGCCGATGTAGCGATAGCTCAACAGTCCGCCCCAGCGCCTGCGCAGTTCCTCTGCATACTCCTCGGGTGAATCGGACAACTCGCGGATATCGCGCAGCACGCAACACTCCTATCTGAGGTGACGCCGGCTGCGGTCTACAGCAGTCGGCGAGGCGACACTTCCATCTGATAACCCGCGGGGAACGTCATCTCGATCACCCGCAGTTCGTCGTGGGCCTTGGACTCCAGCTCGAGGACGACGCAGCCCTCGCCGAGGTCTTTGGCCTCCAACACCGTGTAATGCTGACCGCCACCGTTGACATCGACGACGGGGTCCCCTGAGCGCAGTGCCTCAACCGCTACCAGGCCGGGGGCTTTTGCCGGGTGTGCTTCCACGCGACCAACGGTAGGCCAAATTGCCCGCATGCTGGCGGGTTTCAGCTGACCGCCGCGGTGTAGGCGAAGCCACCGATCACGAAGGTGGTCAGACACAATCCGAATGTTCCCAACGCGAACGGCCAGCCGGGCGCGCGGCGCACCAGCTGCACGATGGTCGCGATCAGGCCCGCCACCCCGATCGCGATGGCCAGCAGCACGGCGGTGAAGACCGCGTTCACGGCGCCGTCCGCGCTGCAGGACTCGGGAGGGCAATGGTCCAGGAATGCCAGTGAGAACAGCCCGAAGAACGCTCCGACCGCAATCATCCCGGCGGTGATGACCAGAGCGACGACCGACGCCGCGATGTCGGCACCGGACACCGGCCGCTTGTACGGCTGCGGTGGGGCATATCCCGGATAGCTTGGTTGGACCATGACCGCAGATGCTAGCGATGCGATGTGCCGTTTCCCGTCGAAATGCCAGGACATCGACCATCATGGCGCTATCGAGCAAGCCGCACGGGAGATGCCGATGGACAGCACGATGCAGGACTTTCCGCTGACCCTGACCACGATCCTGCGGCACGGTACGGGGTGGCACTCCGGCCGCAAGGTGATCACCGCGACGCCCGACGGTTCGCGCGAGATCAGCTACGGCGAACTCGGAACCCGGGTGGCCCAGCTGGCCAACGGGCTGCGTGCGCTCGGAGTCACCGAGGGCCAACGGGTCGCCACATTCATGTGGAACAACCAGGAACATCTCGAGGCCTACTTCGCCGCGCCGTGCATGGGCGCGGTGCTGCACACGCTCAACATCCGCCTGGGCGGGGATCAGGTCGCATTCATCGCCAACGAGGCCGAGGATTCCGTTGTGCTGGTGGACATGTCGCTTCTGGCGTTGTTCGCGCCGATCCTTCCGCAGCTGACGACGGTGCACACCGTGATCGTGGTGGGGGACGGTGACCTCTCCGGGCTCGCCGACGCGAGCTGCACGGTGATTCGCTACGACGACCTCCTCGCCGAGCAGCCGCTCGAGTACGACTGGCCCGTCCTCGACGAAAAGAGCGCTGCGGCAATGTGTTACACCAGCGGCACGACCGGCAACCCGAAGGGCGTCGTCTACAGCCACCGGTCGACGTATCTGCACTCGATGGCCGTGTGCTCCGCCAACGGCATCGGCCTGGCCGACGGTGACCGCGTGTTGACGGTCGTTCCGATGTTTCACGCCAATGCGTGGGGTCAGCCGTATGCGTCGGTGATGGCGGGCGCGGATCTGCTGCTGCCCGACCGGTTTCTGCAGGCCGCCCCGCTAGTCGACATGATCGAGCGTCATCGCCCGACCATCTCGGCGGCGGTACCGACGATTTGGAACGACGTGCTCAACTTCTTGCACGCCAACCCGGACAGGGACATCTCGTCGCTGCGGACGGTCTGCTGCGGCGGGTCGGCGGTGCCGCTGGCGATGATGAAGGAGTACCAGGAACGCCTCGGTGTTGTCATCCGCCAGGGCTGGGGAATGACCGAAACCTCTCCGCTGGCGGCGATCGCGATCCCGCCACCGGAAGTGACCGGTGACGACCACTGGACGTTGCGGGCCGCGGCGGGGCGCGCGTTGTGCGGCGTGGAAATCCGCATCGTCGACGACCGGGGCGCGGTTCTGCCCAGCGACGGGAAAGCCGTGGGTGAGATCGAGATTCGCGGTCCGTGGATCACCGGGTCGTATTACCGCAACGCCGACCCCAGCAAGTTCGACGAGGGATGGCTGCGCACCGGTGACGTCGGAAGGATCGACCCGCAGGGTTTCATCACGTTGACCGACCGCGCAAAGGACGTGATCAAGTCCGGCGGGGAGTGGATCTCGTCTGTGGAGTTGGAACTGCGCATCATGGACCATCCCGCGGTTTACGAGGCGGCGGTCGTCGCGGTGCCCGATGACCGTTGGCAGGAGCGGCCGTTGGCGGCGGTGGTCCTCGACGAGGGCGCATCCGTCGCCGCGGACGAGTTACGGAAACATCTGAGCGACAACGTACCCCGGTTCTGGTTGCCGGAACGATGGGCGTTCGTCGAGGAGGTGCCCAAGACCAGCGTCGGTAAGTTCGACAAGAAGTTGATCCGGGCGCGGTACGCAGACGGCGCCTACGACATCGTCGAGTGCCGGGACTGATCGCCGGGCCGCCGAACACCCGGCGAACCGTTCCGGAGCGGGTGACAGGTGGTTTACGGTAGCGACGACGGTCAATCCCGTGGCTACACACCGCGGATGAGGAAACGGGGACGAAGACATGCGCCGATCGATCCGACTGCTGGCCTCGGCCGCCGCGCTCACAACCGCGACGCCACTCGGGTTACTGACCGCCGGCATCGCGTCGGCCAATGACACCTTCGTCCCGATGAACCAGGTGTCGCGCCGTTGCGATTACAGCGAGACCGACTACAACGGCCCGACCGGCAACGGGCGGGGCACGAGCGTCATCAGGTCGAGCGGGTCGAATCTGTCCGCGGATGTCACGCTGGACGTGGCGATCCCGAACATGCGCTACGACGTCAGACTCATCCAGGTGCCGCGACCGTCCTCCGCGCCCTGCCTCGGCGGCGATCCCGGTGTCGCGGCGGGAGTGCTGCACACCAACGGTGTCGGCCACGGCACCGTCTCCCTCAACGACAGCATCGAGCCGGGTGCGACGGGGGCGTGGGTGTGGATTACGCGGCCCGACCGGTTCTCCCAGGATCCCGCGGAGTTCTACACCAGCGACATGATCGTCAAGATCTGAGGCGATCCGCTCAGGCGGCGACGACGACGGTCAATTCATCCCCGCGGCGTTCCACCCGCATACCCGCGCGTCTCGCCACGGCGGCAACCGCGGACGCATCGGCCGGTTCCGCTCGCGAACTCGCCAAAGCGCGGGCGAGTCGACCTTTGTGCGCCTTGTTGAAGTGGGTCACCACGCTGCGACGCCCGTCGGGATGCTCGGCGACGACGTCCACGCGGACCGCGTTGGGCAGCCGGCCGAGTGCCGCGTACGAACCCGAGCGCAGGTCGACAACCAGATCGTCGGCCGCCCAGCGGGCCAGCACTGGTTCCAGCAGCGGGCGCCACCGCGTCGCCAGGGACGGGCGCCCGGGAAGCTTCGACGTCGCCGAGAGTCGATACGCGGGGACCAGATCGTCGGCGCGCAGCAATCCGAACAGCGCAGAGCCGACGGCCAGCCGCGCCCGTGCGCGCGATGCGGCGGCTCCGCTCAGCGATCCGACGTCCAGGGCGTCGTAGAGGACACCGGTGTAGCGGCTGATCGCCGGCAACGTCGGCGCGACGCGCAACTGGCCGTTGCGATCGATCTCGGCATCCTGCGACGCGGAGAGCCCTAGCGCGCGTCGGCACGCCGGCCGGTCGGCGGCCAGTTCCACCAGCTCGTCGAGCAGTTCGGCGCGCAGCGGCCCGAGCTCGGCCGAGCTGAGCGACTGCAGGCGCAGCGGGGGCCCGTCGCCGCCCAGCCGCTTGGTCTCCGAGGGCGGAAGAAGCACGATCACGCCGCAGAGGCTATCCGGGCGCGGGTCGCGCTCAGGCCGGAGGCACCGGAGCCGGCGGTGGGGGTGCGAACGGATCGGCCGGCGGTGCAGGCGGCGGGGGTGCGAACGGGTCACCCGGCGGCGGAGGCGGCGGAGGCGCGAACGGAGCGGCCGGCGGAGCGGGCTCGTGCCCGGCCATCATCACCACCGGCGCGGACGGGGCACCCGGGACCATCGGCTGCTCAGGGGGAACGGGCAGGAACATGTGGTTGGTGAACTGGTCCTGGTAGGCGCCGCCGCCACCGACCTTCACGCCGCCGCCCTCACCGGAGGAGACCGGCGTGCCGTCGGGCAGGGTGGCCGCGGTATGGCCGCTGTTCCAGCCGACCACCAGCGCACCGGGCTGGGTGCCGTACTGGAACCCGCGCTCGAGCAGGGCGCTCTCGATGTTTCCGGTGTTGAACCGGTCGCCGTAGACGGGCCGACCGGTCGCTGCATTCGTCACCCAAGACACCAGGCCGGAGCAGTCCGTACCGGCAGGGGAGTCCCCGCCGGAGACGTACGGCGTGCCGGACACCTGGTTTACAAGCGTCAAAAGCGTGGCAATAGCAAACACGCGGTCGGACGCTACAAGTTTGCGGACAAGGCCACCAAATTCTGTGATGGCCTTCACAGCCTGCGGTTTCTATTGCCTACTTCACGAATAGCATTGTGGATTCAAGCTTTTGACATCGCCTCAGCAACGTCGATTACCACCGGTCGAATTTGGCGGTGCAGCAATCGAATTGCCGCGGCGCTGCCGCATCAAGATCTGAATCACGTTGGCGTTCAGTCGATCTGTTGCACATGGCGGGGGTTGCACCAGAAGGCTCAGCCGAGCGCCAGCAGCAACGGAACCGTCTGTTCAGCGAAGGTGAGCGAGCCATGGTGTCCGATCAGCGACGATTCCAGGGGTTCGGTGGTGCGTCGGACGATCGCCGCCGTGCCGCGGGCGGCGGCCACGACACCGCCGATCCGGGGGCGGACCTCGTCGCTGACCTGCGGTCCGAACCAGCCGGCCTCGATCGCCTCGTCTCGCGAGAGCACCCACGCCCGCTCACCCAGCACGGACCGCCATGCGTCGAGCACGTCGGCCTTTGAACCGTCCTCTATATAGACGTGGCGGGCCCGGGCCTCTCCGGCGACCGCCTCGACACCGTCGAGCAGTGCGGGGGTGGCGTCGACGTCGATCGTCTCGTTCGGGGAGACCTCGACCATCCCGTGATCGGCCACCACGGCCAGCAGGCCGCCGGGCGGCAGTGCCTCGACCACCGATTCGATGAGCGTGTCGATCTGGCGCAGCTGCATGCGCCATTGCGTTGACCCCGGGCCGTACAGGTGGCCCAGCATGTCGAGTTCGGCGTGGTACCCGTAGCAGAATCCGCCCTCGGACAAGGTCGTCCGCACCGCCGCCGCCAGGTCGCCGAGCGCATGAACGCCCACGTAGCGCCCGCCGCGAAGCACGGCGCGGGTGAGACCGGAGCCGGTGAACTCGGCGCCGGAAATGACGCTGACGGCGACACCCGCCGAAGTTGCCTGCTCGAAGGTGGTCGGCAGTGGTTGCACCTGTTCGGGAATGACGGTGCCGCGAAGATCCTGGCCCCACGGGTGCGGGCGCCATCGCAAGGCGTTGATGACGCCGGCGTCCGGCACTTTGAACGAGTAGCCGACGAACCCGTGCTCACCGGAACGGCGCCCGGTGCCGACCGCCGCCAACCCCGCTGCGGTGGTCGACGGGAAGCCGACGGTCAACGTCCTGCCCCGAAGCGATGCCATCGCCGGTGCGTCGGCGGCGTACCGGTCGAGAAGTTCGGCGCCTAAACCGTCGATCAGCAGGACACAGGCCCCGGCGAGGTCATCGGCGAGCCCGAGGGAGTTCTCGAAGCCACCGGCGCCCATCGCGGACAGGACTGAGGGCACCACATCGGCCAGATGGGGCAGGGCGGGATCCGGGGCGGGCAGGTCCACGAGCCGAGCCTGCCACACGGGTCGCCCGTGTTTCATTGCGAGCGCAAACAACCAGCTCAGCGGTCCTTTACCGGTTCTTGACCGCATGTTGAATCGGCTCTCAGACGATCGCAATGTGATTACGCTTCAACAGGTGGAACTGGGGGTTCTGGGACCTCTCCAGGTCCGGCAGTACGGGCTGCCGGTCGCCATCCCCGGTGCCAAGCCGCGGGCCGTCCTCACGATGCTCGGGCTGCACGGTGGTTCGGTCGTGTCGGCCGCCGCCCTCGTGGCGCTGCTCTGGGGAGACGACCCGCCGCGGACCGCGACCAAGGCGTTACAGACCCACATCTCGTCGCTGCGTCGCGCGTTGGGAGACGGCTTCGTGTTGACGGAGGGCTCGGGCTGGACCCTGAGCACCACCGAGATCGACGCCATCCACTACAAGAGCGCCGCCAAACTCGGGCGCAAGGCCCTCGCCGCAGGCGACCCGACCCGAGCGGTGACTCTGTTCGACCAGGCGCTCGCCCTGTGGCGGGGTATTCCCGAGCTTCCGGACAGCTCGCGCGGGTCATCGGAGAAGACGCGTTGGCTCGAAGGTCACGCCGCCCTGGTGGAGGACCGGGCCGACGCCCTGCTCGCGACGGGTCGCGCCGCGGAGATCGTGGGAGAACTCGAGTCAGCGATCGCCGAAGCGCCTCTGCGCGAACGTCGTTGGGGCCACCTGATGCTCGCGCTCTACCGGGCCGGACGCCAGGGTGAGGCGTTGGGCGCTTACAAGCGGGCGCGCTCACTGCTGGTTGACGAGTTGGGTGTCGAACCGGGACCGGAGTTGCGGCGGCTGGAGGCGGCGATCGTCGCGCAGGACGCCGCGCTGGAAGTGCCTCAGTCACAGCAGCTTACGACGGTCACACGAGCGGTCACGTTCCTGCTGACCGATATCGAGGGGTCGACGGCGGCGTGGGAGGCCGACGCCGACGCCATGGCGGTGGCGCTCGCCCGCCATGACGAGATCGTCGAACAGGTCGTCACGTCGCGCGGCGGACGGCTCGTCAAGACTCGCGGGGAAGGGGATGCGACGTTCTCCGTGTTCGACCGGCCGTCGGCGGCTGCCGCCGCGGCGATCGAACTGCAGGGGGCGGTCGCTCACGAGGATTGGCGGCTCGCGGAGCCGATGCGGATCCGGGTGGCACTGCACACCGGAGAAGTGGAGTTCCGCGACGGGGATTACTTCGGCAGAGCGGTCAACCGCGCCGCCCGACTGCGTTCCCTCGCGGTAGGCGGTCAGATCCTGTGTTCCGGAGCGACCGCCGAACTGGTCATCGACTCGCTCCCGGACGACGTCGTGCTCGCCGACCTGGGGACGCGCCGACTGCGCAACCTTCCTCGACCGGAGCATGTGTTCGAACTGCGCATGGAGACCGCTGACGATCCCAGCCCGCCCACCGCGGAGGCGCCGATGGTGCGGCCGGCGCTGCCTGCGGTGCTCGTCGGCCCGGGACCGTTCGTCGGCCGCGGCCGCGAACTGGAGCGACTCGTGTCGGCCTGGCAGTCCACCTTGGCGGCCGGCACGCGCGCCGTCCTGATCGCCGGTGAACCGGGCGTGGGCAAGACGCGGTTGGCCGGGGAATGGTCGCGCCAAGCCTACGAGCAAGGCGCCGCCGTCTTGTACGGACGGTGCGACGAGGATCTCGGCGCACCGTATCAGCCGTTTGCGGAAGCGTTGCGCTCGTTGGTGTCCTGCGTCGATTCCAACCGACTGCGCAATGTGCGCGGTGTCGAAGCGCTGCTGCCGCTGGTGCCCGGCCTGGCCGATGCGTTGCCCGACGTGACCGCGCCGCCGCGGGCCGATCCGGACACCGAGCGGTACGCGATGTTCGACGCGGTGGTCGCACTTTTGGGCGCTGCCTCCGCGACCGCTCCCGTCGTGCTGATCCTTGATGACCTCCACTGGGCGGCCAAACCGACGTTGTTGCTGCTGCGGCACCTGCTGCGTTTCGGTGAAGAGGCCCGAGTGCAGATCGTCGGGACGTACCGCAGCACCGATCTCGACCGCTCTCACCCGCTGGCCGCGATGCTCGCCGACCTTCACCGCGACGGCACCGCCACCCGGCTGCAGCTGTCGGGTCTCGACGAGGGTGACGTCACCGCCTATGTCGCCGAAGTCGGTTACGACGACGAAGAACTCGGTCGGGCGCTGGCGACGGTGACGGGTGGCAATCCGTTCTTCCTGATCGAGGCGTTGCGCCACGTGGAGGAAAGCGGAGGCCGCTGGGATCCGAGCACTCTGCCGCAGGGTGTTCGAGAAGCGGTGAGCCGCAGACTGTCCCGGCTCACGGCCGAGACGAACAAGGCGCTGGCGGCGGCAGCGGTGGTCGGCAGCCGCTTCGCATTGACACTCGTCGAGCAGGTGGTTGGTGAAGACCTCGTGGACGCCTTCGATGAGGCCGGTAAGGCCGGCATCGTCATCGAGGAGCCCGGTGGGCGTTACCGGTTCAATCACGCCCTGGTGCGGCAGTCGCTGCTTGCCGAGCTTCCCTCTGTGCGGCGCATGCGGCTACACCAGCGCATCGCCGGGACGCTCGAAGCCGAATCGGGCACCGACGATGAGCTGGTCGCGGAGCTGGCCTACCACTACTTCGAATGCGCCTGGGCGGGAAACGCCGCCAAGGCGGTCGAATACTGCCGGCGTGCGGCCGACCAGGCGATGTCTCGGGTGGCCTATGAAGGCGCGGCCGATCTCTATGACCGGGCGCTCCATGCGCTCGAGGAATTGGACGACGAGCTTCCCGACCGCGATGATCTGCAGGCCGAATTGCTGATCACCCACTGTGAGGCGCTGCTGGCCGCCGGCGATGTGACGTCGGCGAAGGTTGCGGTGATGCAATTGCGCGATGTCGCAGGGGATTCCGGCCGTCTCGGCGCCTGGGGGACCTGCTTTGACGGCGAGCTCTCCATGCTCACCGATCCTGAACGGCTGGACGAGATCGAATCCGCGGTAGGTGTGGCCGCCCAACAGTTGGGCGCTCTCGACGACGCGGCAGGGGAGGCCAAGGCGCACACCGTCCGGGCCGGTTGTTTGGCGCGTCTGGGCCGAATCGGCGATTGTGAAACGGCTTTGGACCAGGCACTCACCGCGGCACGGCGGGCACGTGAGCACGGCCGAGTGAACGCTGTGCTCGCCGGGGCGCCGCTGGCGGCGTTGTGGGGACCGAATCCCGTTCCTCGCGCCGGTGGACGGTGTCTGGATGTGGTGCGGTTGCTCCGCATTACGACCGGTTCACCGCTTGTGGAGGCGACATCGACGCGGTGTCAGGCCGTGCTGGATGCGTTCCGGGGGCGGGCCACCGAGGGTCGGCGGCTGATCGAGTCGGCGAGGCGCGCGCTGACCGAACTCGGTCTGCGTCATGCACTTTTGGAGGTGGATCAGTTCGCGGGCATCATCGAGTTGGTCGCCGATGATGCGGCGGCCGCCGAACCGTATCTGCGACGGGCCTACGAGGGTTTCCGGCGCATGGGTCTCGACACCGACACCGCGGACACCGCGGCGTTGCTGGCGCGGGCCTGTCTGGCGTTGGACCGGGACGCGGAGGCGGACGAATTGTGCGCGGTGAGCGAGCGTCTCGCGGGTCACGGGTCGAAGGCGTCAATTGCATGGCGGTCGGTCAGGGCGCAGCTGCTGGCGCGCGCCGGCGTGCATGATCGAGCCAAGCAGGTTGCGGACGAGGCGGTGAGCCTGGCTGCGGCGACGGATGCTTTGGTGGATCACGGCGATGCCTGCCTGGCGCTGGCAACGGTGTTGCGTCTCGCAGGTGACAGGGCAGGCATGCGAGCCGCGGCAGAGCAGGCGATTGCGCTGTACGAGCGGAAAGGTGCTGCAGCCCTTACCGATAAGGCGCGTCGAGTATTAGGCGCACGCAGCGAGGCGACTGCGCCGGTTGCTCCGCGGCTGCCCGGCGAGGCCGAGCCGGAGAACGCATGTGTCCGAGTCATCAGACGGCTCGCCGCGACAGCCGATCGTGCGGCTTGGGACGAGTATCAGCATTTGTACGCGCCCGACGCTGTAGTCGAGAGCAAACGGAAAATGGTCGGGTTTACGAAGGAGGACCTGGAACCCGGTGACTGGACGGGCGCGGTGCGACGTCTCGCCACTTCCGACACGGTGCGGCACGGGCAAAGTGTCATCGCGGTTCGGGGCGAGCAGCTGGCGCTTTGTCGATTGACGATAGGCGGCCCGGACTTTGGTCCCGGCGCGGCGAAAGAAGACATTTTCGAGCTCTACGCTCTCGACGATGAAGGGCGAATCGCTCGCCGGGTGTGGTTCGACGCCGAGGATATGGACACCGCGCTCGCGGAGTTGAACGACTTGCACGGTCAGCAGGTTTTATCGCAAGCGCGCCCGTCGCTGGAGAATGCCGCGACACGAGCCGACGACCGATTGATCGCCCTGTTCAACGAGAATCGCTTGCCCGAGATCGGCGACCTGTTCTCGCAGGACACGCGGCTCGACGACCGGCGGCATGGTCTTCGTCGCGAGAGCAACGATCGTGGGATGGCCGTCCGCAATATCAGTGCAATCGCCGCCCTGGGCGTCGTCGTCTCCAAGGAGACTCTCGCTCTGAGGGGCGATCGTCTATGCCTCAGCAGCACCCGGTTCGATCAGCAGTCGACGAGGTCCGACGCGTTCTGCGTTGAGCTGCTTGAGATCACTGAGGTTGACACCGAGGGATCGATGGTGGCCAAGGTCGACTTCGACCTCGACGACTTCGACGGCGCCATCGCCGAACTCGACGTGCGGTACCTCGCGGGCGAAGCGGCGGCATTTGCGCAGACGTGGTCTGTCGTCACACACTTCACCGCTGCTTTCAATCGGCACGAATATGACGCGTCGGATTGTCCGAGCATCGACCACCGCCGACTGACGCGATACGCACCCGAAGACCTGACGGTGGCAGACCATACTCATGAGGACTTCCCGCTGGATCTGCGCACTTACATCGAGATAGTGCATCGCATCAGCGACCGCGGAGTGGTAATCACCAGTCGCTCTTACGGGATCGCTCAAGGGGGGTTCGAAGCCGAGTGGCGGGTGATCAACATCTTGCTGATCGAAGGCGACCGGCTCAAGCGCTACGAACTTTTCGACGAAACAGACGCTGATGCGGCCCTCTCGCGGTTTGACGAGCTCGCCCCTTCGACACCGCGTTTGGAAAATTCGGCGAGTCGCGCACATCACCGGATCCAAGCGTGTTTCGCCAACCACGACTGGGACGCCGCTGGCGACCTGATGGCCGAGGACATAACCGTCGATGATCGCCGCCGGGTGGTGAACACCGAGATCCGTCAGGGACGAGAGGCGACCATCGCGAGCATGCAGGCCGGCGCAAAGCTGGGGGCGAGAGACATCGGCTCTGTTGTGATCGCGTTGCGCGGCGACCGCCTGGCGTTGCTTCGTACTCGATACTCGGGTAGCGAGGCGCGGTCTGATGGTTTTCAGATGGAAGACTTCAGCATTGTCGAGATCGATGCCGATGAGCGCATCTGTGCAGTGGTGACCTTCGACCTGGACGAGTTCGACTCCGCGATCGCCGAATTGGAGGCCCGGTACGTCGGGGGGGAGGCCGCCCGCTTTGCGCCGACATGGGCGGTGATCGCAGGCGCGTACGCATCGGTGTGTCAACGCGAACGCCCGGCAATGACACCCAATGCGGTGACCATCGACTGGCGCCGAGGCGCAGCGTTCGAACCCGATGAGCTGATGGCGTATATCCGCGGCGGTCGGGAACTGGAGCTACGCGAAGGTCCATACGTAGAGATGGTGCATCGCCTGAATTCGCTCGGAGCTGTTGTCACTCATGCATCGAAAGCCGCATCGCGCGAAGGCTTTGAAGCGGAGTGGCGAGAGATTACTCTCTCGACCGTCGACGGCGAACTGATCGACCGTTGCGAGCTCTTCGACGAAGCGGATCTCGACACCGCGCTCGCCCACTTCGCGGGCCTCAGCCGCCCCGCGCATCGCCTCGAGAATGCGGCAACAGGAGTAAGTGACCGCTTGTATGCGTTCTTCAAGGCACGAGACTGGGCCGCGATGGCCGAGGTGATGGCCGATGATTTTCACGGCTATGACCGACGCCAGGTGATCGGTGTCGACTTGCATGGTCGCGACGCCGTGGTCGGGAGTTTCCGGGCGGTCAGCGAGTTCGGCAATCCGGATGCGACCTCAACAGTCCTTGCGACTCGGGGCGAGCGGCTGGCCTTGACGGCTGTACGGTACGACGTCGGCGAGGGGATGGCCGATGCGTTCCGCGTCGAACTGTTGCAGCTGATCGAGATCGACACGGACGAACGAATTGCGTCGATCGTCACGTTCGATCGCGACGCCATCGACAGTGCCTTCGAGGAGCTCGAGGCTCGTTACATCGCGGGGGAAGCAGCGAGTCACGCGCAGACGTGGTCGGTCGTTGCCGGCATCTTCGCCTGCCTCGCTCGCCACGAAGTCCCACCGGCAACGCCAGACTGGCGAAGCGTTGATCACCGGCGGGGGACACCGCTCAACGACGCGGACCTCAGGACCGTGGTGGCGACACTATGGGATATCACGCCAGATCTGCAGAACCACGTCGAGAAGGTGCACCGGTTGGGCGATCATGGAGCGCTCTGCACGCAGGTCTCACGAGGGACAACGCCCGAGGGCTTCCCGGCTGAGTGGCGCATGCTCAACTTGATGACGGTCGACGGTTCGCTGGTGAGCGGATGTGAGCTCTTCGATGAGACCGACTTGGACGTCGCGATCGCACGTTTTGAAGTGCTTCGTCGACCGGAAAGGCAACTCGAGAACGCCGCTAGCAGAGCGGCTGAGCAATTCCTAGCGCATTTCCAGGCGGACGACTGGAAAGCCATATCGGAGTTGTTCGCCGAAACCTACTTATTGGACGACCGCCGTCGAATTATCAGTTCGGGGATACGCCACGGTCGTGACCACGCGATCGAAGACCTCCGCGCGGTCGTCGACGTGGGATTGTGGGCCAAGCTGTCGACGAGCACGATGGCGACGCGAGGCGGGCGGCTCGTGCTGTTGCATCTCCACGCCGCAGGCCCCGATCCGGGGGCGAGTCAATCCGACCTCCTCCAGGTCGTAGAGGTTGACAACGACGGACGGTTTTCAGCGGTGGTTGTGTTCGATATCGATGACATCGACACTGCCTTCGATGAGCTCGAACGCCGTTACCTCTCAGGCGAAGCGGCCGCTCACGCACAAGCATGGTCGGTCATCGCGGGTGCTTACGCCGCTGTGCTGCGCCATGAACTGCCGCCGACGACGCCCGATTGGGTCAATGTTGACCACCGCCGGATGACTCCGTTCGCGCCGAATGAGTTGGAGCCGTTCTTGAAGGCGACGTGGGACGTCCTCGAGAATGACATCAAAATCTACGTCCAGGGCGTGCATCGGCTGACTGACCTCGGCGCTGTCGTCACCCGGGTCATCAAGGGAACGTCGCGTGAAGGATTCACCGCCGAGTGGCGCGAGATCGGGTTGTCGACCGTCGACCGTGACCGGATCAACCGGTCGGAAATCTTCGACGAGGCCGATCTCGACGTCGCCCTCGCGCGATTCGATGAGCTTGAACGACCATCGGCTTTGAAGAACGCGGCGAGCGACGTTATAAACCGCTATTGCGCATCGTTCGACGCGCGGGATTGGGCCACGATGGCGGAGACCCTGGCGGAAGACGTCATCACAGACGATCGACGACGAGTCGTGAATGCCGGTGTCCGCCGAGGCCAAGACGTGCACATCGCGGACATGCGAGCCACCGCCGAGGTCAGTGGCGCAAGAGTATCGTCGACGGTCCTTGCAATCCGCGGCGAACGGCTCGTCCTTAATCGCGTTCGTGTGATCAATCGAAACGAGTCGCGTGATGACGTCAGCGCCCAGATGCTCAGTGTCACCGAGATCAACCCGGACAACCGAGCCACGGCAGTGGTGGCCTTCGACGACGACGACTTCGACGGCGCCTTCCAAGAACTCGATGCTCGCTACCTGGCCGGGGAAGCCTCCGATAATGCGCAGACCTGGTCGGCCGTCGTCGAATCATTCGCTGCCGTTAACCGCGGCGTTGTCCCTGAAGTCGCGCCAGGCTGCATCAACCTCGATCACCGGCGCGCGGTCGCTTTTGCGCCGGGTGAAATCGGTTCGTACACCGTCGCTGCTCAGGCCAACACTCCCGATTTCAATACCTACATCGAGGCGGTACATCGCCTGGACGTCCGTGGAGCTGTCGTGTCGTACGTCGCCAAAGGTACGTCCGCTCAGGGCTTTCAGGCTGAGTGGCGAGGTGTCAGCCTGTCGATAGTTGATGGGAGACTCGTCAACCGGGTCGAGCTGTTCGACGAACCGGATCTCGAGGTGGCGCTCGCACAGTTCGACGAGCTCAACTGTCCTGCTGCGACCTACCTCGAGAACACGGCGAGCCGAGCCGTCGAACGCTTCCAGACGTGCTTTGCCAATCGTGACTGGGAGGCTATGGCAGAAGTACTGGCCGATGACGTCGCGGCAGTAGATCACCGCCCTGTAATGGGTGCAGGTCTGCGATTCGGGCGGGCCCTCAATATCGGCGACTGGCAGTCGGTAGCCGAGGTAGGTTTCACCACCGTCACATCGACCATGATCGCCACACGAGGCGAGCGTCTGACCATGGGGCGCTTCCATATCTCGACCGGCGACAACACGTACCACAATGATGTGCTCGGCATAGTTGAGATCGACGCTTTCGATCGGATCGCGACGTGTCTCATGTTCGATGACACCGACATGGACGCTGCATTCCAAGAACTCGAATCGCGTTATCTCGCTGGCGAAGCCGCCTCGTACGCGCGCACGTGGTCGGTTATCCTCACGAGCTACGAGAAATATGACCGGCATGAGCTT
This sequence comes from Mycolicibacterium novocastrense, assembly GCF_001499835.1. Lineage (NCBI taxonomy): Bacteria > Bacillati > Actinomycetota > Actinomycetes > Mycobacteriales > Mycobacteriaceae > Mycobacterium > Mycolicibacterium novocastrense. The sequence continues at coordinate 89,188 of NZ_LQIH01000007.1, forward strand.
CCGCCCACGACGCCGGATTGGGCGAATATCGACCACCGGCGCGTAACTACAATGCCGGCAGGTGAATTGCTCGAGCATTCGCAAGCGACTTGGGATGTCACGCCCGATGCCAAGATCTACTTCGAGAGGGTGCACCGGCTCAATGATGTCGGAGCAGTTTTTACGCAGGTCGTAAGCGGCACCTCTCAAGAGGGATTTGAAGCCGAATGGCGGATGGTCGATCTCGTGATGATTGAAGGCGACCTCATCTGCCGGTGCGAGATATTCGACGACAGCGACCTCGACATCGCGCTTGCCCGCTTCGATGAACTGACCCCTCCAGCTCGACCCGTCAACGTCGCATACCAGATGGTCGAGCGCCTGTGGAGCTGCTTCGCCAAGCGGGACTGGTCGGCGACAGGGGAGTTATTGGCACCTGACGTGCGTGCCGAGGACAGAAGGCGCATCGTCAATGACGGGCTGCGCCAAGGCCGTGAGGCTTTCGTCGCCAACATGCGGGCAGTCGCCGAAGTGGGAATCGACGATGTCACCTCCGCGGTGGTAGCGACACGCGGTGAGCGTCTCGTCCTCGCCCGCGTCCGCGCCGAACGCTTCCACAGCGACGTCCTGAACCTCCTCGAGCTGGACGCGGCGCAAACGTTCATTACATCCACCGTGGTGTTCGATATGGAGGACCTGGACGCCGCGTTCACCGAGCTCGACGCACGGTACGGAGCCGGCGAGGCGGCGGCCCATGGTCGCACGTGGACGATGCTCGCGAACGCCATCGCCGCGTTCAATAGGCACGAACTGCCGACGACGACACCCGATTGGGTCAACATCGACCACCGGAGCGGTACCTCGATCGCGCCGGGCCAACTGTTCCCTTATGTACGCACCTCATGGGAGTTGGCTCCAGACATCACCAATTACATCGAAGCCGTGCATAGGTTGAACGACTTTGGTGCCATCGTCACGCGAGTGGCGACGGGCACCTCGCAGGAAGGCTTCAACGCCGAGTGGCGCGTCATCACCCTCGCGACTTTCGACGGTGATCTGCTTAGTCGGGTCGAGCTGTTCGACGAAACAGACCTGGACGCAGCCCTCGCTCGATTCGAGGAGCTCCGTCCGCCGACCCCAGTATCGACAAACGTTGCGACGAAAGTAGATCAGCGCTCCCTAACAAGATTGGAGAATGGAGCCACCCGCGCATTAGCGAATCTGTGGGTGTGCTTCGACGCGCAAGATTGGGACGCCGTACAAGCAGCGATGGCTGAGGACTTCGCGTCCTACGATCGCCGCCAGGTCGTCAACGCCGGCGTGAGGCGTGGCCGGGCAATCCATATCGAAAACATGCGGTCGGTTGGCGAGGTTGGCTTCAAGAACGCGGGGTCGCCCGCCATCGCGACCAGGGGCGAGCGCCTCGCGTTATGCCGGAGTCGTTTCACTGCAGGTCAGGGACCGCGCGGCGAGATCGTCGCCGAGGCACTCATGATCATCGAGACCGACGCCGCGAATCGGCTGGTCTCGAATACCGTCTTCGACCTCGATGCCCTCAACGAAGCGTTCGCGGAGCTTGACGCGAAATACGCTGCGGGAGAGGCGATGCCACACGCACAAACCTGGTCGGTCGTAACACGCGCCTACGCCGCGCTCAATCGGCAAGAGCAGTTCGAACGGGATTGGATCTACACCGACCATCGGCGCGGCACACCGTTCGCATCCACGTCCTCTGCCACCTCCGCGCATCCCGACGTATGGGACGTGACACCCGACCTGAACGCTCATATCGAAGTCGTGCATCGACTCACTGAGGCAGCGGTGCTCGTAACGTCGGTCGTGGGCGGTTCATCGCAAGACGGCTTCGAGGCCGAGTGGCGATTCGTCCAGCTTCTGACGGTGGCAAGAGACCGGATCAAGCGGTGTGAGTTGTTCGACGAGACCGATATCGATACCGCCATCGCGAGGTTCAATGAACTTTGTGCGTCTCCCACTCATCTCGATAACGCCGCGGTTCGGGTGCGGGCCAGAGTCGCCGATGCATACAACCGTCGAGATACGGAAACCTTCGCCGCAGGTGCCGTCGGACGCTATGAGGACCGTCGTCGAGGCTTGCATGACGAGGGAATAACCGATGCGAAATACGCGCTCGCGGTTCTTTCCGAAACACCGGCCAGCTGGAAGCTGAGTATTGAACCGGTCGCTGTCAGGGGTGATCGCCTAGCGCTGACCCGGGAAGCATTCCGCGACACCAACGATTCGGCACTGCCGATAACAGTCGAGTTGATCGTGCTGACCGAAGTCGCCGACGAGGAAGCAGACCTACACACAGTATTCTTCGACTCCGATGATGCCGATGCCGCCTTCAAGGAGCTTGACCGTAGATTTGTCGCCGGCGAAGCCGCGCCGTATTCGCACACATGGTCGGCGATTGCGGAGTCGTACGCCGCCTTCAATCGCAGGAAAATCCCTTCGGCGGAACCCGCCTGGGTCGATCACCGGTTGCTTGCCACAATCCAGTCGGGCGACCTGATCGCAAACGTGGGTGCCGCTTGGGACCTCGTGCCGGACATCAAGGCTCACATAGCGACTGTGCATCGGCTCAGCGAACTGGGGGCCGTCATCGACATACTGGTCAGGGGGAGCTCCCGAGAAGGTTTCGATGCCGAATACCACGAGATAGCGGTCGTGACGGTCCGTGAAAACACTCCCGACCGCTTTGAGATGTTCGACGCGGACAACCTCGACGCCGCCTTCGCGCGCTTAGACGAACTCAGTCGAGAGCCGCGGATTGAGAATGCGGCGACGCGGTTCTGGACTGTGGTGGTGGACGCCTTCAACCGGCGCGATGTCGAGACAGTGCTGAACCTGCTCAGCGATGACGGATGCCAGGAAGACCGCCGAATCGGATTGCGTGCCAAGTTCAGGGGCGCTGAGCGACGACGAGCCGTAGAAGCAATGTTCACTACCGCGCCTGCCAGCTGGCGCATTGAAGTCGAGCCGATCGCTGTTCGAGGATCGCTTCTCGCTCTCATGCGGCAGCGTTACCGTGACTCAGCCAGCACTGACCACCAAGTTGTGGTCGAACTGCTGTCCGTCACGGAAATGCGCGACAACACGGTGGTACACGACACGGTCGACTTCGATGCTGATGACATATCGAGTGCCATGCGAGAACTCGAATCACGTTATGTCGCCGGCGAAGCCGCACCCTTTACCAAAACGTGGTCGCTCGTCGTCCGAACCTATGACGCGTTCAACCGACACAAACTGTCTCCGACCACCGAGGGCTGGGTGAACATCGACCACCGACCGGTCATTGCCTCTGCGCCAGGCGACGTGCACGCATATGTCCGCGAGTCGTGGGAGGTCGCGTCCGATATCAGCACCCGGATCGAAGCCGTACACCGACTGAGCGGCATCGGAGCCGTCTTCACTCATGCCGAAAGCGGCACTTCGCGCGAGGGCTTCGTCGCGGAGTGGCGTGAGGTGACACTCCTGACGTTTGACGGTGATGCGATCACGCGCTGTGAGATCTTCAGCGAGGATGACCTGGACGCTGCACTCGCGCGATTCGACGAACTGAGCCAGCGTGCACCGCGCATCGAAAACGCCGCGACCCGGATGTGGGAGCGTCTCGCCGACGCCTTCAATCACCGCGACATCGACGAATTTCTCACGCTCACTTCGCCCGACGGACGAATCGATGACCGTCGAAAAGGCTTGCAAGCCATGCATGATCCATCAGACCGCAGACGGGCTGCACAGGCGCTCTTCGAGGCACCGCGGACGTGGCGGCTGAACGTCGACCATATCGCGATCAGAGGGTCGCGACTGTCCCTAGCCCATCAGATCTATCGCGACACCCGCGATGACAGCCAACCAGTCACCATAGAACATCTGGCAGTCGTCGAGATCAACGACGATGGCTTGATGCACGACTTCGTCAACTTCGATAGCGACGACCTCGACGCCGCCTTCGAAGAACTCGAAACCCGTTATCTTGCTAGCGAAGCAGCGGCACACGCTGGCACATGGTCAGCGATCGCCGACGGCTACGCCGTCTTCAACCGGCGAGAGTTGTTCCGGACCACCCCGGACTGGGTGAACATCGACCACAGGCGTGGAGGCACCGCATTCGCACCCGGCGAACAGAGCGCATTGATCCTTGCCACATGGGATGTGGTCCGGAAGATTCATGTGTACCCCGAGGTGATCCACAGATTGGACACGCTCGGAGCAGTTTTCACACAGATTGTGCAAGCGACATCCCAAGAGGGTTTCGACGGTGAATGGCGTGAGATCACGCTCCTGACGGTCACGGGTGACGCCATCAGCCGCTGCGAAGTGTTCGACGAAGCCGACTTGGACGCCGCTCTCGCGCGGTTCGACGAGCTCAATCGGGCGACCCATCGACTTGACAATGCGGCGACGCGAACGCGTGCGCGCTTGGTTGACGCGTTCGCTCACCGCGATCTCGACACCTTTTCTTGCTTGTTGACCCCAGATGGACGGTATGACGACCGCCGTAAAGGACTGCGCGACACTGGCTCGCTCAAAGAGGAGTTCGTTCCGACCATGCTGTCCGAAGCACCTGCGAGTTGGCAGTGGACCGACGAACCGATCGCCATCCGCGGACAGCGCTTGGCGCTGTGCCGTGACTGGTTCCGCGACACCAACGCGCCCGGCCATCCCGTCACCGTCGACGATCTATCGCTTACCGAAATCACCGAGGAAGGGTTGGTCTGCCACTCAGTGATTTTCGATAGCGACGACCTCGACGCCGCGATGCGAGAACTGGACGCCCGCTGGACTGCTTCGGGGGAGGTGGCGCATTCGGACATCATCGAAGCACATCGAAGAAATCTCGAGATGACCAACCGCCACGACTGGGATGCGCTTACCGCTGTGTGCGCGGGTGCTAGCTATATCAATCATCGGCAGCTCGGAAGCAACACCGCCGACTACATCGCGTCAATCCGGACCCTGGCGTCGCTTGCACCAGATCTCTCAATCGAGTCGGCAGAAATACTCGCCTACTCGGAGCTCGGCGTCGCGACTCATGTCGTGGTGAGGGGGACGTCCACCGCCGGCCTTGCGATCGAGGTTCCGTTCCTACTGATCAATCTCTGGCACGGAGATCACGTCACACACATCGAGGCCTTCGACCTCGAGGACCGCGACCACGCCCTGGAACGTTTCAAGGAACTCAACAAGTCCGGTTAGCCCTCGGTACACGCCGAACATGCGGTAAGCGCGAAGTTCGGCGCCGATCTTCGGCCTGAGCGCGGCTTGGCGAAGAGAAGCCGCGCTGACCGTTGACACGCAGCCGTGCGGCTGCCTATTGTCGAACATGCAGCCAGACGGCTGCATAACCCAGGCGGCAGGATGGACGACGTATTCAAGGCACTGGCCGATCCGAATCGGCGTCTGCTCCTCGACAGCCTCAACGATCGCAACGGGCAGACCCTGCGCGATCTGTGCTCGCGGCTGTCGATGGCTCGCCAGTCGGTGAGCAAGCACCTCGCCGTGCTGGAAGCCGCCAATCTCATCACCACCGTGTGGCGGGGGCGCGAGAAGCTGCACTACCTCAACGCAGAACCGATCAACGCGATCGCCGACCGCTGGATCCACCAATACGACCGCGCGCGGGTGCAGACGCTCGCGGACCTCAAGACTGCATTGGAGGCCCACCCGATGAGCAGCAGTGAATTCGTTTACGTCACGTATATCCGCACCACCCCCGAACGGCTGTGGCAGGCCATCACCGACCCGGCGTTCTCCAACCGGTACATGGGCCATGCACTGGTGTCGGACTTCAAGAAAGGCTCGGAGTACGTGTGGTCCGACTGCAGCGGTCTGGAGATCACGGATCCCGAGCAGGTGATCCTCGAGTCGGAGCCGTATCGGCGGCTCGCGTTCACCTTCCACACCTTCGTGCCCGAACTGACGACGCTAGGACTGGATGAGGACGTCGTCGAGAAGGCCGCGTCCGAACGGCGGTCCAAAGTCACCTTCGACATCGAACCGGTCGAGGACGGCCAGGTGAAGCTGACCGTCATACATGACGACTTCCCGCCGGAAAGTACTGTGCGCGATCTGATCTCCGGTGGGTGGCCGTGGAAGCTGGCCAACCTGAAGAGCGCATTGGAGGCAACCTCATGACGACGACGAACACGCCACCGACAGTTTCCGCAGCAGAGTGGGACGCTGCTTGGCAAGAGATGCTGGCCACGGAGAAGGACCTCATGCGGGCCCGCGACGCCCTTGCCGCACAGCGCCGACGGATGCCGTGGATGGCCGTCGACAATGCCTACACCTTCGACGGTCCCCAGGGCGAGGTCAGCTTGCTCGACCTGTTCGACGGCCGTCGACAGCTGCTCGTCTACCGCGCATTCATCGAACCCGGAACCGGCGACGGCGACGTCCCCGGGCATCCGGGATGGCCCGACCACGGCTGTGTCGGCTGCTCCTTGATGGCTGACCACGTGCCGAACCTTGCCCATCTCAACGCCCGCGACACCACACTCGTATACGTCTCGCGGGCAACACAACCCGACCTGCAGCGGATGAAGACAAAGATGGGCTGGGGCCATATCCCCTGGTACACCATCACCGACGACTTCGACCAAGATTTCGGGGTCAAGGACTGGCATGGCACCAACGTCTTCATCCGCGACGACGAAAACCGCGTCTACCGCACCTATTTCATCAACGGCCGCGGTGACGAAGTGTTTGTCAACACCTGGAATCTGCTCGACGTGACGCCCCTCGGCCGGCAGGAGACCTGGGAAGATTCACCCGAGGGCTATCCGCAGGGTCCGCCCTACGAGTGGTGGAGTTGGCACGACACCTACGACCAAACGCCATAGCGCGACACCGTTTGTGAAACTACCGACGAAATCCTTTGAAAAGCGTCGGTAGATTCACAAACGAGACCCGCCGAGCGGCCGGCCAAAGCAGAAGCCGACTACGACGGCACGGTCGCCAGCGCTTGCGCGACGCACTCGGCCCACGAACGCGAGTCCACGGTCATCCACGCCGTCTCGCCACCGAATGCACTCGAGATCACCAGATCTGGGGCAACGGTGCCCAGTAGTTCCACACTTTCGCGCAGCTGCGCTGCATCACCGCGGCCCGGCACCAAGAAGGTCGCCCACGTTCCTGAGGCCGTGGGGAACATGGTGTCGCCCGTGAACAGGTATCGCTCACCGGTCACGCCCATTACGAGATAGCTTGTGCTGCCTGATGAATGACCCGGCGTTGGTAGCGCCTCGACACCGTTGGCGTCGACATGCCGCACACTACCGATCGCCACGTCGACACGCGCATGCTCTGCAATGGCGCCGACCTCGGCCTCCGGTGCGTGCAGCCCGCGACCGAACCGCTCTTCGATCCGCTTCAGGTTCGGCCCGGCCTCGTCGAGATGCGACAGATACTGCGCGCTGACACCGCCGAGCGCGTCGATCGCGTCGAAGTCCGCCTCCGTGGCGGGGCTGTAGAACAGAACGTTGCCACGCGGGCCTCGCCACAGATACGCGTGCGTGGTGAGGCCGGGGAATGGCGTGTCCGTCCGGGTCTGCCAGAGATCGTCCCGAATCCGGGTCAACTGCGTCGTGGAAGTAGTCATGACTCGACTCTGCGACCTGAACCATTGTTGAGGTCAAGCGATTCTTCACCGAACTTCGCATCCGAGTGCCACCATCGAACGATGGCGCGCCCACACATCGCCGCACTGGCGGTGACCCTGACAACCGCAGCGTCGATCGCCGTCGCTCCAGACGCAGAGGCGGTCTGCTACTCGGCCGACTGCGTGCCCAATGTCGCCCGCAACGTCGTCGAGGGAACGCCCTGTAAGCCCGGCAAGTATTTCAACTACGGGCTTGGTCCCGACGGCGCTACCTTCGTCTGCAACAGGGTGGGCGTGTGGACACCCGCCGGGCCGCTCATCGGTATCTACAACGTCGCGATGGACTGCATGCAACAGAACGCGTCGGCCCAAGGCTCCGACGGCGTGGCGTTCGTGTGTACCGACATGGGCGGCGGCCACCTGCGATGGGCCCATCGCATCGACACCGCCGAGTGATCAAAGCACCGCAGCGATCCGCGCCGCCACATCCGCAGCAACCGACAACGACGCCTCATCGGTCGCGGCCGAATAGCGGTCGGCGGCAGGGTCGTACGTCGCACCCGCGATCGACCCGTGGTCGGCCTCCAGCACGACGCACGAGACGGGCCAGCCGTTGCGCTCGAGTGTCGAGGCGAACTCCTGGCTGGCCGACGGAGGTATCACGTCGTCGCGCGCGCCGTGCAACAGTGTGAACGGCACCGGATCGCCGTCCAGCGACGTGGGTAGCGGCGAGCCGCTGATCGGGTCGGGAACCATGAATGCCCCTGCCAGGCATACGGTGTGGGCCATCTCGAACTGTCGCGCGTGAATTGTCAGTCCGGCCGCCGCCAGGCCACCCATCGACCAGCCGACGACAACCAGGGGCCCGTCGCCGGCATGCTTTCGCGAAAACTCGGCCGACGCCAGCAGGTCACTACGCCCACGGTCGTCGGCGTGCGAATCCCAATCGGCCAGCACCACCGACAGCCCGTGCCCGTGCACCCGTTCGGCCAACGGCCGCATCGCGGTGCGTGAATCGGTCTGCGCGCCGTGCCACATCAGAACGGTGGGTTGCGAGGGGTCGCCGTAGACGTCTGCGGACCGGCCGGGGGAGTACTCGACGGTGTGCACGGCTCTGGAGTTCCCCGGCGACCGCGGAACCAACCGTCAACGTGCGTACTTGTCGACGAATCGGCGCAGGATGCTCTGCGGATAACGGACATCCCATTGTCGGACAGCCTCTTTCAACACTTCTGCGGATTCCGGTGGGAAGTAGCCGTAATCCTTGTAGACGTCGATCCGGGTGATCAGGCCGTCGAGATCGAGTTCAGGGTGAAACTGCGTGGCGTACACGTGTCGCCCCACCCGGAACGCCTGCACCGGGCAGTCCGGTGAGGACGCGAGGCGTTCGACGCCGGGCGGTAGGGAGGTCGCGCCTTCGCGATGTCCTCCGTAGGCGTCGAACACGTCGGGCACCTCGGCGAACAGTTCGTCGTTGCGGCCCGCGGAGGTGACGGTGACGGTGAGCCCACCGACCGGTTCTGGATGTGTGCGGTCAACCGTGGCGCCGATGACGGTCCCGAGCGTGCCGACGCCGTAACAGCAGCCGAGGAACGGAAAATCGCGGTCGACGATGCGTCCGATGAGTTCGAGTAGCTCCGACTCGACCCGCCGCTGCGTCGCCGACTTCATCTCCACGGCATCGCTGACGTTGTAGGGCCCACCGCCGAGGATGATGCCCGACCAATCGTCGAGGTCGATGTCTCCCAACGGTTCATGGGTCAACCGGATGCGCCGCATGCCGGTGGTGTCGAGGCCGGCGAATCGCATCATCGCCCGGTATTCGTCGTCGGCGGCTTCATCCTCCCCGCGAATCGACAGCAGCAGAAAGGGCGCCGAACGCGCAACACCCCGCGAGCCCGGTGAGCCCGCGGGGTGCCGCATGTCGTTACCGACGATTAATCGAGGTCGAACCGATCGTTGTTCATCACCTTGACCCAGGCAGCGACGAAGTCCTCGACGAACTTGTCCTTGCTGTCGTCCTGCGCGTAGACCTCGGCGATGCCGCGCAGCACCGAGTTCGAGCCGAACACCAGGTCGTTGACGGTGGCAGTCCACTTGAGCTGACCGGTCGCGCGGTCGACACCCTCGTAGACGTTCTCCGCCGCACCCGACTTCCACTCCGTGCCCATGTCGAGCAGGTTCGTGAAGAAGTCGTTGCTCAGCACGCCCGGCTTGTCGGTGAACACGCCGTGCTTGCTGCCGCCGTGGTTGACGTTCAGCACCCGCAGACCGCCGATCAGCACCGCGAATTCCGGAGCGGTCAGGTCGAGCATGTAGGCCCGCTCGACCAGGAGCTGCTCCAGCGGAGCCTTCTCGCCCGCCCGCGCGAAGTTACGGAAGCCGTCCGCCCGCGGTTCGAGCACCGCGAAGGACTCAACGTCGGTCTGCTCCTGCGAGGCGTCGGTACGGCCCGGCGCGAAGTGCACGTTGATCTCGTAACCGCCGTCGCGCGCGGCCTTCTCGACCGCCGCCGAGCCGCCCAGCACGATGATGTCGGCCAGCGAGATCTTCTTGCCGCCGCTCGCCGAGCTGTTGAATTCCTGCTGGATGCGCTCGAGCACCGGAAGCACCTGCGCCAACTCGGCGGGTTCGTTCGCCTCCCAGTTCTTCTGCGGCTCAAGCCGAATCCGCGCGCCGTTGGCGCCACCGCGCTTGTCGGTGCCGCGGAAGCTCGACGCCGACGACCATGCGGCCTTGATCAGCTGTTGCACGGTCAGGCCCGAGTCGAGCAGCTTGCTCTTGAGCTGGGCGATGTCCTGCTCGTCGACCAGCTCGTGGTCCACCGCAGGCACCGGGTCCTGCCAGATCTCCTGCTCGGGGATCCACGGCCCCAGGTAGCGGCTCACCGGGCCCATGTCGCGGTGCATCAACTTGAACCACGCTTTGGCGAAGGCCTCGTCCATTTCCTCGGGATGGTCGAGCCAACGGCGGGTGATCGCGCCGTAAATCGGATCTTCGCGCATCGAGATGTCGGTGACGAGCATCGTCGGCTTGCGCGGAGGTCCGCCGAACGGATCGGGGATGATCGCCTCGGCGTCCTTGGCCTCGAATTGCCAAGCGCCCCCGGGGCTCTTGGTCAATTCGTACTCGTAGCCGTACAGGTTCTGCAGGTAGCCGTTGCCCCACTCCGTCGGGGTCGGCGTCCAGACCACCTCGAGCCCACTGGTGATGGTGTCAGGGCCCTTACCCGAGGCGAACGCGCACTTCCACCCGAGGCCCTGCTGCTCGATGGGGGCGGCCTCCGGTTCCGGGCCGACCAGGTCACCGTCGCCGGCGCCGTGCGTCTTGCCGAGAGTGTGGCCGCCGACGATCAGCGCCGCGGTCTCCTCGTCGTTCATCGCCATCCGACCGAAGGTCTCGCGGATGTCGTGCGCGGCCGCCAACGGGTCCGGCTTGCCCTCGGGGCCTTCGGGATTGACGTAGATCAGACCCATGGTGGTCGCGCCGAACGGCTCGGCCAGCTTGCGGTCCGACTCGTTGGTCCCGCCGTAGCGCTGGTCCGTGCCCAGCCAGGTGTCCTCCTGGCCCCAGAGCATCTCCTCGGGCTCCCAGATGTCTTCGCGACCGAACGCGAAGCCCTTCGTTTTGAATCCCGAGACTTCGAGCGAGGCGTTTCCGGCGTACGCGATGAGGTCCGCCCAGGAGATCTTGTTGCCGTACTTCTGCTTGATCGGCCACAGCAGACGCCGGGCCTTGTCCAGCTGAGCGTTGTCCGGCCAGCTGTTGAGCGGCGCGAAGCGCTGTGCGCCCTGACCCGCACCGCCGCGCCCGTCGAAGATCCGGTAGGTGCCCGCGGCATGCCAGCTCATGCGGACGAACAGGCCGGCGTAGCTGCCGTAGTCGGCCGGCCACCAATCCTGCGAGGTGGTGATCAGCCTGTGGACATCGGCCTTGAAGGCCTCGAGGTCGAGCTTCTTGAACTCCTCGGCGTAATTGAAGTCCTGGCCGAGTGGATTGCCCTTCTCGTTCTGCTTGTGCAGCACCGACACGTCGACCTGGTTGGGCCACCAGTCCCGGTTCGTCAGCGGAGCGTGCGACTTCGGCTTCGGCGAATCGATAGCCGGGTTCTCGCTCTCGCTGTGGCTGGCTGTCTTGGAATCATCATGAGGCGGGCGAGCGTCGGACGTATCAGATGACACAGCGTTCCTTCCGGTGGGTTGATTGGGCTGTGATCACGGTTGTGATCGGGAAACCTGCGATACCAAGCACTCTGGGCACAAGCCCCAATAGATGACCTCGGCCTCGTCGAGCACGAATCCGTCCAGCGCGCCCTCCGGATCCGACGGCGTCAAGCAGGGCGCTGCACCGACGGCGCAGTCGATGTCGGCGATGACGCCACATGACCGGCATACGACGTGATGGTGGTTGTCGCCGACGCGCGACTCGTAGCGGGCGACCGAACCGGAAGGCTGGATCTTGCGCACCAGACCCGCGCTCGTGAGCGCGGCGAGCACGTCGTACACGGCTTGTCGTGAGACGTCGGGAAGGGCGCGACGCACCGCGCCGAAAATCGATTCGGTATCGGCGTGGGGGTTGCCGTAAACCGCCTCCAGCACCGCGAGCCGCGGGCGGGTCACGCGGAGATCGGCGGCGCGTAGCCGCTCCGCGTAGTCGGGTGTGGGGGACACGCTGCCAATATGCTCTGTTTTCTGGAATCAGTCAAGAGTTGCTTCGGGGTTTGCTCATCGGCGTGTCGTAGAACTTTCCACCGACGTTGCTGTCGTCGCCGAAGTGCCTCGTTACCAACGATTTCGAACGTCGCACGCCGCGCTGCTTGCGCTTTTCGGGCATGAGCCACGGCGGGTCTCGCTGTTACCCTTCGGTGGCTGCCGGGGTCTGTGGTCAGGGGAGTGGACCAACCCGGTGGGTGGCTATGAGGCGAGACCCGAACGAAACGCTACGGACATCCGCGAAGAGAGTGTTGTGCGCACCGGAGAAATCAAGGCCCTTTCCGGCCTGCGCATCGTCGCCGCCGTATGGGTGGTGCTCTTTCACTTTCGGCCACTGCTGGAGCAGTCGGTGCCGGGGTTCCGCTCGGCGTTCGCCCCACTGCTGAATTGCGGCGCCCAGGGCGTCGACCTGTTCTTCATGCTCAGCGGGTTCGTGTTGACGTGGAACTATCTCGACCGCATGGGGCCCTCGTTCGAGTGGCGAGCCACGCTGCGCTTCCTGTGGCTTCGGCTGGCCCGCGTCTGGCCCGTCTACCTGGTGACGATGCATCTGGCGGCCCTGTGGATCATCTTCACCCTGCAGGTCGGCCGTGTGCCCTCACCGGCGGCCGAGACGTTGACGGCGACGAACTATCTGCGCCAGGCGCTGATGGTCCAACTGTGGTTCGTGCCCTATTTCGACGGCTCCAGCTGGGACGGGCCCGCCTGGTCGATCAGCGCGGAGTGGCTGGCCTATCTGCTTTTCGGCGGTCTGATCGTGGTGATCTTCCGCATCGCTCGGTCGACGCGGGCGCGGGGCCTGATCGCACTGGCCTTCGTCGCCGTGATGCCGCCGATCCTGCTTCTGCTGGCGTCCGGGCAGTTCTACACCCCGTGGAGTTGGCTACCGCGGATCGTCATGCAGTTCACCGCGGGCGCCCTGATCGCTGCGGCGGTGCGCAAGCTCGACCCGAGCGATCAGGCTCGGCGCGCCGCCGGGTACGCCGCGCTCCTCCTCGGCGTCGTGATCGTCACGATCCTCTACCGACTCGACGCACATCCGCTGCCCAAGATCGTCGACAGCGCCGGCCTGGTCGATGTGCTTTTCGTGCCGCTGCTGTTCAGCCTGGCCATCGGCGCCGGGTCGCTGCCCTGGCTTCTCTCGCGGGGGCCCGTCGTCTACCTCGGGCATGTGTCGTTCAGCCTCTACATGGTTCATGAGCTGGTGCACACCACCTGGGATTGGATGGTGCAGCAATTCGGGCTGCGGCTGTCATCGGACTTCACGGGCAAGCTCATAATGGTTGCCTTGCTTGGCACCGCGCTGATCGGCGCGGTCATGCTGTACCACTTTGTCGAGGAGCCCGCCCGTAAATGGATGCGCAGCATGATGAACGGCCCCGCCGCTTCGACCCCGGACGCGGCCGGCAAGCTGCACACCGTGTCCCGTCCGCGCGAACGCTCCGAGGTGATGACCGCCCGCGCCGGGTGACGATGCTTCTTCCGCGCGTGTCCACACGGCCTTACACCGGCGCGCTGAGAAGCGCCCTGACCATCGCGGTGGCAATCGCCATCCTCGTGGTCACCGGCTGTCAACACCTGAAACCGACAGAGCACAAAGAGATCGACGCGCTCAGCTTCGCGCTCAACCGCATCGCGGTGATCGGCGACTCGTACACGACCGGCGGCCCCGAAGGCGGGCTCGGCGAGAAATCGTGGACCACCCAGGCCTGGCAGATCCTGGCTCAGCAGGGACTGTCCACCACGGCCGTCGTCGGCGCCGAAGGCGGAGCCGGCTACGGCACCCGCGGTAACCGGGGCAGCCTCTTCGAGGATCTGACCGCCGCGACGGTCACACCCGATGACACGCTGGTGGTGTTCTACGGTTCGCGCAACGATCAGAACGTCGACCCCACCCAGTTGTCGGTCCTGGTCTACGGCACGTTCCAATTGGCGCGGCGCATCGCGCCGTCCGCGCTCTTCCTCGTGATCGGGCCGCCGTGGCCGACGGCTGACGTCCCCGCGACCGTGGTACGCATCCGCGACACCCTCAAATACCAGGCGGAACTTGCGGGCGCGACGTTCGTCGACCCGATCGCGGCCCGGTGGTTCGTCGACCGGCCCGAGCTGATCGGCCCCGACGGCGTGCACCCCACCGACGCCGGTCACACCTACATGGCCGAAAAGATTGCGCCATTGATCGGCGCGCAACTGCCGCGGCGGGTCTGATCCGTCCTATCGTTGCTGATCGTGCGACTCGGTGGACGCCTGTACCAGCTGCTGACCCGGGTGATGTCGCTGCGCATCATCGTGATCGTCGCGGCGTTGTCGGTGGTCGCGCTGGTGATCACGCTGGGCGCGTGGGTGTGGTTCGGCGTCACCAACGACCAGTACAGCCAGCTGGACCGTCGTCTGGACTCGGTGAGCAGCCTCGGTGACATCAGTGAGCTGCTGCGCACCGCGCAACAGGCCGACGTGAACCCGCCCATCCCGGACGGCGGCCTGGTGCGCACCGCCCGCGTCGACGGCATCACGGTCTCCATCCCGGAGAACATCGTGCTGCCGGAGTTCCCGGTCGGTTACGCCGACACCACCATCGACGGTGTCGAGTACCGGGTCCGGACGTTCTCCGCCGGCGGGGCCTTGATCGCCATCGGGGCGCCGCTGGCCGAGACCCAACGCCGCATCGACGAACTGCACCGGCGGGTGCTTCTGATCTGCGGCGGCGTCATCGTCGGCACCGTGCTGGTCGGCTGGGTCATGTGGTCGATCATGATCAACCCGTTCCGCCTGCTGGCCCAGCAGGCGCGCGCGATCAACGCCCAGTCCAAACCCGAAGAGGTTCAGGTGCGCGGCGTACAGGAGGCCGTCGAGATCGCCGAAGCCGTCGAGGGGATGCTCGCCCGTATCGGCGACGAACAGCAGCGCACGCGAGCGGCGCTGGAGTCGGCGCGAGACTTCGCCGCGGTGGCCTCACACGAGCTCCGCACACCCCTGACCGCGATGCGCACCAACCTCGAGGTGCTCTCCACGCTTCAGATGCGGGACGAGCAACGCCAGGAGGTGATCGCCGACGTCATGCGCACCCAGAGCCGGATCGAGGCGACCCTGACCGCGTTGGAGCGGCTCGCACAGGGCGAACTGACCACCGTCGACGACTTCGTCCCCGTCGACATCACCGAACTGCTGGACCGGGCCGCACACGACGCGATGCGCAACTATCCCGGCCTCAGGGTGTCGCTGTCGTCGTCGACGACGGTGCTCATGGTCGGCTTGCCCGCCGGGCTGCGGCTCGTCGTCGACAACGCGATCACCAACGCGATCAAGCATGGCGACGCCACCGAAATCCGTTTGGGCGCAGTCGCTTCCGGCGAAGGCGTTCAGATCACCGTCGACGACAACGGTTCCGGGATACCCGAGGACGAACGCGCCGCGGTGTTCGAGCGGTTCTCCCGCGGGTCGACGGCGGCGCGATCCGGTTCGGGGCTGGGGCTGGCGCTGGTGGCTCAGCAGGCCGAGCTGCACGGGGGCACTGCGGCGATGGAGGCCAGCCCGCTCGGCGGGGCCCGGTTGGTGTTACGCCTGCCCGCGCCGAGCTGAGCTGGCTACGATCCGAAGATGGCCAAGCTCGAGATGTCGCGTCAGCTCGCATTGAGCCCGCAGGAGGCGTGGGAGCACGTATCGGACCTCAACGCGCTGGGGGACTGGATGGTCATGCACGAAGGTTGGCGCGGCGAGTTGCCAGACGAGCTGACGGTCGGCACCACGATCGTGGGCGTCGCGGGGGCCAAGGGGTTGCGCAACCGCGTCACGTGGACCATCCAGAAGTTCGACCCGCCCAAGCTGATCGAGGTCACCGGAAAAGGCGTCGGCGGCACCAGGTACGGGCTCACGATGACGGTCGCGCCGACCGAAACCGGTTCGGCGTTCACCCTCACGATGAATCTCGGGGGCGCGCCACTGTTCGGGCCCATCGGCGCGACGGCGGCCCGCGCCGTCAAGGGCGACATCGAACGTTCCATCCGCAAATTCGAAGAGCTCTACGCCTGACCGCGCGGGCCCGCCACGCCGCGTCGCCTTACGCGGTTGATCGTGATCGCAGCGGGTACCACCCCTCGCGTGTCGCAGACCATGGAAATCACCGTTCTGGACCCCCGCACCGGCGACGAAGTCAGCAAGATCCCGATCACCGATCCCTCGAGCTGCGCCCAAGCCGCGGCTCGAGCGCGTGCCGCCGCGCCGGGGTGGGCGCGTACCCCCGCCGCCGAACGCGCGGCTGCGTTGACCAAGGCGGCCGCAGCGGTCCGCGCCGCGGCCGAGGAACTGGCCGAGCTCAACGAACGTGAGACCGGCAAGCTCCGCGACGACGCATTGGGCGGAGTCGACGCGGGCGCGGGCACGCTGGTGCAGTACGCCGAGCTCGGACCGCTGCATCGCGGCCGCAGCCTGCACGGCTCCTGGTCGGCGACCGATCTGATGGTTCCCGAACCGCGCGGCGTCGTCGCGGTTCTCACCCCGTGGAACGATCCGGTGGCCGTCGCGGCCGGCCTGCTGGGCGCGGCGTTGGTGACGGGAAACACGGTGGTACACAAGCCAAGTGAGCGGTGCCCAGCGACCGGTCGGCGGTTCGCCGAACTGTTGGCCGGGCAGCTTCCCGACGGTGTGCTCGAGATCCTCGACGGTGACGGATCTGTCGGCGCCCACCTGGCCTCGGCGGCCGATGTCGACGTGGTGGCGCACGTCGGCAGCAGCGCGACCGGCCGGGCGATCGCGCGAGCCTGCGCGGAGCGCGGGGCCAAGACCGTGCTGGAAAACGGCGGCAACGACGCGTTGATCGTCGACGCGGATGTGGATCCGCGGTGGGCGGCCGAGCAGGCCGCGCTGGGTGCCTTCGCCAACGCCGGGCAGATCTGTGTTTCGGTGGAGCGGGTCTTCGTGGTTGAGTCGCTGGCTGAGGCGTTCCTCGACGAGTTGGCATCGGAAGCGCGAGCGTGGGACGACCGGATCGGGCCGTTGGTCGACGGGCGTCAGCGGGACGTGGTGCAAGAGCAGGTCGCGGACGCGGTGGCCCACGGCGCACGGGTTCTGGCGGGCGGCGCGCCTCGGCCGGGTCCCGGTGCGTTCTATCCGCCGACCGTATTGGCGGACTGCACTCCGGAGATGTTGGTGTTTCGCGAGGAGACCTTTGGTCCGGTGGCGCCGGTGCGAGTGGTTCCGGACTTCGACTCCGCGGTGCGGGAAGCGGCCGACGACCGGTACGGGTTGGCTGCGACCGTGCTGACCGCCGACATGGCGCACGCGCAGGAGGCCTGGCGTGCCCTGCCGGTCGGCACGGTGAAAATCAACGACGTCTTCGGCGGAGCGCCCGGTGGGGCGTCACAGCCGCGTCGCGCGAGCGGCAACGGCTTCGGGTTCGGCCCGGAACTGCTCGACGAAATGACCGAGATGAAGGTCGTACACATCGCGCCGCCGGGCAGCTGAGACCCACCCTGGCTGCCCACCTCTCAGCGAAACTTTCGCTCCCAGCGAATTTTTCGCTGACAGGCGGGCACTGCGCGGATCACCCTCGCGAGAGGTCAGCGGTCCACACGCCCGCGCGGGAGGCAGCCGTAGCAGGCGCGCACGGCGTACGCAGCAGGCGCGCACGGCATACGCCGGCAGCCGCGCACGGCGTACGCAGCAGGCGCCTTAGTCCTCCTTGCGGATCAACCGGCCCAAGGCCTCCCGGTCGGGATTCAGCAGTTCCTCGATCCGCTGCTGGTTGATGTCGGCGACAATGATCTCGCCGACCTCCTGGTACACGTCGGTGAAGATGCCGTGCGACTTCATCTTCTCGGTCTGATAGATGTTGTCCTCGGTCGGCGTGACGTAGTACATGATCTCGGGCTTGAACCGGTGGATCAGCCACAGGTGGACCACGCTCATCAACCGCTTCTGGCGCAGCTTCTCGGCGAACGTGTTCTGGTCGCGCACCGTCAGGATGCTGCGCCCGTGCCGGTCCTTGATCGGGTCGACGATCACGTTGGCCAGTTTCTCGTCCTCACCGTCGCGCTCACCGAAGATGCCCAACTCGAGCACGTCTGACCCCGGCCGCGTCGGGCGCAGTTGCACCCGCAGCTTCTCGTCGAGTTTGTAGTGCTCGCCCCACATCGCCAGCCACTCCTCGAGCAGCTTCTTCGGCACCTCGGTCTGCACGAGATGCTGGTGCTGGGTCGAGCCCTTGCCCATCGCTTTGGTGGTCGCCAGGCGGCCCGACGACGCGGCGAGCGCGGCATCGCTGCGCGGCCCGCCGACAAGTGTTTGCGGTGTGCGATAAGGCGATTCGACCAGGCGCATCTTGCGCTGCAGTCGCGCCAGCGCGAGCATGCCGTCCTGGCGCAACGCGGTGGCGAACTCCTCGGACGCGACACCGTCGACCTGATGACCGCCGTAGGTGATGAAGTTGAAGACGAACCCCATCTTTCCGAGTTCCTCGGGGAAGGCCCGCATCTCGTCGTCGGTCATGCCGGTGGTGTCCCAGTTGAACGAGGGGGACAGGTTGTAGGCCAGCATCTTCTCGGGGAACTCGGCGTGAATCGCCTCGGCGAACTCGCGCGCATCGGCCAGATCGGCGGTCTTGGTCTCCATCCAGAGGATGTCGGCGAACGGTGCGGCGGCAAGCGATTTCGTGATCGCATACGGGATCCCGCCGCGAACCTGGTAGTAGCCCTCCGGGGTCTTGGCCAGCTCGCAGTCCCAGCCGACGGCCGCCCCGATCTCCCTGGCCTTCTCACGCGCGGTGTACAGCGGCGCGCGCTCGGCGAACGCACGCCACTCCGCGACGCTCATGTCGAGTTGTTCGCCCTCGCTCTCGCGGAACTCGAGCAGCTCGGCGACCGCCTCGCCGTAGGTCATCAGGCCGGCATCGACCTGCCAGGCGTCGACAGCCTTCGATTCGACCCGGTCGAAGATCGCGTCGATCTCGCCGTCGGGGCGATCCTGGTACTCCGAGGCGGCCTCGGCGACCGCGTCGCCGATGCCGTGGTGGTCGAGCCAGGCGTTGGCGGTGGCGTACTCGCCTTCGGGCAGCGCGTAGAGCAGATGTCCGTTGAGTTCGGTGACGCCCGCCTCGTAGAAGCGCCGCATCATCGCCAGGTAGCACGACTTGTACGACGGCACCTTGAGGTTGGTCACGCCGAGCAGGAACGGTTGGTCGCGCTCGTCGGCGCGGCTGTCGATCAGGTTGGCCGCCTCGGCGTCGGTGCGGGCCACGATGATGCCGGGGACCCGCATGATGTCGAGCTGGAAGCGCGCGGTGTTGAGCCGTTTGATCTGTTCGTCGGACGGCACCAGCACCTTGCCGCCCTGGTGGCCGCACTTCTTGGTGCCCGGCCGCTGGTCCTCGATGTGGTAGCCGGGTACTCCGGCCTCGACGAACCGGCGAATCAGGTTGCGCACGTGGGGATCTCCGCCGTGGCCGGTGTCGGCGTCGGCGATGATGAACGGGCGGAAGTCGACGGCGGGTGTCGCGGCGCGTTGTTCTTCGGACATCTGCAGCCGCAGGTACTGCTGGTTGCGGTCGGCGGTGAGCAACGCCCGCACCAGGCCGGCGGCCTCCTCGGGCACCTGGCTAAGCGGGTAGCTGGCCAGGTCGGGTCCGGGGTCTTCGGTGGTTGACCCCTTGGCGGACGTCGCCCAGCCGCCGAGGTAGATGCCCTCGATGCCCATCCGCTTCATCGTCACGGCCTGGCCCGGCGAGTACGGGCCGAAGGTGGTGATGCTCTTCTTCTGCGCGAACAGTTCGCGCAGGCGCTCGTAGAACGCCGTGGCGGCCTCGCGCGCCACGATGTAGTCGGAGGGAATCGTGCCGCGCTGTTCGGCGACCTGACGGGCCGAGTAGAGGCGGATGATCCCGTCGAATCTCGGGCTGTCGAAGTACCGCTGCGTGGCAGCGACCTCCTGGTCGAACGGGGTCGAAGGCGCGGCGTCCGTTTCGATGATGGCCATGTACCCACAGTACGACCCGGTGCTTGCCGGGGATGGCGTTATCAGCAGGGTGAAGCCCTTACGTCGACGCCTCGAAGGTGTCGACGACGTGCTCGGCGATCGCCAGCGCTGAGGTCGCCGCCGGTGATGGCGCATTGCGCAGCACCACGACGCGACCGCGGACGCTGATCCGGAAGTCGTCGACCAGACCGCCGTCGGGGTCCAGGGCCTGGGCCCGCACGCCGGCGGTGCCGGGCACCACGTCCTCGTCGCGCAGGGACGGCACGTAGGCCCTGGCGGCGGTGATGAATCGCCGCCGTGACAGTGATCCGAACACCTCGCGGACACCCGTGCGCCAGTGTCGGCGGGCGAACCGCCAGAACGCCGGCGTCGAGGCGATCCCGGCCAGATCGCGCGGTGAGACCGTGCCCCAGGAATAGCCCTCGCGCGCCAGCGCCAGCACCGCGTTGGGCCCGATGAGCACCTCACCGTCCACGCGCGGGGTGAGGTGGACACCCAGGAACGGATAGCGCGGGTCGGGCACGGGATAGACCAGACCGTTGACGAGATCGCGGCGGTGCGGTTTCAGCGCGTAGTACTCGCCCCGGAACGGCATGATCACCGGATTGGGGCCGTCCCCGGCCATCTCGGCGAGCCGGTCGCTGTGCAGACCACCGCACACGACCGCCCGGTCGAATCGCGCCTTCTCACCGTCTCCGGCGGTGCGGGCGCTGACCACCACTTCGATTTCACCGGCCCGCAATCCCGTCACCTCGTGTCCGAGAAGGACTTTCGCACCGGCCGCCACAGCGTCGGCGGCAAGCTCCCTGGTCACCTCCGCGAAGTCGACGATCGAGGTCGACGGGGAGTGCAGTGCCGCGATGCCGCGCACATGGGGCTCGAGTTCGTGCAGTTCCTCGGGCCCGATGATCCGCACAACTGGGACGCCGTTCGCCAACGCCCGCCGCTCGATGTCGGCGAGCCTCGCCTTCTCCTCGTCGGTGAGCGCGACGAGGACCTTGCCGCAGACGATCCGACGGATCCCACGCTCGGCGCAGAACTCTTCGAGCAAACCGACCCCGCGACGACAGAGCACGGCCTTCTGTGAGCCGGGTTGGTAGTACAAACCGGCATGCACGACCCCGCTGTTGCGGCCGGTCTGATGCGATGCGAGACGGTCTTCCTTCTCGAAGAGCGTGACATCGGATTCGGGGCGACGCCGCACGATCTCACGGGCCACCGCGACACCGAGGATGCCGCCGCCGACCACTGCGACCCGTTCGGTCATCGGCCGACCCCGCAACAGAAGGATGTAATCACCGTTCGGTTACGGTACTGCATCTCATTGGCCTTGGGCCAGGCGCGAATTGGCATTACGAGCAAACGAACCGGTACAAGTGATACAGCGCCATCGGTATGCGCGCAGTCGAGAAAGAGCAACGAACCATGAGACGCATCTACGCCTTGGTGATCGGCGTCGCCCTGTTGGTGACCCTTCCTGGGGTGGCGGCCGCCGCGCCGACGCGGTCCGCTGTCAACCAGCAGGCGGTCGACCAGGTCATCGCCCGCGGCCTGTCGCAGCGCGGCGTTCCCTTCTCCTACGGCGGAGGAGACGCGAACGGGCCGACGAAGGGCAGCGGCACGGCCGAGAACGTCGCCGGGCTCGACCGCGAAGGCCACATCGTGGGCCTTGATCCCGCGCTCAGCACCGTCGGTTTCGACGCGTCCGGCCTCATGGTCTATTCGTTCGCCGGTATCGGGGTCAAGCTGCCGCGGTCCTCGGGCGCGCAGTACAACGTCGGGCAGAAGGTGTTGCCGTCCGAGGCGCTGCCCGGAGACATGATCTTCTACGGCCCCAACGGGAATCAGAGCGTGGCACTGTTTTTGGGCAACGGTCAGATGCTGGAGGCCACCGAATCGGGTGTGGCGACGTCGCCGGTGCGGACCAACAACATGGCGCCGTATCTGGTTCGCATCATCAAGTGACGTCACTGAAGCCCTGACGCGGTCAGCACGCCGACCAGGCCGGTTCCCGCCTCGGCGACCACCTCGCCGACGGAGCACATCGGCAACCGGCTACCCGGTGCGATGTTGAGCGCGGTGACGTGCACGGCCGAAGTGTATGTGCGGCGCGACGATCGCTGATAAAGAGGACTGATGACGTCGACATTGGATGCCGCCGAGGGAATCGCCGGACGAGTGCGCACCTTGCGCCAGATCGTGCAGTCGGAGGCCGGTGAGTCGGAGCGGCTGCGCACGCTGAGCCCGGCCGTCGTCGAAGCGATGTGGGACACCGGCCTGATGACGGCGTTCAACCCCGCGTCCGCCGGCGGCAGCGAACCGTCGTTCGCCGAGATGATCGAGACCTGGATCGAGATGGCCTGGCAGGACGGATCGTTCGGCTGGGTCGGTATCGCCAACCTGCCGTCGTCGTTCGCCGCGGCCGCGTACTTGCCGGACGCTGGATTCGCCGAGGTGTTCACCGCGCATGACAACCGGGTCACGATGGGCGGGCAGTTCTTCCCGAACGGTCAAGGCACCGCCGTCCCCGGTGGGTACCGGCTGACCGGGTCGTGGAGCTTTGGTTCGGGGATCGGGCATTCGCAGTATGTCGCCGCGGGCTTCCTGCCGATGGACGGGACCGAGATGCGTTGGGTCAGCGAAGGTGTGCCGGACATGCAGATCGCCATCCTGCCGCGTGAACAGGTCAGCTTCAACGACGGTTGGCACGTGCAGGGCCTCAAGGGGACGGGCTCCTACGACTACAGCGTCGAAGACGTGTTCGTGCCCGCCGAGCGCACATTCGCGTTGTTCACCCGCGAGCCGCTGCGCGGATCGTCGCCCGCGACTCGGATGGGCATGATGCCCGTCACCGCAGCCGGGCATGCGTCGTGGGCGCTCGGCGTCGCCAAGAGCATGCTCGACGACGTCGAGGAGCTGGCCGCCACGAAGTTCCGGATGAGCGATATGGCGTCGCTGGCCAGTCGCCCGACGTTCCAGAAGGGGCTGGCCCATCACGTGGCGGCCTGGCGGGCGGCGCGGCTGCTGGTGCTCGACGCGTTTGCGACCGCTGAAGCCAGTGTGGCGGCGGGGGAGGACCTCACCCCGGCCCTGCGCGCGGACATGAGAGTCGCTGCCGTGTACGCCACCGACGTGGCGCGCCAGTGTGCGGAGTGGGCACATCTGGTCGCGGGCACCAGCTCGATCCGCGAGGGCAGCCGTCTGGAACGCGCGTTCCGCGACATGTACACCGGTACCCAGCACGCGTTCATCAGTGAGAAGGTGGCGATCGACGCGGCTCAGGTCTGGCTGGGCATCATCGACGACCAGTTCGGCCTCTGATCACCCCGCGCGGGCGACGAATTCGGCGATGATGCGGCCGAGTTCGTCGCCCTGTCCGGCGTTCGCAGGACACCCGGCTCGGTCACCGGTCGATCGATTCGAGGACACCCTCGGCGATCATCGTGCTCAGCGTCTTGCGGTCGAACTTTCCGCTGGGCAGGATCGGGATCTGCTCACTGGAGGCCAGCACCCAGCGGGTCGGCACCTTGTACGCCGACAGGTGCGTGCGGGCATGGGCGGCCAACGTGTCGACGTCCACGCCGGCGGCGGTGGGCACGACCACCGCGCACACCAGCTCCCCGCGGCGGGCGTCGTCGATGCCGAGCACGAGACACTGTGCCACGGCGGGAGATTCCTCGAGGACCGCCTGGACTTCGAGCGGTGAGACGTTCGCGCCGGCGGCCTTGATCATGTCGGTCGTCCGGCCGACGTAGAACAGCCGCGGGTCACCGGGTCTGCGGTAGACGCGGTCACCGGTGTGGTACCAACCGTTTTCGTCGAACGTCTCCCACCGTTCGCGCTTGTTGTAGCCGGCCATCACGCCGATGCCGCGGATCAACAGTTCGCCGACCTGCCCGTCGGGTACCGGTGCGCCGTCGTCGTCGACGATGCACATGTCGGTGTAGACGAACCCGCCGGCGGTCTCGGACATGGTGCGGTGGACGGGATATCCGTCGGGTACGTCGACCATCGCGATGTCCAGCGGGCCGTCGCGCAGCATCGGCGCGCAGGACAGATCGCGGTCGGAAAAGCTCGGATGCTCCCGGAGCCGCTGGGTGAACGCGGGCCATCCGACGACTCCGGCGGCCCGTTCGCGCTCGATCAGATCGAGTGCCCCCTCGGCGTCCAGACGCGGCATGACGAGCACGGTGACGGGTTCGTGCAGCGCACCGGTCACCGCGAGCAACCCACCGACCCAGAAGAACGGCATCGCGCACATAATCCGCACCGCGCCTTCGCTTTTGGATACAGCACGGATCGCGTTCGGCCATGTCGAGGTCTGTCGCACGAGGGTGCCGTGTGTGTGCATGACGCCTTTCGGGTCCGCGGTCGACCCCGAGGTGTGGATGACGACGGCCAGATCGGCGGGGGAGACCTCGGCCTCGGCGGCGGACAGCAGCGCGTCCGGTTGGCCGTCGGCGTCACCGTCCCACGGAGTGGCCCAGGCGGGAACCTGGCCGTCGACGAACACGATCCGACGCAGGTACGGTGCGCCCGTCATCGCCAACCGCCCGCCCTGCTGTGTCGTCAGCTCCGGCCAGGCCGCTTCGAATCGGTCGGCGACATCGATGCTCAGCACGCGGCTCGGGGCGATGATCAGCGCGATGTCGGCCAGCCGCGCGACTTTGGCGATCTCCGCCGGCGCGTAGAGCGTGCTCAGCGGCACGACCAGCGCGCCGATGCGGGAGGCGGCCAACCACCACAGCACCCAGTCCACCCCGTTGGGGAAGAACAGGCCGATGCGGGTTCCCTTACCGACGCCTTCGCCCAGAAGCCACCGCGCGATGCGCGCCGAGCGCTCATGAGCCTCGCGGTAGGTGAGGCGATCCGTCGGGGTGACCAGATAGGTGTGGTCGCCGAACTCGTGGCACGCGCGGGCCAGGAGCGCGGGCACGGTCGGTCGCGGCTGCTGCGTCACCCCGCGATTGTCTCCGACGCGTACTGGGCGACCGCACGAGGCGGTCGCCCAGTGGCGTCAGCGGGACTCAGGCGCCCAGCGTGGCCTGGATGTCGCCCTTCATCGCGGCCAGCTGCGAACCCCAGTAGCCCCATCCGTGGGTGCCATTGGCGGGGAAGTTGAACGTGCCGTTGCCTCCGCCGGCTGCTTCGTAGGCCTGCTGGAAGTTCTTGTTGCTGTCCAGCGTGATGGTCTCGAGGAACTGGCCGGCGATGTCGCCGCCGCCGCCGAGTTCGGACGGGACGCCGTTGCCGCAGTACACCCAGATGCGGGTGCCGTTGGCCACCAGCTTGCCGACGTTGACCGTCGGGTCGTTGCGCTTCCAGGCCGAGCTGCCGGGTGGGCCCCACATCGCCGTGGCGCTGAAGCCGCCCGAGTCGCGCATCGCGACGCCGACCAACAGCGGCCAGATGCCGTCGGAGAGGTTGAGGAAGCCCGACAGCGAGGCGGCGTAGCGGAACTGACCCGGGTGGTAGGCGGCCAGGATCAGCGCAGCGCTACCCGACATGGACAGACCGACCACCGCGTTGCCGCTGGGCGAGATGCCCTTGTTGGCAGCCAGATACGCGGGCAGTTCGGAGGTCAGGAAGGTCTCCCACTGGTAGGTGTAGGTGCCGCCGTTGCCGACCGCGGGTCCCTGCCAGTTGGTGTAGAAGCTGGACATACCGCCGACCGGCATCACGACCGACAGACCGGACTCGAAGTAGTTCTCGAACGCGGCGGTTTCGATGTCCCAGCCACTGTTGTCGTCGCGCGCCCGCAGGCCGTCGAGCAGATAGACCGCGTGCGGGCCACCGCCCTGGAACTTGACCGGGATGTCGCGGCCCATGGCGGCCGACGGGACCATGAGGGTCTCGACCGGAAGCCCCGGCCGTGAGTACGCCGCGGCGGTGGACGTTCCACCCGCCACCGCGACCAGGCCCGGTATGAGCAGGGCCGCCAGCGCGCCGGCCATCATGCGGCGCGCCCAACTGTGTCGCATTGTCATCGCTCTTGAACTTTCCTGGTCGAGGGATACCGCCGAGCGGTCGTCGCGGTGGACGGACCGGAGCCGGGTCGGGCTGCCGGTTCAGGCGCTGCTGCTTCACACCTGCCGCGATACTTCGGGCGCCCGCCGCGCGTAGCCGCTGCTGACGGTTATGTCGACACCGAGGGCGGTCCCGTTACCGGAGAGTGGGCGGCGTCACCGTTGCGCCGGAGGGCCGCACGGGCCTATTTGCCGTTGGTCGGCAGGCGTTTGCGCACGTAGGTTTTGAGCTCGGCGGACAACGCGTCGGCTGCGAGCAGCTCTGGAAGCAAGGAAGCGTCAGACATCCTGGCGCGGAACGCCAACTCGACGGTCACGTCATGGTCCGGGCGGTGCTCGACGGAGATCTCGTCGCCCGCGCCCACCGTTCCCGGTGAGATGACGCGAAGATAGGCACCGGGTTTGGCGGCCGCGGTGAAGGTCTTCATCCAGCGGTCGATTTGCAGGAACGCCGCGAAGGTGCGGCACGGCGTGCGCGGAGCCGAGACTTCGAGCAGCAGACCGTCGGTGCCCACGCGCCAGCGTTCACCGATGCGCGCCTGTGTCACGTCGACGTTCGTGGTGGTGAGGTTCTCGCCGAACATCCCGTTGGTCAATTGGCGATCGAGTCGAGTTTCCCAGTCGTCCAGGTCTTCTCGCGCATATACGTAGACCGCTTGATCGTCACCGCCGTGCAGCTTGGTATGGCCGATGGTGTCGCCGACGAGTCCGCTACCCAGACCGCCGCGCATCGGACCCGGCGCGCGCACCGCGACCCGGTCCGACACAGCGGCCTTGTCGATACCTGTTGACCGCGACGGCGCATCGGGATTGACCCGCACTCGCGCGATATTGACCGACAGCACTTCTGCCACCCGGACAGGTTAACGACGGAGTGGGCCGCCCGCCTCGCAGGATCTCTCGCCTGCAGTTGCACTCAAACCCTTCCAAGGCGCTACTACCGAGCGTAGTATTCGCGGGGCCGGTGTCGACGACGGAATGGTGTAACCGTGAAGTGGAGTTTCGCCCAGGTAGGCCTGTTGGTCCTCGCGATTTTCCACGTCGTCCAGGCGGTCATCGGCTTCATCGTCGAGCCGAGTTTCGCAACGGGCCCGGGCGCGCCGACCGCACAGGTTCTCGGGATGGACTACAACGGATGGCACGCTGTCGCCGGGCTGGCCCTGTTCGGCCCGGGACTGGTGTTCGCGTTGCGCAAGTCGTGGGCGGTGTTGTATCTGCTCGTCGCGGCGGTGGCGGGCGCGTTGCCGGGCATCTGGGCGTTCTTCTCACACCAGGTGGCGTACGTGTTCACGTTCCCCAACAACATCACCGACGCGGTGGTGCACCTGGTGACCGCCGCGGTGATGCTGGCGGTGGCCGGTATTCAGATCCGCATCGACGGCGGATTGCAGAACTCGCTTGCCGACCTGCGTAAGGGGTCGTGACCCGGGCCGCCGCCTCCGCTAGTGTGCGCTCAGATCGTCAAAAGTCGTGATACGGCGTGGATTTGCGATCTGAATGCACACTAGAGGCGCCGGCTACTCGGCGTCGTCCTCGTCGTCGGCCGAGGGGATTCCCTCGGGCGGTGGCGTCGAATACGCGGGAGCTGTCGGCGGGACCCCTTGCTCTGCGCCCTCACCCTGATCCGCGTCGTCCGAGGCCTGTTCGGGTGAGCTCATCATTTCTCTCCTAGTCCACGATCGTCTCGCCGAGCGATACCCGTACCCATGGTGAAGAAAACCGAATAGTTGGGTTCGGTAGCCGAACGGTTCTCGTGTACTTGCCCGAGGACGCGCATCGAGCGCCGCACGAGCAAGAGGACGAAAGATGAACACAACGCACACCTCGAAGCGAATCCTCGGCGCGGCAGTGATGTCGGTCACGATCGCCGCCGTCGGGTTCGGATCCGCAGCGGGCACGGCCCAAGCACTGCCCGGTGGGCCGGCGCCGCAACAAGCCTGGCCCGGATGCCCGGATGCCAATCCCTCGGGACCCTGCCGCTGGTGCCCTGGTGATCCGCCGGTGCAGACCGGAAACCTGCGGGTGAATCCGGTGGTATGGGACAACTCCGTATGCCACACCTATTGGTACGTCTACCACGGGCAGGGCAACGTCGCGCAGAACATCTTCGAAGGCGAGGCGCCACCGCCGCCGCCACCGCCGCCGCCCGGCTTCACTCCACCCCTCCCGCCGGGCTGGTGCTGGTCGCTGTTCCTCCCCGGGCCGTGCCCTCAGGGCTGATTTCGCCGGAGCTAATATCGGCCGATGGGTGAGCCGCAGCTGACCGATGACGGCCACTTCATCGTCGTCAACGGTCGCCGGTGGCGCGCCACTGATCCGGCCATACCCGAGGATCGGCGGGCCGAGCTGACCCGCATACTCATGGCATGGCGCCGAGAAGTGCGCCGCGCCAAGGGAACTGACCGCGAAATGGCCGCACGTGCCGGTGTGCACGCAGCCAAGGTCGCATTGGGGGAGCGGGGTTCGCCGCCATGGTGGGAGCAGACCGACGAAAAGCGTCGCCAGCGATATCAGGCCGACGTAGCCTCGCCCGAAGACGACTGACCTCGCGCGTCAGACGCACCGCGCTGGCTGTCGGGCCGGCCGGTGTAGCCATGTCTCAGCACAGGCGGATGAGCTCAATTCGCTTCTCCGCCACCATGGGTGGCTATCGTGAGTTGGCATGCAGGGCTGGACCGCCACCGCGGCCTTCGGACGCTCGGACTGCGAACGCCTCGATGACGCCCTGCTCGCCCAGCCCGTCCTGGCCCTCACCAGCCTGGCGTACGTCGCTGTGGGGGTAGCCGTCCTGTGCTGGGCCCTGCGCGGTAGAGCGGTGCTGGCGGTGACCGCAGGGGTGGCGCTCATCGCCGTCGGCTTGGGCAGCTTCATCTTCCACGGGCCCCAACCGCCGTGGGCCGGCCCGGTCCACGACTGGCCCATCATCCTTTTGGCGGTGGTGTGCGCGATCGGTGCGGCCCGCACCGCGCGAGCGCGGCGGTCGGCGTGGGTCGCGGCCGCGGCGGTCTTCGCTCTCGGCCTGGCCGCCTATGCCGCTGGGCGCACGGGCTCGCCGCTGTGCCGGCCCGACAGCCTGTGGCAGTACCACGGCGTCTGGCATGTGTTGTCGGGTGCCGCAGCGGGATTAGCCGCCTGGGCCATGGTGCCCGCACGTCAGTATCGTTCACGTCGATGCCGTTAGATCGAACGCCGCGAGGCCGCGTCCGCCGCGGCCTACGCAATGCGCTGCGCGGCCCCCGCGATCCGGCGCCCGTCGCGGGTCAGCGGCGTCGCCGTTCCGACGGGATGGGTGATCTGCATACCCGCAAGGTGCTCGATCTGACGATCCGCCTCGCCGAGGTGATGCTGTCTTCGGGCTCGGGCACCGCCGACGTCGTCGCCACCGCTCAGGACGTCGCCCAGGCCTACCGACTGACCGACTGCGTCGTCGACATCTTCGTCACCACCGTCATCGTGTCCGCGCTGCCGACCGCGGACAGTCCACCCGTCACCATCGTTCGGGCCGTACACAACCGGTCGACGGACTACACCCGGTTGGGCGAACTCGACCAGCTGGTTCAGCGGATCACCTCCGGCGGTGTGACGGTCGATCAAGCACACGATGCGATGGACGAGTTGACCGAGCGGCCGCATCCCTATCCACGGTGGCTGGCGACCGCGGGCTGGGCGGGTTTCGCGCTCGGCATCGCGATGCTGCTCGGCGGCGGCTGGTTGACCTGCATCCTGGCCGCGCTCACGTCGGGGGTCATCGACCAGGTGGGGCGCCGACTCAATCGCGTGGGTACGCCGTTCTTCTTCCAACATGTCGCGGGCGCGGCCATCGCGACCTCGGTCGCCGTGGCGGCCTTCCTGTATGCCGATATCGGACCGACGGTCATGGTGGCCACCGGCATCGTGGTGCTGTTGTCGGGATTGACCTTCGTCGGCGCGATGCAGGATGCGGTGACGGGCTACATGCTGACCGCGCTGGCCAGGCTCGGGGAAGCGGTGTTGCTGACGGCGGGCATCGTCGTGGGCATTCTCGCGGGCCTGCAGATCGCCCAGATCGCCGGCGTCACCATCTCGCTGCACGTCGATGCGACAGAATCGTTCATCGCGCCGAGCGGGGCGGTACGGATCTCGCTCGCGGTGTTTGGCGCGGCGCTTGCCGGCGCCTGCCTGACCGTGGCGAGCTATGCGCCGATGCGGGCCATCCTGACCGCCGGACTCGCGGCCGGGCTCGCCGAGGCGGTCCTGATCGCCCTGGGCAACGCCGGGTTCGGTCAGGTGTTCGCGAGCGGTGCCGCCGCGGTCGGCGTCGGTCTCGTCGCCACGCTGATCTCCATCCGTCGGCAAGCGCCGGCCTTGGTGACGGCCACTGCGGGCATCATGCCGATGTTGCCGGGTTTGGCGGTGTTTCGCGCGGTCTTCTCCTTCGCCGTGGACGGCAACTTCGACAACGGCATCCGCCAGATGATGTCGGCGATCGCGATCGCGCTGGCCCTGGGCAGTGGCGTGGTGCTCGGTGAGTTCATCGGCTCGCCGCTGCGCTTCCGCGCGGGCCGGATCGGCGACTTCCTCCGCAAGGAAGGACCACCGGGGCTGCGTCGTGCGGTGGGCCGCGTTGTGCATCTGCAGCCGGCCGACGATCAGCCGGCCGAGATGGTCCCGCGGACGCGAAGCGTCGCGCTGCAACCTGAGCCGTCCGGTGACACCCGAGACGATGCCGAGAACGACGACACGGAGCGCGACGAGAGCCGTGAGCAGCAGTAGGCGCGGACACGCCCTGGTTTGGCCGCAGCAAATGCAGGCTATAAATTCGAAGCATCGGATTCGTGACTAGCGCTGGAGGCATGCTCATGAGGTTTCGCAAGACCACGCTGGCTGCCATCGCAGGCGGCTTGACCGCGACGACTCTAGGGCTGAGCACTCCGGCAAGCGCGCAGCCGTCTCCACCGCCGCCCCCTCCGCCGCCGGCCCTGGCCGCTGAAATACCGCCGCCTCCGCCTCCGCCGGGTATGGCTCCACCGCCGGCCAGGCCGATGGCCGGGGAACCGGTGCCGGCATGGGCACCGCGGAAGCCCGCTGAGTTCTGGCTCGGCGAGCCCGTCGTGTGGCACTCGGGGTGGGGCGGACGCTGGGGCGTGTGGAAGAACGGCGCCTTCATCCACTTGTCGAAGAACCCGGTCACCGCCGGCGGCTGACCGTGGCGGTCAGCTCGAGGCGTCGAGGATCTTGATCGCGAAAATCAACGAGTCGCCGGGCTGGATTCCCGCGGCGGGCTGACCCTCGGGATACCCGTCGGCGGACGTCATCGCCACGGCGACCGTCGAACCGACCTTCTGCCCGGCGATGGCCTTCTGGAAGCCCGGCACAACTCCGTCGAGCGGGAAATCGACTGGCATACCCCGCTCGTAGCTGTTGTCGAACACGGACCCGTCGCGACCGTTGACCCCCATGTAGCAGACGAAGACCGTGGCGGTCTCGGAGACGACCGGACCGTCACCGGGCTTCAGCGTGTGTACCTGGGTCTCGGACACGCTGAACGGCGGTTGCACGTTGATCAGCGGCGCCGTCGAATCGGTCGATCCGGTGACGGCGACGCTTCCGGTGTCGCCGTTGAGCGTCCACTCCGGTGCGCCGCCGATCTGTGGCGGCGCCGTCGGGCACATGGCGCTGGCGGGATCGCCGGTCTCCACCGGTGGGGGGATGAACTCGTCGGCCAGCGAGGACGTGCTCGTCGGTGAGGTCGTGTCGGTCGATGAAGCTTCCGTGTCAGAGCCGCAGGCGGAGAGAGCCAGAACCATCGATGCGGTGCAGGCGATCAGCCCGACAGGAAGAGACACACGCGAGGAATTCACGGTCGCCACGCTACAGACAGTGGCGCCAACGCTGTGCCGGTGGGCTGAGAGGCCGCGAGTGTGAGTTCCGATACGGCTGGCCCGGCGGGTCGCGGATGAAATCGCACTATCGGCCGCGCTCTGTGCGACGGTTGCGGGGGACAGCCTGCCGAAGAGGGGCGCGATGGCGAGGCACGAAGCGGTGGTGTGCGGAGCGAGCATGGGTGGACTGCTCGCCGCGAGAGTGCTGGCAGACGCGTACGACTCGGTCACCGTCGTCGAGCGCGACGAACTGCCCGCCGACGCATCGCAGCGGGCGGGCGTGCCCCAGGGCCATCACCTGCACATGATGACGAGTGCGGGGTTGAAGATCCTCGACGAGATGTTGCCCGGGGTAATCAAGGAGTTGAGAGCGGCCGGCGCACCGCTCATCGACACCCGCGACCTGTCGGCGGTATACGTCGAGGTCCGTGGGCATGCGCTGTGTCGAACGGGCGCATTGGCCGACCCCGATGCGATGCCTGTCCAGCCGGCCAGTCGACCGCTGCTGGAATTCGTTGTTCGCCAACGGGTTTGCGCGCTACCCAATGTCAAAGTGCTGGAGGGTCACGATGCCGTCGAGCCCGTACTGAGCGATCGCGCGGTAACCGGCGTTCGTATCGGTGACCGCAGCGGTGCCCGACAGTGGACCGTGCCGGCCGATCTCGTGGTAGACGCGACAGGCCGCTCGGCCCGTACACCGGCTTTCCTTGCGGCGCATGGATTCACACGCCCGGCCGAGCGGTCGTATCCAGTGCAGCTCTGTTACGCCAGCCAGCTTTTTCGAATGGCGCCGGGGGCGCTGGACGACAAGGTGGTCTTCGTCAGCCCGACACTGGAACGCCCGACCGGCGTCGGCATGCTCGCCTACGAAAACGACACGATGATCGTGACGCTGATAGGCGTCGCCGGACACCGGCTTCCCACCGAACTGCCGGCGGTGTTGGCCGCCGTGGCCGAATGCGTACCGCCGGAAATCAGCGCAGCACTCGCCGACGCCGAGCCGCTGGGGGAGACGCATCACCGCCACTTCCCGACCAGCGTGTGGCGTCGCTATGACAAGCTGTGCGCGTTTCCGCAGGGGCTGTTGGCGATTGGGGACGCGGTGTGCAGCTTGAACCCGATGTACGGCCAAGGGATGACCTCGGCGCTGATGCAGGCCCGCAGCCTTCGACAGTTCCTTGCCTTCGACGGTGAACCCTTGAGCCAGGTCTATTTCGGCGATGTCGCACGGCGGGTCGCGCCGTTGTGGTGGGCCAACCGGCTCAACGACTTCGGCTTCACCCCCGCGAGCGGATGGAGGTCGTTCCCGCAGCGAGTGTTCAACCGCTACACCACCGCCTATATGGCCGCCGCGTCGACAGACATGGCGCTCACGGAAACGTTCCTGAGGGTGCTGCACGGGGTCGACCCGGGAACGACGCTGATGCGCCCCGGACACGTGGCGCGGGTCATCACCAACGGCAGGCGCGACGGTCAGTAGTCCCATGCGGTCGGAACGCACCGGAAGACATCGCCGGCGGTCGCGACTCGACACACCGATGGGAACGGCAGGTGAGTGGCGACCAGGGACTCGCCGGTCGCCGCCAGCTCCCGCAGGAGCTCTATCCGTACCCGGGCCGACTCTTCTGGATCGTGCTCGAACCCGTTGTGCCACTCGGGGTTATCGAATCCAGGTGCGAAGACGGCGTCGCCGGCGAACGTCAACCGGTCGCCTCCGGAGTCGAGGCGGACGATGGCGTGGCCCGGGGTGTGGCCTCCGGTACGAGCGACGAGCACCCCCGGGGCCAGTTCGTACTCCGTCTCGAAGGTCCGCATGTGGCCGCGGTACTCGTCGAGGAACCGTGAGGCTATCGACCGGAGCGCATCTGGAACCGGGGCAGGCATATCGGTGTGGGAGAAGTCGGGTGCTTCCCAGAACTCGGCCTCCGCGGCGGCAACATGGACCCGTAGATCAGGGCGCAACCGTTCCTTCAGCCCCTTGGTGAGCAGTCCGCCGACGTGGTCCATATGCAGGTGGGTGAGCACCACGTCGGTCACCGCCGAGGGATCGATACCGGCGGCCTCCAAACGATGGACCGTCTGCCCGGCCCGCGGGAAGTCCGGGAACTCCACGCCAAGCCCGGCGTCGACCAGGATGGTCCGCTCACCGGTGCGGACCACGACCACGTTGAGCGGCCAATCGAGCACGTCTCTGGGAAGGAACCGGTCGTCGAGCCAACTCCCGAACTCGGTCGGGTCGGCATTGGTCGCCATCGTCCGGGCCGTGATCGGTAGCACCCCATCGCTGATGACCAGCACCTCGATGTCACCGACCTGCACCGCGTACCGCGACGGAACCAACTCGTCGAGGGTCGTCGAACCCAAATCCGAGATGCTGTCCACGCTCATGGCTGTCCTCCTGAGGGCCTTACCGGATATCACTTCTCATCTCTGGAGAACGCCTTCAGGTGACGCGATTTATCCAGTCGGTGGCGCGCAACCTTTGTCGCGCCTGAAACGGTTCGACTGCCGGTGTGCCGGTTACATGTAGGAGTTGTGACGTCCACAGCGGATCGCCACGGTCGCGCGCACCTTCGGATAGCGGGCGACCTGGACGACCGCGGTCATGGTGATGGCCGCTCAGTTGCTAGGGGCGGTTTGCCTCAGCGTTTGTGACCGGTCGCGCTACAGGTGATCTCAGCGGGGCGCGGTGACCAGGAGTTCGTGATCTCCGGCAGCCCAGGCGGATTCGAACACGTCGGTGGTCACGTGCTCGCCCTTGGTGTCGTCGCCGCCGCTGTCGCCGAGGTAGACGGCGTCGTTGTCGTAATCGATGGCGGCGACGGTGACCAGGTGACCGCATCCCGTCCGATCGCCGTCACCATCCCAGATGGTGTTGGAATTCACGCACACAATCGCCTGCCGTCCGTCACCCAAATAGTCCGCCAACGCGTCCATTCCGGTGGCGAGGCCACCCTTGGCAGCGGTGTCGTCGTTGGTGTAGTCGGCTTTGATTCCGTAGTGCTTGAGCAGGAGCAGAAGGTCGGTCGTGCAGGTGCCGTGCCCGACACCGCCGTCACTGGGGTCGATGCTCTCGTCATACACCGGTTCACCCGGGTCGCACTCGCTCGGAGTCTTGGCCGCGAGATCGATGATTTCCCGTTCGGTGGGCGGTGCTCCGGTGATCTCGCCGACCACCATGCGGGTCGCCATCAACCCGCAGTCGCTTTCGGTCTGTTGCTCCCAGTAGTGGAGGGCGGCCGCAGGATCTCCATAGACGCCGCCGGTGATCTCGGGCTGGCCATCGCCGTCCTCGTCTTTGACGATCAGTTGACCCTGTTGATCTTCTGGTTTCGCCTCGGCTTGTTGAGCCGCCGTTGATTCGTCGGCTGTTGCCGCCGGTGACTCGTCGGGCTCTGTGCCACCACCGCAGGCGGCCCCGGCAACGATGGTCAGACTGGCGATTACGGTTGCGGCGAAGGCCTTCCGGCTTCTTTCGCTTCGCTGGCGAAGTGGCACCTCGCGAAGTTAGCAGACGCCTGTGAGTTTCCTGGGCATTATTGACGCGCCTGTCGCGCACCTCGAGGCAACCGATCGCCCATCGACAGCGCGGCTATCCGTGGATAGAGGATCGCTGGGCCAAGCCATCGAGCGACGAAGCCACGCAGTGCGGCGCCCTTGCGGATCGGCTGCCCAGGATCGGTCAGCATGGATTGCAATGTGCGCAAGGTTATTTCGGCGAGTTCTTCGAGAGCTGTGCTGTCGAAACCGTGAAGCTGCCAATCGACGTCGAGCTGATGGAAAAATGACAGGCAGAATGACGTCGCCGTGTCGGAGGTCAACGAGGTGACCGCTTCGCCGTCCTGTCGCCGGGCCAGTAGGCCCTCCAGCTGAGGATCGCCGGTGAGGGTCTCGACTGCGAACGACACGCATTCGACGATCGCCGTGACCGGGTCGTTGACACCGCTGACATGATCGACGACCTGATCGATGAAACCATCCACGGCACGCATCGCGCTGGCGATGAGCAACGCGTCAGAATTGGGGAAGTAGCGGTACACCGTTCGCTATGTCGCAGGGGGTGGTGACCCGTTTCTGGGCTACCACGGCGCCTCGATAAGGTGCCTCCGGCCATTGACTCAACAGGCTTGTCGGCAACCTTGCGGAAGTCGCCTCGATATTCGGTCGCGGGCGGAGAATCGATCCATGTCCACTGCGGTTTGGATTGTGGTTGCGGTATTCGCGGTCGGGGCTGTCGCCGGCGGGTTACTGCGGATCCGCGCCTGGTTGCAGAAGCCCGCACCACCGGAGGTGATCGAAGCCGCGCACCGTGACGACGAAGAGGACTGACGGTCACGACTCAAGTAAATCGGTGGGCTTACCAATGTCGTTGTGCCCCGAGGACCGGGAGGCGCAGCCTGAATGCTCTTTGGCCTGCCGGCTTGTCAAACTCACGAACCGCCGGGAATCACATCGTTAGGTGTAACGTTCCGGCATGGCTGCGAGGGAGAGGGTCAGCGAGTGTCGCGGGCGGATGCGAGAAGTGGGCCTGCGGCCGCTACAGGTCTGGTGCCGGGGGGCGCAGTCGAATACGGCGAAACTTTTCTGGTGACACGCTCTGTTCGCAGTCGTCGGGGGAGTGGCTGTCCGAGACCGGCGTGAACGCCGTGGTTTCTGCCGCGGTATGAGCAGTGCGACCGAACTAATTTAGTATCGCCCGCGCTGCGCGCTCTGCGATCAGCATGACCGGGGCGTTGGTGTTCCCGGAAGTGATGGTGGGCATCGCCGAAGCATCGGCCACCCGCAGGCCCGCGATGCCAAACACGCGACAGTCGGTGTCGAGCACCGTGGCGGCCGACCGTGGGATACCGCGTGCATCAAAGGCACCCATCGCGCAGGTGCCCACCGGATGGAAGATGGTGGTGCCCAATTCACGTGCGGCCGTCAGGAGGTCTTCGTCGCTGACCAGTTGCGAGCCCGGAAGCATTTCTTCCGGACAGTAGCGGGCTAGAGGAGGGGCGGCCATGATCTGCCTCGTCATCCGAAGGCCGCGCACGGCGACTTCACAGTCAGTATCAGTGGACAGGTAGTTGCAGCTGATCTTCGGATGGGTCAGCGGATCTGCATCGACCAGACGCACGTAGCCCCGCGAGGTGGGTCGCAGGTTGCACACCGAGGGAGTGATGGCGCCGAAGGGGTGCAGGGGTTCCCCGAATTTCGGCAACGACAACGGCTGCACATGCCACTCCATATCCGGGCTGGCCAACGCGGGGTCACTCTTGGCGAAAGCCCCCAGTGTGGACGGCGGCATCGTCAACGGCCCTGATCGCAGCAGCAGGTACTGAATTCCCATGCCCGCCCGGGTGATCCAATTCCGGTACAGCGTGTTGACGGTTCGCGCGCCCCGAACGCGGTAGACCGTTCGAAGCTGCAGATGGTCCTGGAGGTTTCCGCCGACTCCTGGCAGATCAACAACCACCGGCACGTGATGCTGGGTGAGCAACCCGGCCGGACCCAACCCCGAGACCTGCATCAGGTGAGGGGAGCCGATCGCACCGGCGCTCAGAATCACCTCTCGGCGGGCCCGAACGTCGACGATCTGGCCGTCTTTGAGCAGCCGCACGCCCGTAACACGGTTCCGGGCCGTGGTCCAGGCGCCGCGACGCTGATCGTCGCGGACCTGATCGTCCATCAGCAGGTGGAGAGCCTGAGTCTGCGTGTAAACGGTGAGATTGGGGCGGTGGGTGACGGGGTGGAGGAAGGCATCGGCCATCGACCATCGCCGGCCGCGTCGTTGGTTGACATGAAAGTAGGCGCTCCCGGAGTTGTCTCCGCGGTTGAACTCGTCGATCGGCTCGATGCCCACCTCGGCTGCGGCGGCCTGCCAGGCGTCCAGTATTTTCCAGCGCACGCGCGGCCGTTCGACCCGAATCTCGCCTGTAGCGCCGTGCCAGTCGTCGGCTCCGCCGAAGTAGTTTTCCAACTCTTTGTAGATCGCCAGTGTCTCGCCGGGAGAGTCTGGGCCGCCCCAACGCCAGCGCTCGTCTCCGGTGGCTTGCGCCCACAGCTCGTAATCGCTTGCCTGCCCGCGCATGTGGATCATCGCGTTGATCGACGAGCAGCCGCCGATCACGCGACCGCGTGCGTAGATGATGCTGCGGCCAGCCAGGCCTGGGTCGGGTTCGGTGGTGAAGCACCAGTCGGTGCGGGGGTTGGCAATGGTGTACAGATAACCGACCGGCACCTTGATCCAGAACCAGTTGTCTTTGCCGCCGGCCTCGATCAGGAGCACACGATGATCGGGGTTGGCGCTGAGCCGATTGGCGAGCAGGCAGCCTGCGCTGCCCGCTCCCACGACGATGTAGTCGAATTCGGCATCAAATCCAACTCCTTGATGGCCCCTGGATCTCACCGCTACCACATTAACGCGCAAGGTGGTTTTCGCACTCAGCGTCGGGCATGGTCGCGCCTGCCTTGCTAGCGCCAAAATTGGTGCGCTGAAGTCTGGTGCCGCCGCCTTAGCCTTGAGTCATGGGCGAGGGGGCAGTCAACGATTCATTGCAGCGGACCTACGAGGCGGTAATCTCCGCCGATGTCGGACCGTTCCTACGTGCACGCGGCTTTGGCATATCGGACTGCAGTTTCAAGCGGGAGCGGGGACCGCTCTACGACATGATCGACCTTCAGCCCGACTGGCACAACGGCACGATGTCGTGGCACGGGTTCTTCGTCAATGTCGGTATCAGATCAGTCGAGGTCGACGCCGCATGTCCTGGATACGAGCGAGTGCGACATCCCCTCAAAGGTTCGCTGCTGCAACGTCGTTGGGAGCGCTTGGTGCCCGATCTGCCATACGAGGTGCGGTTCGACCGTCGCACCGACATGCGGCAGTTCGCCGACGCGCTCTGCGACGGCTTTGACTTGGTACTGGTTGAGATGGAACGGATAAGCACCACAGAACAATTGGTGCGATACGCAGTCGACAACAACCTGCTCATCGAATATGACAAGACCTGCCGGTACCTGGCTGCAATTGATGACATCGACACGCTGACGGAATACGTGACACGGCTGCACGATTGCTTCGGCCATCAAGAACGTTGGTCGATCTTCCGTCGCAGCATCAGCACGGCCGCTGGACGTTGGGCGGATGAGCTGCGGAAGCGCGGATTGCTCGAGCCGATGCAGGTATGAGCCTTCGCGACGGCGGTGGTACACCCGGAACCAGCGATTGTCTTACAAAACGTCGTACGCTGTTGCTGTGGCTGACACGATTACCTTCCGGCCGGACGACGAGACCGCTAAGGCGCTGGAAGTTTTAACGAGAGATGGCACGGCTGTGTCCGCAGCCGTTCGATCTGCTCTCATCGATGCCGCACGCCGAAAGGCCAAAGCGACGATTCGCGCCGAGGCGGAAAGGCTTGCCGAAGACGAGTCCGACCGCACTGAGGCCAAGCAGGTGTTGCGCGACATGGAGACGCTGCGTGCGTAGTGAGGTCTTTCGGTTACACGCCCCGTGGGGGAGTCGTGGCCACGAGCAGTCTGGTTCCCGATACGCCGTAGTAATCCAGTCGGAGCACGTGCCGTTGTCGACCTGGCTGGTCGCACCGACGTCCACGTCGGCTCGTGCCGCCAGCTTCCGACCCGAGGTTGAAATCGCCGGCGTGAACACCCGAGTACTTGCCGAGCAGACCGCGTCGGTTGACCCAAGTCGACTCGGCAAGAGCGTCGGATTCCTCAGTTTCGAAGAGATGCGCCGCGTTGATGCGGCCCTACGCGTCGTTCTCGATCTATGAGATCGGCGCCGTCACCCGGCTGATCCAAAGGGAGAGTCTGGCAGTACGGTCTGACATCCTACTGGTAACCCGCCATATTCGATTCCGCCGTATTCCTCCCGATACGCAGCGATGCATCACTTGAGATGTGGTGGAGGAGCGGCACTGATCGCCCGCGTGGCTGCAGCCTGATCAACCGGAGAGCCCCTGCAGAGGTTTTGAGGCAACTTAGTTCGCTGAAGCGTGTGCGATCGGCTGGTGCATCAGTGATCCTTCGGTTTGCTCGGATCGAGTGGCGAGACTTCCCGCCTATGCCGGGGCCCAGTTGCTCTCACGTTGCAGCCCACGAAAAAAATTGGGTAGAGTGATGATATGGCTACAAAGAAGGCTGGCGGCGCTAAGAGTGCGTCGAAGAAGGTGGCCGTCAGAGCTCCGGTGAAGAGGGCGCCCACAGCAAGGGCGGCCGTAGTCGGGGCCCGGAAGGGCCGGGTGGCGGCTGATGATCCCTTGTCTGAACAGCGGGTCCTGTACCTCGCGAACGTGTTCTCGCGTGCACAGCTGGCGAAGTTGATTGGCGTCAGCCCATCGCAGACCTCCCGATGGGCATCAGGCGAAGAGCGTCCTGGCCCCGCCGCAGCTCCGGCGCTAATTGATCTAGAACATGTGTATTCGCGCGCGCGCTTGGTGTGGGGTGGCGACTCAGCGCGTATCTGGATGGAAAGCGCTAACGCCTTCCTCGGGGGAGCCCGACCGCTTGATGTTCTAATAACCGAAGGAGCCTCTCGGGTCCTTCAAGCGCTTGACGCAGAGATGTGGGGCGGGGCGGCGTGAGTGCTGGTATATCGCGTCTTTCCCTACCTTGAAGCGGCTCCGCTCGGCGAGCCGGGGCATCCTCTCTATGAACACCGCCCGCAGCGCGGTGGCCGGGCTGACCACCCCGACTATTACGTGTGGTACGTGGCCCGCCAATCCGAAGCCGCGTGCGGCGAGGCGTTCGGCAACCTGTCGCGCTGGATCGACTCAATGTTCGATTTTCCGGCAGTACCCGGTGCACGGAAGACGCTCGGACTGTATGAACTGCCCGACGATCTGCGCATTTGCGACCTTGATGATCCGCACCGCCTAGTAGAGCTAGGGCTTCGACCGACACAGATCGTCACTCGCAACCTGGCAGTCACTTCGGAGTGGGCGCACCGGATCTGGTCGCAGCGTTCTCCTGCCATTGATGACCGAAAATGGCAGGCGGTGCAGTGGTGGTCCTTCCACCGGCCGACTTGGACCGTCATCGCTAGCTGGGAACGGCCCAAGCTCGTCGAACTCGAGCATCTGAACCTCGACCATCCAGCCGTTGTCGCGGCAGCCAAGAGCCTCAACCGCCCTCTATAGACAATCTGGCTCCGGAAGGGATCTGCGACCTACCTGACGCCGCCAAGGGCTTACCGGCGTATTCATAATCGTCGTCAACGAACGAAAACCGTGGGACCGCAGGGTAATACGACGAACTTTACTGGTAACCCGCCATATTCGATTGCGTCGTATTCAGCATTATGCGCAGCGATACGTCGGTTGCAGTGCGGCAGGGGAGAAGCCCTGATTGCCGGCCTGGCTGGCGTCCGGTCGTCTGGCATATGCCAGCCGATATCTGAGTCCGATTCATTTGCTGGCACAAGCGAATGGGAGTGAGATCAGCACCTCAACTTGGCTCCGCCAAAGTAGGAAGCATGATGGTCCTGGTGCCCACGCGAGTGGCGGGTTCCTTTGGTCGGCGTCGTTCCATGTGGGGAGTCACCTGTGTGATTCTTGTCCGCGCCAGACGGGTTATATCTAGGCTCTTAGCCAATGACCGACGACCCGCAAGAACGCTTTCCGGACCCACCGACACGAGGTGCGTCGCAGGTAGTTGAGTCTGCGATCGCCGGCGCCACCGGGATCGTGCCGGTTGCCGGACCGAGTCTTGTCGAGATAACCCACCTCGTGATTGGCGCCCCATATCAGAAGCGAATGGACACGTGGTTCGAACAGGTCGCACGCGGGATCTCGGACTTGCAAGCGCGGGATCAAGCTCCTGACTGGGAAGCGTTGGTGAGCGACGAGCAGTTCTTGGACGTGTTAATTCATGCAAGCCGGGCAATCCAGGGCACCGGCCGCGAAGCGAAACGTTTGGCCCTTCGTAATGCCGTCATGAACACAGCAAGCGGCCGAAGCCCGGGGGAAGATCTCGAGCGACGCTTCGTATCCATAGTCGACTCCTGCGTACCTGAACACCTCCGCCTGCTGTTG
This sequence comes from Mycolicibacterium novocastrense, assembly GCF_001499835.1. Taxonomy (NCBI): domain Bacteria; kingdom Bacillati; phylum Actinomycetota; class Actinomycetes; order Mycobacteriales; family Mycobacteriaceae; genus Mycobacterium; species Mycolicibacterium novocastrense. Next base: position 131,395 of record NZ_LQIH01000007.1, read on the forward strand.
TATCTCGATGACCCTGCACGAGGTCTCCGAATCCGCGGGATCCGCAAAGGCGCTGTAGCTGACCGTATGGAGTCGCGATTCAGGAAAGAACACGGAGCGACTGCGGAGCCGCCACTGCCATGGTGGACCGGATACATGCGCGACGCGCTCCTGGAAGAACTAGTTTCTGCATTCGACGAGGATCGCGAGGCGAGTCTGAGACTTCTTGGAGATCTTGAGGACTGGCGATTCACCGGCTCCGTCGAACTGGGCGTGTGGTCCGGCTTCGTCAGTGCCCTAGGCCGCGAATTCCTCAGGTACATCGACGTGACACCAAATACGGCTGAGGCTTTCGCGGCCTTCTCCGATCACCAGTGGTAGGCCAGCTAGTCACGTCCCGGCGGCGGCCGCCGCACCCCTATACCGCAGGTTTAGACCGGCAGGGCATCAACGATTTCAGGTTCGAGTCCACGGCCATCGGCGGCGCGTGCGCGCAGGGGACCGGGGTACGGCGACTGCCGGCTGCGATTCGGGCTCGACGGCAGGATGGTCAGGGTGTGGGGTAGCGGCCCCGAACACTGCCGTCCGGATAGCGTCGAGATCGCGGCGGCGCCATGCGTCGAAAAGCACCGTGGTCGTAGTGACCGGGATCGTCAAGGACTCGACGAACTCCGGTCTTGTGTACGCCTGGTCGGAGCGGTCGGCAGGATAGCTTTTGATCTGATGGTTGATTATGAGCGAGACGCCTTCAACCTCAACGTCTGGTCGGAGACCGGACCAGGTGTCGAGGTGTTTTCGCGCATCTCCGACGAGTTTCTCGGAGGCGTTTCCGGACTCACTTTTGACCTCGACCAGGCGCCGTCGAGCTTGGTAGCTGACAAGCAGGTCAGCGCTTGCCGTGTTCTTGAGGTCGCTGTCGAGTGGGACAACTGTCATCCCGGCGTCCGTCAGCACTGCCGCGACAGCATCCTCAAGAGGTTTGGATCTGCTGTACAACAGATCGAAGCGCACCTCGTCTGCTGCGGCGCGGGCTTCGTGGAGTGTCTGATCGAGCTGCTCGCGCTGTATCCGGTATTGCTCGTCGAGTTCGACCCGCGCAGCCAATGCCGACTTTTCGGCTTCGGTCTGCAGCGCAGGGTCTTCACCGAGATTGGTGTGGACTCGGCGTACCGCTGACGGGACGAATTCTGGAATGGCTTGCTGTGCCAGCCATTCCAGCACAATCTTCCAGGACGGCAGCCACGGAATGACGTAATGACGGAGTCGCTCGTCAGGCGACACCCAGACCGCGGCAACTACTTCGCCCACCGCTGAAACGAGCAGAGCGCTGCGCAGCATATTGGTGTGTCGGGTCCGTGCCCAGATCAAACTCTGATGGGCCCTGGCCAGTACTTTCACTGCTGCCGCGGCGTCGCTGTCGCCGGCGACCGGGCGGTGGTTGTGCCGGTCGGTGCGCACTAGATCAGCCAGCAGTTTGGCGTCGGCGGGATCGGACTTCGCACCCGAGACGTGGTGGCGGTCGCGGTAACGGGCCGCGGCCAACGGGTTGATCGCGAACACCTGATACCCAGCGGCAACCAGGGCATCGACCCACAATCCACGATCTGTTTCGATCCCGACGACGACCTGGCCGGGCTCTTCGGCATGTTCGGCGATCAACGCGTGCAACCCGCGGATTCCGCTCAGCCCTTCGGGGAACCGTTTGGCGGCAAGCCGTTTACCGGCCTCATCCATCAGATATACGTCGTGCTGCTCTTCGGCCCAGTCATCTCCTAGAAAAATCAGTGCCATCCGCCTCCCCGCCTCCCGGTGCTCGTCGGTGCTGTACTTGTCAGAGCCCAAGGACACCCGGCGGCGACCTAATGGATCAGTGCTCTAACCGGCACGACATCCCATCAGCGCTACAGGCGACCTCACCAACCAGCCGGGGCACGATCTAGCCCTAGGAATCGACCATCACTCCAGGCGACAACAGTGCTCACCGACCAGCGGCTCAGTGACCAGCATCCCGCTCACCGAGCAAGATCCGTCAGCGACTTACCGATCCGTACCCATTAGGCACTCGCGTGAGGAACCTGGCGGCGGCACGCGAGCCGACTCGGGCAGCGTGCAGCCGAGGCCCCGGTCAGCGTCTTCGGGACCGGCGGCGCTGAGTGGCCCGACTAAGGCACAGGATGGACTTCCACGAAGAACTTTGTGCCAGCGGACATTCCGTTGATGATTGCGTCGAGACCTGCGGTACACCCCTTGTCTTCGCTGTCCAACGTCCACTCACTCACCGCTGGCGCGTATAGGCCGAGTCGGGCTAGTTCGTTCGCCAGTGGCTCGCATGCGCGCAACGTGCAGCCCGCGATCTCAAACACAAAGGCTGAAGGCATTGACCTGCCAAACCACTGCGCCCCACCGGATTCCATGTACTGGCGGAGCTCCTCTGCCTCCGGATTTCGGTTGGGCTTCCCATCATTGTGGGTGCCGCCAAGGCTATTCGCAGCCACCCGCAACACGCTCTCAACGGAGTACTGAACGTCACTCAACGTCAAGCCAATGGGGTGGGCAAGAAAGTCCTTGCGCGTCAGTTCCAGCACCTGCTCGCCCGGCTCAGAGGGCTCGCCTCTCATGAGCCCACCTTGGAACCCTGCGCCGATGTTCACTCGTTTCGTGTCAGGGTGGACGGCGTGCATCGCGGCCCAGGACTTGTCGAGCTCGGCGGAGGGTTGGTACGGATTCGGCTTGACAACGCGAAACTTGGCCACCATCGAGGTTGCCATGCTCGCGTCCTCTAGAAGGTTCTCCAGGAGGATCTGCCGTAGCAGGCTGGAGACCTTCAGCAGCTGGTACTCGGAGGGGTTGCTGCTGAGTTTCTGCCTGATGTCGATAAGGGTCTCGACGAACAACTGCTCAACTTGCATTACTTGGTCTTTCCGGTACTCCACCGGATGATCGGCACCAGGCGAAGATGCCCAAGGTACGCCGGTATTACATACTTGTCATTCCAGGTACCGGCGCGTCGGGGGCCCCTGGGACAATCGAGGAGGGTGATGTGCGCGTCTCGCGCCTGCGGCTGAAAGACTTCCGCGGTTGGTCGGAGCTGGATCTTCGACCCGAGGGACACGTGGTGCTCGCGGGCGTTCCCAGATCGGGTCGGAGCGACATGATTGCCGCGCTCATGAGACTGTTGGATCCCGCGTACATCCGCGTGCAGCCGTCGCTCACCGACATCCGACGGCATCGGAGCGGCGCCTCTACGACGGCCGATGACGCGTCCAAACCGGACGGCTCCGGTGCGCCGCCGACCCCTCCCGAGGATCAGGCCGCCGATGCGGCGGCAGCCGGGCCGGTCGGCGGGACCGCCGCAGATGTACCGGGCCTGGCGCCTTACGCCGAAGTCGAGGTGACCCTGGTCGACCTCGACGCGGAGCTGGAACAGTTGTGCGACGGGTTCCTCGAACCGCTCGACGTCGACGACCAGATCGACGACAGCGGCAACGCGGCGTTCGACGCGAAACTCGGGGTGCGGCTCTGCTATCGCGTCACCTACGACCCGATCGCCGACGGTCTCGACCACGTTGTTTACTACCCGGCTCGTAGCGATCCTGCGGCAGCGCAGTATGCGCGGGTTCCCGGTGCGACCCGGCGGGCACTGCCCGTCATCGTCCTCTCGGCGCAGCGCCCGCTGCAGTTGAGAGCCGAGGGTGCGCTGCGACGGCTGGTCGATGAGCGCGACGCCGAGGGCGCGTCCGAGGCGTTCCGCGCGCTCGAGCAGTCGGTGGCCACCGCGACGGCCGCACTCGCGGCGCATCCCACAATCTCGGCGACCGTCGACGACGTCCTGCAGGTTGGGAATCTCTCCTACCACCTCACCGGGACGCCAATGACGGCCAAGGCGGTGCGGTTTCAGCCGGAGGACGGCTCGCTGTCGGCTCTGCTGCGCACAGTGCAGCCGGCGCTGGAACTCGACGACGCGGGACTGCTAGGCCTGTCCAACCACGGGTCGACGACATCGGCGGTCCTGGCCGCGGCCGAGGCGCTGCTTCTCGCCACCACCACCGATCGCGCCGTCGTGCTCGGAGACGATTTCGGCGATGGGCTCGACGCGGCCACCTCCGAACATCTGGCCGCATCGTTGCGCGCCGCCGCCGCGCAGGTGTGGCTGTCAACGCGGCGGCCGGAAGTGGCACGCGCCTTCACTCCCGCCGAACTGGTGCGGCTCGCGCGCCTCAAGGGAGCTCGGAGCCACCACCAGCTCGCGGCGCCGATCGACCGGAAGGAGATCGCGGTGCGGCGCCTCGTGCACACTCAACTGCTGCCCGCGCTCACGGCGCCGGTAGTCGCGATCGTGGAGGGCCCGCACGACCTGACGACCTTCACCGCGGCGGACCGGCACCTGGGAGCCGCGCGCTCGACTCTGGCGGCGGTGGGTGTCCGTCTCGTATCGGCGGACAACGGTTCCGGCGGCGGAACCGGTCAGATCCCGAGAGTGGCGGATCTCGCGCGAGCACTGGGCTTTCGCGTCGTCGCGCTCATCGACCGCGATCCGGACAAGACCTCGGAGACAGTGCTGGCCGACATCGAGGCCGCGTGCGACGTCGTCGTCCGACTCCCTCCCAAGACCGCGATCGAACAGGCGCTGCAGTCCGGTGTCGACGCCGTACACCTCCGCGCCGCCGCGGGGGTGCTGCCGGCGTACGGAATTCCCGATCCGTCCTCGGGCATGTCCGACGGCGATCTGTCGAAGGCCGTTTCGCCTGTTCTTCACAAGAAGGGTCTGCACGAGCAGTTCCTCGACGCCCTGGTCGAGAGTTCGGGCGCGCTGCCTCCGATCATCGAGGAGGCTCTCGCCGCCGTGAGCCGTGTGGCGTCCGCCACCTACGGCGGGCCGCGTCGTGTCGATCTGCCTTCGCCCGGCGCGACGGGCGCGGGAGCGGCGCCGTGACCTACATCCCGGTCGGAACGCAGAACGATGTGATCGAGTCGACGGCGGCAGTGACTATCGTGCTGGGGGGAGCCGGCACGGGTAAGACGACAACGGCCGCTGCGGCGGCCGCGGCCCTCATCCGCGCCGACGACGCGTCGCGCGATGCGCTGCGTCGCAGGATGCTGATCAACAAGGCGGTGTCGCCGTTGCCGCCGCGGGCCAGAGTGCTCCTCCTGTCCTTCTCACGGACCGCGGTCGCACAGGTCGTCGAGCGGGCGGGGCCCGTGGTAGGGCCGTTGCTCAACCGCATGGACGTCGTCACTTTTCACGGGTTCGCGTGGCGCGTCGTCACCGACTGGGGCGCGGCGTACGGCTATCCTCCGCCGCTGCGGATCCAGTCGGAGGCGGAGTACCGGGTACAGGGCGCCGTCACCGACAGTCTGCGCTACGCGCAGCTCATTCCGCTGGCACTCGACATCCTCAGCAACGACGCGGTGTCCGCCTACTACCGCCGCCGCTACGCCCTGGTGATCTGCGACGAGTTCCAAGACACCAGCGACGAGGAGTGGCGGTTCACGCAGGCCGTCGCGCCGACATCGCGCCGAATTCTGCTCGGCGACGTCAACCAGTGCATCTACGCCGAGATGAAGCGAATCGACCCACAGCGACGGGTGGAAGAGGCCCTACGACTTCCCGACGCGGTCCGCATAGACCTGCCGGTCACCAGCCATCGCGACCCGACGGGCGTGCTGCCGGCGGCAGCCGACGCGGCGCGCGAACGGCGGTTCCACGACGCCGCCTTGATTGGTGCCGTGACCAGCAGGCGTCTCGTCGTCACCCGAAGCGGGGCCACGGCCCGGTACGAGACCGCGATGGAAATCATCGCCGCCGAACGCTCGGCGCGGCACACCGTGAGTGTGTTCACGCACACCAACGCCGCGACGACGGAACTATCGGACGCATTGACCGAGCATGGCGTACGTCACGAGCAGGTAGGGCTGTCCGAGGCGTACGGAGAGGCACTGAACGCGCAGGCAGCCATGCTCCGTTACGCACTTTGCGGCGTCCCCGGCCGATCGGCGCTCGCGGTGTACGTCGCCGCCAACCACCGGGCGCGCACTCCGTTGGTCCAACAGATCCTGCAGGGGACGAACCCCGCGTTCGAACGCGTTCTGTCGGACCTGACCGGCGATCTTCTCGCGGCGTCGACCCCATTGGACGTCGACCGGCTCGGCGACGTCGTCTCGGGCGCCTACGCGCGTCTAGGGACACACCGCGGTCAGGAGACGTGGACCCTGGCCGCCCGTCGAATGCGAGCGGCGCTGCGGCACCTCCGCGACGGCGAGCCCTTCAGCGCGGTCGAAGCGGAGTTGGAGCAATTGCGCCATGCCGCGCTGGTGGGCAACACAGGACTGCGACCGCACCCCGTGCAGGTTATGAACCTGCATCAGACAAAGGGGAGGGAGGCCGACGTGACGATCCTGCTACTGCAGGACGACGAATACCACGGCAAAGAGGGCCCCCCTTACCCGACGCTGTCGCGGCTGCTGTACGTGGTCCTTACCCGGGCACGTCGACGCGCACACCTCGTGGTTCCCGACCGAGTGCATCCGCTGTGGTCGCCGCTCATCGACACCCACGATCGAGTGGTCGAGGAGATGACGCCTGCGGGCTGACCCGGTACCGCCGGTGCCGCCGAATGCGCTGCCCCCAGGAGCAGATGCAGCATGCGCGGGATCGAGGACTTTCCTACGAATCCCGGTGCACGCTACTGAAATAGCCAATCGAATTGATTTCCAGGACTGTCGAGAGGAGAAGAGAACGATGGGCTCCGTCACCAAAGTCCCGGTTGTTCAGAAGCGTCCGAGTTTTGAGGATCGCGTCGAACGTACTTCGCCCAGGTGTTGCCGCCCTCGGCGGCGTGTTTCTGGGTGACTTGATCGCTGTAGCCGAGCATTTCGGCGACGAGGGGAGCGGGCATCGCGGACACCAGTTCTCGCAAGGCTGTGTTTCGTGAGCCCTGCAGGTTGATACCGAGTGCTCGAAGGCGATGCATGATCGATTGTGGGTCGATGTGTCGGCCCGGTCGGTTGCTGGTGAAGAGCCAGGGTGTGCCAACGGCTCCGCCGGCGGTGCGCAGGTTGGGGCGGTGGCGAAGGTGGTAGTTCAGCTGCGCGGCGAATGGCTCTGGAACGGGCACAGGGTCTTTGCCCAAGGCGATACGGGTCTCTCCAGCGATTTGGGAGACCGCGGTGGTTTGCAGGGCGGCAATCTTGGTCAGCGGCTGAGCATAGAGCAACAGCAGCACGCCGGCGACGCGGTAGGGAAGACTTTCCGAGTCGCCGGTGAGCAGTTCTTTGAGCCACGCCAGTCGTTGGTCTTGCGTGATTGTGGGGGTTGTTTTCGCCTGTCTGAAGCCGATCTGCACCGACACGTTCAACTTGCTCTTCTTGGCCCAGATGAAGAAAGTGCGGATCGAATGACGGGTGGTAGGTCCTGAGGCGAGGTACTCGTCGACGTCTTGTTGTGCGCAGTCGGCGACAGTGCGCCGATGAGTCTGTTCGAGCCAGGTCAGGAACTTGATGGTCTCAGTGATTTCTTGTTTGGCGGAACGCTTTGGGCCATCGGAGGATTGACCGGGTCTCGATTCACTGCGGAGCCGTCGCAGATGGTGCCAGATCGCGAACTGTTCAACCGAGGCGCGCACAGCTGGGGAGTCGATCGCGTCAAGTTTGTCGGCCAACCAGACTTCAAAGCGTGCCAAGTGCTCATCGCGTTGAGGGAGCAGCCCGTGGTGTTGCAGCAGGCTGCGCAGGTGATCGATATGACGGCCGGATCCTGCAGCGGTGAGGCCGTCGTGGGTTAGCGGGATGGCGCCGGAGGTGATTCCGCCGAGCAGCTCCAGTACTTGGATGTTGCGTTTCCAGGTCAAGATGCTTTCGGGTCGGTCGACGCCACAGAGCACTTCGATCAGCGTTTGCATGGCGGCGCGGTCGGCGGGATGGTGCAGCAGTATCTTGCAGAGGTCCTCGCGCAGGGCGCAGCGGGCGCACTGGCCAGAGCGATAGATCTCGCCTTCGCCATGGCAGGTTTTGCAAGTGAAGTCTCGAGGGATACCGGCGCACCTCAGACAGACCGGGTGCGGGTCGGTGCCGTTGCGGCGTCCGGGGAGGACGCCATTGTGTCCACACGTGGGGCAGATGCCGTGGGTGCGCATCGCGGTGTAGAAGCAGCCGTGGCACAGCTGATCTCCGGGCCAGTGGACGCGCAGCTTGTTGGCCATGCGGTGGCATCGGCTGCATTCAAAGACCCCCGTGGTGACGCGTGGTCGCCCACGGGTTGTGGATCGCGGTGTGGGGTTAATCATTGCCATCGGTGATGACGCGCGCTCGTCGAGGCCGGATGGACTTGTTGAGTTCGACGACGTTGGGCGGTGCAGTGGCGCCCGAGGCGGTCTTCTTCTTCCGGGCATCGGTGGCGGTGACAGTCACGAGGTCTTCGACGCCGCAGCCGAGGATGTCGCATAGGGCGGCCAGCAGCTGCAGGGCGACGCGTTCGGGGCGTTGGTGCACGATGCGGTAGACCTGGGGACGCGATAGATGGATGCCGCGTTCGGCCAGGCGGGGGATGAGGTCGGTGCTGTTGTGCATGCCGTGGGCGGCCATCAGCTCGGCGAGGCGCCAGGTGTAGTCGACGTCGCGTTTCACGACGTCTCCTCGCCGAGGGAGAGAGCGTCTTTGACGGTCTGGTCGAGGACGCGGCGCAGCGTGCGGGTGCGGAAGTCGCTTGAGACGCCGGTGTAGAGCGAGGTGGTGCTGGCGTAGTCGTGGCCGGCTTGGTCTTGGACAAACTTGGCGTCCCAGCCGTCTTCGATGAGGTGGGTGATGTAGGAGCGCCGGAAAGAGTGGAGGTCCAGGCCGGCGGAGAGCTCAAGGTCGTTGCAGTATCGCCGGAATCGGCGTAGCAGGGTCCGTTCGGCGACCAAGGCGCCGCGCTCGCTGGGAAAGAGGTCGATGCCGTCGTCGAGGTGGGGCTGGCCGTGGGTGAGCCAGTCGGTGATGATGTCCGGCGTCCAGTCGAACACCGTCAGTACGGTGCGGCGTTTTGGTGGGGAGCCTTTCTTGGCCTTGCCGTAGCGGATCTTCACCACGCCATAGCGGCCGAATTCCGGGGCGTGCGGGTTGCGGGAGAAGTCGACGGTCTGCAGGTGACGCAGCTCGTTGAACCGCACGCCGTAGGAGTAGGCGACCTTGAACATCACCGCATCCCGGTACGCCGGCAGCCAACCCTTCTTCTTGGTGTTGGCGATCAGCGTCACCTGGTCGTCGGCGTGGTCGAAGAAGTCCTGCAGCTCCTGCTTGGTAAACGGGCGCTTCTCCGGATCCTGCTCGTTGTCCTGAACGTGGGTAGCAGTGTTCCAGGCGAAGAACACCTGAGCCGGGTGCGTACCGAAGCGTTGTTCGCAGACTCGGTCCCAGCCGTAGTCCGGGTCAGCGATATAGGAGCAGAACAACCGCAGGCCATTCTGATACCCGCGGACTGTGGATTGGCGGCGGCCCTTGATGCCACGCAGATCGGCGAAGAATTCCTCCACGATGGCCGGTGTCCAGGACCACGGGTATTCGTTGGTGTGTGCGATGAACCGACGAACCAGCCCGATACGGCCATCGATGGTGTCGTGGTCGAGGTTGCGGCACAGTTGCTGGTTGCGCCAGCCGTCCAGCATTTCCTCGACGGTCTGGACCTCGGGATGCAGCAGCGGGACCGAGCCCACCAGGAACACCCGACCGCTCTTGTCGACGGGCAATTCAGCCTCCAAAGCCGTCTCATCTGATGCATCATTGAATCAACTAGTGAATCATTACCACATCGGCGCTGGTAGGTCCAACGTGAAACGAAGCTTCGTCGACACGTGTCGCGACAGTGGCACCGGAACGGCGGCGCTAGAATTTCGTCAACCTGCCGTAAGCCGTTGGTGTCGAGGCGCTTTGGACATATCTGTCCGAGGCGGCAGGCGAGGGGCACTTCGGGTGCAGCATGATTCATCTGATGAAAACGGCGACGTTAACTTGACATAATGTGGCTTATCGGCGTTTGAATAACCAGGTCGGATGTGAATATCCAGGTCGGATGTAGATGCAGGATGCATTCCTCGTCACGACCGGCGGGCACCAGAACTCGACCCGTTCACGCCACGTGCTCCGCCCGCCGACTCCCTTAACGGGTTGATTCGGTGCATCAGGTACGTGCGATCAACCCGTTAGTGACGTCGCCACCAAGCCAGCCATCAACTAAGTCACACCGCGGCCTCGACCGCCGGTCCGACTGGCATCGACGGCCCCCGGGCTTCCCCGGCTAGCCCATAGTATTTCGTCACTGTGACGAAATACTATGGTGTCGCTGCACCCCGAAAGATGCTCACTACGAGTCGGTTTCGACACTACGACGGATCGAGGTGCTCTCGTAGCGCCGCGCATTGGCCTCGAAGAAGTGACGAGCAACCCCAGCCTTGGGTGCGAACAGATCGAAACCATGGAAGGCGCCCGGCACAGTTTCGACCACACCACCCGACACGTCGCCGGTCCCCCGCTATCCTTCCTGGCAGACGATATTTTCGTCACGTGACAAATAGCGCGCTCCCCGGCGCGCCGCCCTGTCCATCGGGCGAATCGTTCATGGCAAATACCGGACAACCCGGTCACTGTGCGGGATCGTTGTCACATGAGCCCCAAGGTTCCCACCCCGAAAGAAATCAGAGAGGCTGCACAGGCGGCCGCTGAGACCGCTCAAACGGTCGCCACCGAGGCGATGCGCATCCCGCCCGCATCGCTCCAGATGATGGCCCAGGTGCCGGATCTCATCGAGAACATGGCCGCGGCCACGGAGCGTCTCAATGCGGCGATCGACCGCGCGGAACGCTATCTCGCACTGGCCGATCCGATGATCCGGACCATGGACGCGATCGTGCCGCAACTCGAGGCACTGATCGCCACCGGCAACGACGTCTACAATGCCGTAGGTCGAATCCCCGGCGTTGCGACAGTGGGCCGGTTCGCGTCTCGGACCTCGACCCAGCCGTCAGACAAGAAGCCCTCCGGCGGACGCACCCGCAAGAAGCCCTGACAAAGCCGGTCACTCGTAGTTGATCTCACCCCGCGGGAACGGCCGCCCTCGAAAGTCGATCTGCGCGGCCGGGTTCGCCACCGCGGTCACCATGCCGGATCCGAATGGGCCCCGCCGGTCGAACAGCGTCGCCGTGCCGACAGAGATTCCGTCGGCGACCCAATGCGAATCACCCTGCACCATGATCCACTCGTCGAGCGGCAAGCGCGACAACGCCACCGTGAGGTCACCGTTGATATAGCCGATTCCCTCGGTGCCTAGGTTGGTCACCAAGCTCGTCGACTCTGCTACATTGACCGCCCTGACGAACGGCGAGACCGGTTCTCCAGCAACGATGTTCGGGCTCGCATAGAAGAACTGCTTTCGGGAAGTGTTCTGATGAGCCTCCGGCGATCGCGTCCAACCGCCCTCATCGCTACCGATGAACGGTACGAGTTCCCCATCCGGAGTCGGCAACTGCGGCGCATCGACCGGCGCGGTCCACTCCTCCCCGGGCGGCGCGACCGATCGTCGGTATTGCACCAGCGTGGCACGTGCGACCGGCCGACCGTCCTGCACCACTTCGCATTCCGCATTCCGCACCCGGCGGCCGTCACGAATCACCCGGACCTCGACGGTCGTCGGTAGGTTGCGCGCCGCCCGAAACAGGTCGACGGTAATTCGCGTCGGCATGAACTCCGGAGAACCGCAATCCTTCTCGAGCGCCTGCGCGGCCAACCCGACGATGGCCGGGCCATTGAGGTGATCGTTGCCCCAGTGGCTCTGGGCGAAGATCGACGGCATCAATGCGCCGTCAGCCGTCGGCGTGAAATACGCGGGGTCAGTGCTCATCTGCGGATCCTCGCACAAGGCTTCGGACGCGCCTCAGCTAGGTGTTGCGGCCGCCGTTGACGCCGATGATCTGACCGGTGATGTAGCCGGCCTCCTCCGAAACGAGAAACGCGCACGTGGCCGCGATGTCCTCGGGCTTACCCATGCGGCGCACCGGGGTCGCGTCGATCGTCGCCTGGATGTCACCGAGATGGCCCCGCGACTCGGCTGCCCGCAGCATCGGTGTGTCGATGAAGCCCGGCGGCACCGCGTTCACCGTGATACCCGCCACCCCGTATTCGAGCGCCAGCGTCTTCGTCAGCCCGTTCACCGCGGACTTCGCCGCCACGTAATGCGCCATGTACGGCGCACCGGAATGCGTGCTCGACGACGAGATGTTGACGATCCGACCCCAACCGGCGTCCACCATGTCCGGCAATACCGCCTGCACGCAGTGAAAGACACCGTTGAGATTGACGTCGACCACGCGCCGCCACTGCTCGAACGTGATGTCGGCGAACCGCGAGAACCCGTCCAGGCCCGCCGCATTGACCAGAATCGCCACCGGCCCCAGCTGGCTACGGACGGCCGACAGCGCGACGTCGACCTGACCGCGATCGGTGACATCCGCGGTGAAGGCGAGCTCCTCGTCGCTCGGCGCCAGGTCGAGCGTGGCGACGCGGTGACCGTCGGCGCGCAACCTTTCCACGATCGCGCGTCCGATCCCCGAGCCGCCGCCGGTGACGACCGCTGTCTTCATTCGCTAGTCCTTCCGTAATGTCCTGTCAGAGAACGTGTTAGGGCGATCGGCGAGGTGTCAGCAGGCCCATCGTGCGCTGACGCGCACTCTTCAGGTTTAGCAGACGCACACTCGGCGCCGGAGGTCGGCCGCGGCCGCTCAGGGACGAACGGCACGGACGGCCCACACGTCGCGCCGCCCCGCTTTGTGGCCGCCGACCGTCACGTCCACGAAACCCGCCGCATGGCACAGCTCCGCGAACGCGTCGGCCTGCCGGCGCGTCCACCCGTGGCTGGCCAGGCCCGTCGCACCCGGTTTCGTCTGTCGTTCAATGGCGAGCAGGCGCCCACCGGGAACCAGCAGCCGAGCCGCCTCGCTGAGCCCGTCGCCAACGTCTTGCCAGTGGTGCACGGTCGCCAGCGACCACACCACCGTCGCCGACCGGTCCGACAAAGGCACGCGCTCGGCGGTCCCCGTCGTCCACACGACAGAACCGTCAGGTGTGAACACGCGGGCGAGCCGAAGCATCACCGGCGCCGGATCGACCCCCGTCGCCACCGCACCGCGGCGGACGGCCTCACGGACCGCAGAACCGGGCCCGCACCCGATGTCGACGACGGTGTCGGCGGCCGACACCTCAGTGAGGTCCGCCGCAAGTCGGGCGCTCGGCCGCCCCATGAGCATCAACACCAGCCCGACCAGCGCACCCATCGGGCCGGAGAAGCCGGGATGGTCGGCGTGATGGTTGACGGGCAGGTTCTCGGCTGCGGTCATGATCACAAGCTTGCCGCTTCAAGTCGGCTTGAAGTCAAATGGCGGCATGGACGCGATCCCCATCGGCGAGGCCGCCGCCCGGTTGCAGATGGCGCCGTCGACGCTGCGCTACTACGACGAACGGGGCCTGGTTCGTCCCCCGAATCGGCAGGCCGGGCGTCGCATGTACGGAGCCGACGAACTGCGCCGCCTGGCACTGTTGAAGATCTTCAACAAGCTGGGATTGCCGCTCGACACCGCTGCGGCCGTCCTTGACGCGCCCAGTCCGCAGTGGCGCGAACTCGTGCGCCGGCAGATCAGCCAGCTCGACGACGTGATCACGCAGGCGCGCGGAGCCCAGCAGTTCCTCACGCACGCCCTGCACTGCCCCTCCGAGCACCCCGCCCGCGAATGCCCGACGATGACCCGTGCGTTGGACCGGCTGGTGGACGGCGTATCGGTCGAGCAACTCGCCGCCGAACACGCCGATCCCTGACCGTCCGAGCGATATGTGCGTCCCGATCCGGGTATAGATGCCTACCGGGAGGGACCACGCTCATGACCGAGATGGACTATCTGGAGTTGCACGGCGATCGCGTCGCCTACCGAGACGTCGGCAGCGGCGCGGAAGTACTGCTGCTGATCCACGGGATGGCCGGAAGTTCGGAGACGTGGCGGGCGGTGATCCCGCAGCTGTCGCGGCGGTACCGCGTGATCGCGCCCGACCTGTTGGGGCACGGCCAATCGGACAAACCCCGCGGCGACTACTCGCTGGGCGCATTCGCGGTGTGGCTGCGCGACCTGCTCGACGAACTCGGCGTCTCGAAGGCCACCATCGTCGGCCAGTCGCTCGGCGGCGGGGTGGCCATGCAGTTCGTCTACCAGCATCCCGACTACTGCCAGCGCCTCGTCCTGATCAGCAGCGGCGGCCTGGGCCCCGACGTCGGCTGGACGCTTCGCCTGCTGTCCGCGCCGGGAGCCGAGTTCATCCTGCCCGCCATCGCACCCCCACCGGTTCTCACGGTCGGCAACAAGCTGCGCGGCTGGTTCCGCACGGCCGGCATTCAGTCGCCACGCGGTGCGGAGATGTGGAGTGCCTATTCCTCGCTGGCGGACGCCCAGACGCGCCATGCCTTCCTTCGCACCCTGCGCTCGGTCGTCGACTATCGCGGCCAAGCGGTGAGCGCGTTGAACCGTCTGCACGTGGCCAACGAGTTGCCCATCATGGCCATCTGGGGCGACGAGGACCGGATCATCCCCGTCGCCCATGCCTACGCGGCGCACGAAGCGCGGCCCGAATGCCGGGTGGAAGTGCTCGAGGGTGTCGGGCATTTCGCCCACGTCGAGCGGCCGAACGCCGTGGTGGATCTGCTCGACGATTTCATCAGCACCACCGCCCAACCCGTCGTCCACAGCGAACCGTAGCCGCCCCCGACGGGTGCCCGAGGAACGCGCAGACATAATCGACGAAACGGAAGGTCATCTAAGGATCGGAGCGGTTGTGGTCGGGACCGGCGCGGCGCAATCGCCCACGATCGGTCGCGCACGCTCCCCTCGCCTACTGGTCGCCGGGTTGTCCATCGTGGTGCTCACCGTCGCGGTGCTGCAGACCGCCGTCGTCCCGGTGCTCGGCATCATCGCCGACCAACTCGACGCGTCCATCGTCGGCGTGAGCTGGGCGGTCACCGCCAACCTGCTGGCCGCCGTCGCGGCCACACCGCTACTGGGCCGGCTCGCCGACCTCCACAGCAAGCACCGGGTCCTGCTCGGCGTGCTCGTCGTCGTGCTGGCCGGATCACTGCTGGCGGCCGTCACGTCGTCTTTGCAACTGCTCATCGTCGCCCGGGTGCTTCAGGCCGCCTCGTTCGCGCTCTACCCGATCAGCATCGCGATTCTGCGCGAGGAGCTGCCCCCCGATCGTCTGATGTCGGCGATGGCGGTGCTGTCCGGCACGCTGGGATTCGGCGGCGGAACCGGACTCGTCGTGGTCGGACTGTTGATGACCGGCGACGCCGGCTATCACCGGGTGTTCTGGTTGACGACCGCGTTCACCGTGGCCGTGATCGCGATCGTGCTTCTGGTGGTGCCACGACGGCCGCGCCACGTTGCCGGATCGATCGACTGGCTGGGAGCGGTGGGCTTGGCGGTGGGACTGTCGGCGCTGCTGTTGGCGATCAGCCAGGGCCAGACGTGGGGCTGGGCATCGCCTGCCACCCTGGGCTGCGTTCTGGGTGCAGTGGCGGTGCTGGCCGGCTGGTGGTGGTGGGAGCGTCACATCAGCCGACCGCTGGTATCGACGTCGATGCTCACCCGGCGACCGATCCTGCTCACCAACGTCGCGACGATCTTCGTCGGCATGGGGCTGTACTTCGCGTTCCTCGGGTTGACGCTCTTCGTTCAAATACCGCGCGAGGCAGCGGGTTACGGCTTCGGCGCGACCGTGCTGGAAGCCAGCGTGGTCTATCTGCTTCCCGGCGCGTTCACCGGCTTCGTCGTCGCGTTGGTCAGCGGCAGGTTCATCGAGCGCTTCGGCGCTCGACCGGTGCTCCTCGTGGCGGCGATCGCCGGCATCGCCGGATTCCTGTTCGTCGCGTTGGTGCACTCGCACACCTGGCAGATCATCGTCGCGAGCATCCTCGCCAACGCCTACATCAGCCTGGGCTACGGCGCGCTGCCCGCGCTGGTCGTCAGCGAGGTGGACGCCGGCGAAACCGGCGTGGCAACGGGCATGAACGCGATAGCACGCACCATCGGCAGTTCGATCGCGGCAGCGGTGGTCGCCATGCTGCTCAGCCGGTCGGTGCCCGGAACGGGCGTGCCGATGGAGAACAGCTTCGTCGCGATATTTCTGGGCGGGGCGATCACGTCGACGCTCGCGCTGGTGCTGATCGCCGTGTCGCGTCCGTCGTCACCGCCGATGGATTCCGTGGAGGCGCGCTACGAAACGCGTGCCATGAACCACGAGTGGGGGTGACCCCGCCAGCCGGCGATGCCGTTGGTCAGTGCAGCGCGGCCAGATTGCTGACCGACTTGCGCACGTCGGATTCGATCACCTTGGCCACCAGATTGCCGATGCGCGTGTTCAACAGCCCGCCGGAGAGGTCGGCGACCACCTGGAACGTCGAGCCGGGGTTGTCCGCGCGGACGCACAGCGTCAACCCGATTCGGATGCCCGGGCGGCCGCGGCCGACCATCTCGACGACCTTGGGCTCGTCGTAGCGCGTGACCTGCCAGTGGATGGTGTTGCGGAATCCCTTGACCTTGATCAGCGACGACACACATGTCCCGACCTCGATCTCGGAGGGCACCTCACTGCGCCACCCACCGAAGATCGTCAGCCACTCGTCGAACCGGCTCAGGTCCGAGGCCAGCTCCCACGCCTTGTGCGGGCTCAGGTCCGACGACACCGAAACGTCCACTGCTGCCATGACTAGTGCCGTACCCCACGAAGCGGGGCAGGTAAACGGCGTTTCGCCCGATCATGGCGGGGCGGGCTGCGAAACTGATCCAGACACCGGTTCAGTGTCGGCGCCGGCTGCGGTCCACGCGCCAGGTCGACGACTGTCCCGGCGGCAGCGAATTTGGTGTCCGTGGCCACGCCAGACGAAGGATTCCATTGTGAATATGTAAATTCCCTGCGGAATCGCTTGCGAACGACCGCTCGATCCGCGATTGTTTACCCACAGCTCGGGGGGCTGTCCGGAGGAGGACCCGCACTGACCGGCACACACACCACCGCCGTCGACCAATCATCGGGACACAACGAGGCGCCCCGCCGGACAGGCGCCCCGGTCATCGAGATCGACCACGTCGCCAAGCGCTTCGGCGACTACGTCGCCGTGGCCGAAGCGGACTTCTCCATCGCCGCGGGCGAATTCTTCTCGTTGCTCGGACCATCCGGCTGCGGCAAGACGACCACCCTGCGCATGATCGCCGGGTTCGAGAGCCCCACCGTCGGCGCGATCCGCCTCGAAGGCGTCGACGTCTCGAAGGTCCCGCCCCACAAACGCAACGTCAACACGGTCTTTCAGCACTATGCGCTGTTCCCGCACATGTCTGTCTGGGACAACGTCGCCTACGGTCCCCGGAGCAAGAAGCTGGCCAAAAATGAGATCCGCAAGCGGGTCGACGAACTCCTCGAGATCGTCCGGTTGACGGATTTCGCCGATCGCCGCCCCGGCCAGCTCTCGGGCGGCCAGCAACAGCGCGTCGCGCTGGCGCGCGCATTGGTGAACTACCCGAGCGCACTGCTGCTCGACGAACCGCTCGGCGCCCTGGACCTCAAGCTGCGTCAGGTGATGCAGTTCGAACTCAAGCGCATCCAGCGCGAAGTGGGGATCACATTCATCTACGTGACCCACGACCAGGAGGAAGCGCTGACGATGAGCGACCGCATCGCGGTCATGAACGCCGGCAACGTCGACCAGATCGGTACGCCGACCGAGATTTACGACCGGCCCGCCACGGTGTTCGTCGCCAGCTTCATCGGACAGGCCAACCTGTGGGCCGGCCGCCAGACCGGCAGGGCCAACCGGGATTACGTCGAGATCGAGGTGCTGGGCTCGACGCTGAAAGCGCGGCCGGGCGAGACCACGATCGAACCCGGAGGGCACGCGACGTTGATGGTGCGGCCCGAGCGGATCCGCGTGTGCATGGATGCGCCCACCGGTGAGCTCGTCGGTGTGCGCGCGACGGTCACGGATCTGACCTTCCAGGGTCCGGTGGTGCGGCTGTCGCTGGCGGCACCGGACGACTCGGCGATGATCGCCCACATCGGTCCCGAGGAGGATCTGCCGATGCTGCGCCCCGGCGACCAGGTGCACGTCTGCTGGAGCCCGGACGCGTCACTGGTGTTGCCCGCGGCCGACATTCCGACCGCCGAGGATCTCGAGGAGATGCTCGACGATTCCTGAATCGTCACCCCTGACGATCCGGCACCGCCCCGAGTGGCGACTCGGAAGTTGTCGGCCCCTCCCCTCCCTCCGACGAAAGGCACAGCCCGCCATGCCCCATGAGATGGATCCCCGCCTCGCCCGCTTCGCAGCCAACCGCACGTCGCGCCGCCGCTTCATCGGCGGAGGCGCCGCTGCGGCCGCCGCAGTGGTCCTCGGCCCGTCGTTCCTGGCGGCATGCGGATCAGACAGCGGCACCTCCGGTACCACGACTCAGGAAGGCGGGCCGGCGAGCGGCACACTGCGGATCTCGAACTGGCCGCTCTACATGGCCGAGGGGTTCATCGCCGCCTTCCAGCAGGCATCGGGTATCACCGTCGACTACAAGGAGGACTTCAACGACAACGAGGAGTGGTTCGCCAAGGTCAAGGAACCGTTGTCGCGCAAACAGGACATCGGCACCGACCTCGTGGTGCCGACCGCGTTCATGGCCTCGCAGATCCGAAAGCTGAACTGGGTCAACGACTTCAGCGAGGACGGCATTCCCAACAAGAAGAACCTGCGACCCGACCTGCTCGACGCGCAGATGGACCCGGGCCGCAAGTGGAGCGCGCCCTACATGACCGGCATGGTCGGCCTCGCCTACAACCGCGCCGCCACCGGCCGCGACATCACCAAGATCGACGACCTGTGGGACCCGGCGTTCAAGGGCCGCGTCAGTATGCTCTCGGACTTCCAGGACGGCCTGGGCATGGTCATGCAGTCCCAGGGCGGGGACCCTGCCTCGCCAAGCACCGAATCGGTGCGCAAGGCGGTGGACCTCGTCCGCGAACAGAACGACCGCGGTCAGATCCGCCGGTTCACCGGCAACGACTACGCCGACGACCTGGCGGCGGGCAATGTCGTTATTGCGCAGGCGTATTCGGGTGACGTCGTGCAGTTACAGGCCGACAACCCCGACTTGCAGTTCGTGGTTCCCGAATCCGGCGGCACCGACTTCCTCGACGTCATGGTGATCCCCTACACCACGCAGAACCAGAAGGCCGCCGAGGCGTGGATCGACTTCGTCTACGACCGGGCCAACTATGCCAAGCTCATCGCCTTCACACAGTTCGTTCCGGTCCTCTCGGACATGACGGCAGAACTCGACCAGATCGACCCGAATCTGGGCAAGAACGAGCTGATCAATCCTCCACAATCCACCCTCGACCGGATCACGGCCTGGGCTCCGCTCGAGGACGAGCAGAAGCAGCAGTACGCCTCGATGTACGCCGAAGTCACCGGCGGTTGATGCATGGCAGGAGTCGCCAGTAGCGGCCGACAGCGCAGCAGGATCGCCCCGTATCTGATGATCCTGCCCGCGATGGTGTACCTCGCGGTGTTCTTCGTCGTCCCGTTCATCTCCCTGGCGCGGATGTCGCTGTCGACGACCAGCGGCTCCATTTTCCTTCCGACACTGACGTTCTCCTGGGACTTCGGAAACTACGCCGAGGCGTTCAGCAAGTATCAGGAGCAGATACTGCGGTCGTTCGGTTACGCCGCCACCGCGACGGTGCTGTGCGTGCTGCTGTCGTTTCCCCTGGCGTATGTGATCGCGTTCAAGGCCGGGCGTTTCAAGAACCTCATCCTCGGTCTGGTGATCCTGCCGTTCTTCGTGACGTTCCTGATCCGCACGATCGCGTGGAAAACCATTCTGGCCGACAACGGTTGGGTGGTCGAGGCGTTGGGCGCGATCGGGCTGTTGCCGGCCGACGGGCGGCTGTTGTCCACCAGCTGGGCGGTCATCGGTGGCCTCACCTACAACTGGATCATCTTCATGATCCTGCCGCTGTACGTCAGCCTGGAGAAGATCGATCCGCGGCTGATCGAAGCCTCCAAGGACCTGTACTCGTCGAATACCCGCAGCTTCACCAAGGTCATCCTGCCGCTGTCGCTTCCCGGCCTGCTGGCCGGCAGCCTGCTGGTCTTCATCCCGGCCGCGGGTGACTTCATCAATGCCGAGTATCTGGGCAGCACCCAAACGACGATGATCGGCAACGTGATTCAGCAGCAGTTCCTGGTCGTCAAGGACTATCCGGCCGCGGCGGCGCTGAGCATGGTGCTGATGGGCATCATCCTGGTGGGTGTCCTGCTCTACACCCGGGCATTGGGCACGGAGGAACTCGTATGACCGTCCAGGCCCTGGAAGCGGCGACCAGCCTCACGCCGGCCAAAAGAGTCAAGGGATCGCCGCGGTGGGGCGACTGGCTGCTGCGGATCGTCGCGGGGCTCGTGCTGCTGTATTTGTTCCTGCCCATTTTCGTGATCGTGCTGTTCTCGTTCAACGATCCGAAGGGCAAGTTCAACTACAGCTGGCAGGGTTTCACCCTGGACAACTGGGCCGATCCGTTCAAGTATCCCGCGCTGACCGAGGCGCTGAAGCTGAGCATCAACGTCGCCGCAGTCTCCACCGCGGTGGCGTTGGTACTGGGTACATTGGTGGCCATAGCCCTTGTGCGCCAACGGTGGCGGGGACAGCGCGCGGTCGACACGTTTCTCGTCCTGCCGCTGACGGCGCCCGAGGTGGTCATGGGTGCCGCGCTGCTGGTGCTGTTTCTCGACCTCGGCTGGGCGACCGGCTATGTGACGATCGTGTTGGCCCACATCGCATTCGAGGTCAGCTTCATCGCGATGACGGTGCGTGCGCGGGTGCGCGGATTCGACTGGACTCTGGAAGACGCGTCGATGGACCTCGGCGCCAGCCCCACCCGCACGTTCTTCCGGGTGACGCTTCCGTTGATCGTTCCCGGCATCGTCGCGGCCGCCATGCTGTCGTTCGCGTTGTCGCTCGACGACTTCATCATCACCTACTTCGTCAGCGGTTCGACGGTGACCTATCCGCTGTACGTCAATGCCGCGGTGAAGGCCGCGGTACCGCCACAGATCAACGTCCTCGCCACGGCGATCCTGGTGATCAGCCTCGTCCTGCTGGCGGCGGGAACCCTGTACCGACGCAAGCGGATCGACGTCTAGCGACGCTACCTCGCCTCCCCTCACCGCGAGCGTGCGAGTCTGCCCACGACACGCCTCGATTCCTCGGCAGTTTACGCACGCTCGTGGGCGCTTCACGCCACTTCGACGGGGACTGGCGGTGTGCGGGCCCCGGTGCGCGCGGCGCCCATACCGGCGGCCACCACGAAGCACATGCCGAGCACGCCGAGCGGTTCGGGCACCTGGTGCAGGATCAGCAGGCCGATGACCATCGCGAAGCCCGGTTCGAGCGCCATCAGCGTTCCGAACGCGGCGGTGGTCAGTCGGCGCAATGCCAGCAGTTCCAGCGCGAACGGCACGACGGGCAGCAGGATCGCCAAGCCGATCCCGATCAACAGGATGTCCACCGAAAGCCGCGGTAGCACCAGGTGGCCGACGGCCAGGGTGGCCACGATGCCTGCGACGGGCATCGACACCGCCAGTCCCGACATCCCCACCACTTCGTCACCGACCCGCTGGGTCAACAGGATGTAGGCCGCCCAGCAGGCAGCTGAAGCCAGCGCGTACAGGACGCCGACCGGGTCGACCTGGCCCGCCCACGGTTGGGTGAGCAGAAGGACTCCGACCGCGGCCAAACCCGGCCACACCAGGCGATTGCGCCCGGTGCCGTGCGCAACGGCAACGCCCAGCGGGCCGAGGAATTCAATCGCGCTGGCGGTGCCCAACGGGATGCGGGCCAACGCGGCCATGAACAGCAGGGTGATGCCCGCGGTGACCACGCCGAGCACCACGCACATGCGAAAGCTCGCCCAGGTGAAGGCCCTTGGCCGCGGCCGGACGATGAGGAGCATCAGGACGCCCGCCCACGCCAGGCGCAGCCACGCCGCGCCTTCGGCGCCGATGCGGTCGATCAGCGTCACCGCGACCGCGGCGCCGGTCTGCACGGACAGCATCGCCGCGACCGCCATCAGCACCCCGCTGCGGGCCTGGCTCACCATGCTGGCATTCAACGGGACGTCGGGCGTTCACGTCCACGCCATTTCCCGAGATGCGGCGACGTCTACAGGCGTGCGAGGCTGAACGGGTAGGTGAAGGTTCCTCCCGGCGCGCCGTCACACCCGGTCGCGAACGACGACTCGAGCGTGCCCGATCGCGTCGCTGCATCCCACGAGTAGACGTCGCGGGTCGGGACCACCGGCCCGTAGTAGACGTTGCCGCACCGCAGACCGTCGGGAACGTCGACCGTCAACGTGTAGCGTCCGTCGACCAACCGCGCGTCGCCGCTGTAGGGGAACGCCTTCGCATTGGGCTGCGGGATGGCTTGTACGTGCACGCATTCGCCGGGGCAGCGCGACACCGCCCACAGCCAGGTGTGGAAGTCGTATCGCCCGTCGATCACCAGATGAAAGTTGCCATACGGAGTGTCGGCGTGGGCGATGGCAGGGACAAACGCGGATACCAAAGCGAGTGCCAAGCCCACGAGCGCGGCTTTCATGTTGACCTCCGGACGGCGGGCGCGGCAAAGATCCTTGATACCGCAGGTGCGCGCCTGCCCACGGCGATGATGCCGCTCAGCGGGATTCGGCCGTTCCGCTGAGCGGACGACGGTCACACTCGACCCGAGACCAGCGCCTAGGTTGATGCTTCATCACGATCGCTAAGGAGGCGACGATGCGGATGCCCGGACTTGCGGGGTGCGGCGTCGCTGCCGTCGCGGCGGGTATCGGGTTGGCCGGGGTCGCCCACGCCACCGAGCACGACTGGGGCCTCAACGGCCGCTACACCGCCACCTCCAACGGCGAATACGCCAAGACCAACGAGGTGTTTCGCGATGAGGCCAGCCTGCGCAGCACCTGGACCATCGAGACGACATGCAGCTATCCGACCGAGTGCACGGGCACGGTGGTCAGCGACTTCGGTTGGACCGCACCGATTTACAAGACGGGTGGCGTCTGGTACGTCAAGCACACGGTCGAGAACTGGATCCCGTGTCCGGACGGCACGGCAGCCCCGGGGCTGCAGGTGTTCCGGTTCGTCCCCGTCAATGAGGACGGCAGCATGACCGACCCCGCGTCGACGACCTTGGCGGGTGAAGACCAGACCACCGGCCCGAGTGGCGCATGCGGGGTCAGCAAGCCGGTCTTCATCAACATGCCGTTCAAGCTCGTCAAGGTGACGGGCTGATCGATTCATCCGTTCGGGACGAGTAGGTCCTGCCACGACTGCGTGCCGGCGGGCGAGGTCAGGTCGGCCTGTCGGAAGACCTTGCCGTCGGGCGTGGCGTATTGGCCGGTCTGGGGATCGTAGGGCGCGAAGGCGATGGACGGTCCACCACCGGACCGCGACGAGCTCGGTGCGACGACCGGAGCGCCGCCGGCAGGCGCCGTCGCGGGCGGTGTTTCTCGAGGCGCTTCCGCTGGTGGCATCGGCGTGCCCTCCAGCGGGGCGTGGATCCGCTCGCTGAAGTCGACGCGGTCGTCGGGTGCGACGCCCTGGGCGATCAGGCTGGGATCGATCGGGTAGGGACCCAGCGGGTGCTGGCGCATCGCCAACGGCTCGAACGGCTTGTCGCTGCGGCACATTTCGACGGTCGGGGCGCGCTTGCCGGGCTGTCCGAGACACGGGTAGTTCCGCGCACCGCGCACGCCGATGGGTGAGTCCTGCGGTAGTTTGCAATAGAGGCCGTCGGGTGTGTCGACGATCGTCTCGTCCTCGGGTGATCGCCACATGTTGGGCGGCAGGAATCCGACCGTGCACGCGGGCGGATCGCTGATCACCAACGTGAAATCGCCGAGCGCCATGCCGGTGGGATTGTTTCGCGCCACGCCGACTGTCTGCGTGGCCGCCACGTACGGCGGGAACAGCACCAGAAGTTGTTCCAGCGCGGCGTGATACGTCACCCCTACCTGGCCGACGGTGACGAGGTTGGCCAGCAACACCGGCAAGGTCGCTTTGACCTGGTTGAACAGCTGCGACGCCTCGTCGGCCGCGCGGGGACCGACATCGAGGAGCGTACGCATCTGGGCGTCGTCGGCCTCGAGTTGTCCGGTGATCCCCGCGACGCTGCGCGCCCAGGTGCGGATGGCGTCGGCCGACTGCGCTTGGCCGTCCAGCAGCGGACCGCTGTCGTCGATCAGCGCGCGGGTGCGGTCGGCGACCGCATTGCCATCGCCGAGAATCGTCGCCGAGGAGTCGAGCAGCGAACCGAAGTCGTAACCGGTTCCGTCAAGGCCCCTGAACGATTCGTCGAGCAGCCCGCTGATCTTGTCCTTCGGGATGCTGTCGACCAGTGCGCTCACCTGATCGAGCATCGGGCCGACGGCTTGCGGCACCGATGTGTTCTGCCGTGGGATCACCGAACCGTTCTGCAGGAAAGGGCCGTTCGCGTTCTCGGGGATCAGATCCACGTACTGTTCCCCGACCGCCGACACGCTGCGCACGTTCGCCTTGGCATCGGCCGGGATTTTCGGCGACGTGTTCAGCGACAGCGTCGCGACGGCACCGTCGCGAGTGGGCCGCACGTCGAGGACCTTGCCCACCTGCACCCCGCGGTACGTCACGTTGGAGAACCGATAAAGGCCTCCGGTGCCCGGCAATTCCAACTGCACCGATATGCGACCAATGCCCAGCAGTGTCGGTACTTGCATATAGGTGAAGAACATCAACGTGATGCCGACCACCGAAGCGATGGTGAAGACGATCAGCTGATTGCGGATGAATCGAGTCAGCATCAGTTGCCCTCCGCTCCCCCGGCGCCCACCGCGCCGGTGGTCGCGGCTGGAGCTTCAGGCTCCGGTCCGGGTGCTGTCCCTGACGCGTGGTCCACCGCAGGCTGTGAATCCGCCTGTTGCTGACCAGCTTCCACCAGTGGCGGCAAACCTGCCACCTCGGTGGGCGTCGCGGTGATCGGCGCCTTCAACGGATCGAGAGTGTAGGTGAGGTACCAGGGGTCGCCAGGAGCGGGCACCATCGGCGCTCCTTCCTGCCCCCAGCGGGTGCCCAGGAAGAGCCCTCTCTTGAGCCGCGGGATGGTGAAGTCGAAGATGATGAACTGGTTCATGTAGTCCCCGCGTATGGCACGGTCGATGAAGCTCTGCGTGTAGGGGAATGTCGGCGCGTAGGCCAGGACGGTACCCAGGTCCGGTCCGACGTCGGCGAGCGCGCGCAGCGTCGGTTCGAGGTTGGCGAGGTTGCGGACGAGGTCGTCCTGCGTGTCGTTGATCAGTCCGGTGGCGGTGTCGCTGAACCGACCGAGCCGGTCCAACGCTTCGGTGATCCGAGGCCGTTCCTTGACCAGGACGTCGAGCGCTGGCGGAATGCGTTGCAGTGCACCGCTGATCACGTCGCGCTCCGATGCGAAAGTTCCGGACATCCGGTTCATGGCCGCGATCGATGCGGTGATGTCGTCACGTTGGGTGTCGAGCATTCCGACGAAATCGTTGAGCCGCACCAGCAAGTCCCTGATCTGGCCTTCCCGTCCGTTCAGCGCGGCGTTGAACTCGCGGACGATGTCCCCCATCTGGCCGAGGCCACCGCCGTTGAGCACGACCGACAGTGACGACAGCGTCTGTTCGGTGGACGGGTACGTCGACGACCTGTCCACTCCGATGGTCGAACCGGGTTCGAGTTCTCCACTGGGCGCTTGGCCAAGCGGCGGGTCGAGTGCGAGATGCATGGATCCGAGAAGGCTGGTCTGTCCCACCGTAGCCACCGCGTTCGCCGGGACGACGACGTCGGGTCGCACCGAGACCTCGATGTCGGCGGTCCAGTTCGTCACCTTCATCTTGCCGATGCTGCCCACCACGACATCACCGATGAGCACGGGTGAATTCGGTTCCAGCGAACCGACGTTGCGGATCTGGACGCGGTATACGTCGGCGTGTTCCCCACGGCCGACCGTGCCGGGCAGCGGCAACGAGTTGACTCCGTCGAACTCACACCCGGTTACCACGAAGGCCGCGCAGCACACCGTGGTGACGAGGCGTCGGATCGATCTGGCGAGGGTCATGGCGTTGGACCACCTCCCGTGGGAGGGACCGCCGACGACGGTGTGGCCGCGGCCTCCGCTGGCAACAGCATGTCCTCGAGAGAGGTCGGTTGGGGCGCGGCCGCCGGTGGGCCCGGCGGAACCGGTGCGCCCGGGAACAGCGCTGGTTGCGGAGCGGCGGGCAGACCCGTGGGCGCGTAGGCGCCGGGCGGACCGGCCGGGGTGCTCCAACCCGGTGGCGGCGGCGTGTCACCCGCGCCGGTGTACGCCGATACAGCCGGCGCGATTTCGGGCGGCAGCGGGCTTTCACCCGCTCCGCCCGGAGCGAGCGCCGGATCCGAGTAGATCAGGTTGCCGGGGCTGGGCGACTTCTGCAGATAGGCGTTGAACGGCATCGGCAGATAGTTGAAGTTGAGCAGGCGCAGTGCGGGGCCGAGGTATTCGGCACAGGCTTTGGACGCTTCCGGCGCCGTCGCGTTCTTCACCGCTCCGATCGCTGAGCACACCAGTTGCACTGGGTTGGCGAAGTTGGCCAGTGCGAAGCCGCCGATCATGGTCCCGGTGTCGGGGTTGTAGATGTTGTACCCGTTGCCGATGGCGTTGGGCGCGACATGCAGCACGTTCTCCAACGCAAGCCGGTTGTCGGAGAGGTTCTGTGTGACGTCGGCGAGTCGCTGAATCTGCTCGGCAGTCTGATCCCTGCTGCCGGCGATGAACCGCTGCACCTCGCCGACGGCTTCGGACAGGTGGGTGAGTGCCGCGTCGAGATCCGACCTACTCGCGTCGACCACACTGCTGACGGTGGCCAGGCGGTCCTGGAATTGCACGATCTGGGCGTTGCTGTCGCGCAGTGCGGTGACGAAGGTCTGGAGGTTTTTGATGACGTCGGCGATGTTGCCGCTGCCGTCGGCGAGGATCCGGCCGACCTGAGAGAGCTGGGTGATGGTTTCGCGCAGCTTGTCACCGTTGCCGTCCATGGCGTTCGCCGCGCTGTCGATGAAGCGGCTCACAGATGTCGTCGAAATATCGCCTTGCGGGCCGAGATCGGTCGCCAGCCGGGTCAATTGGGTCTTCACCTCATCCCATTCGACGGGCACCGCCGTTCGGTCGACGCCGATGACAGCGTCGTCCGGCAGGGTGGGTCCGCTCGTCTCGTAGGCGGGGGCGAGCTGGACGTAGCGCGCTGAGACCAGGTTCTGCGCGACGATCACGGCTTTGGCGTCGGCGGGGATCGGCACGTCGCGGTCGACGGACAGCCGCATGCGCGCGTGCGCCCCGTCGGGCTCGATCGATTCGATGGTGCCGACCCGCACCCCCGCGACGCGGACCTCGTCGCCGGGGTAGATCGCGGTTGCCGAGCTGAAGTACGCCGTGATGGTTCTGGGGCCGAAGAATCCTTGTCGCACGACGACGGCGACCCCGGCGACGAGCAGGCCCGTCAGTGCGATCAGTAGTGCGGCCGTCAGAGGTTTGCGCTGCCTCATCGCGACCCTCCCGGAATACCGTTGTACGGGAACGGGAATTCGGCCCGTGGCCCCGCGTTGTCGGGCGGCTGACCGGCGTTCACGCCGCGGCGGTAGCCGAGCGCGTAGTCGAGGAACGGTTGCAGCGACTGGGCGGGCAGGAGGTTGCCGACGAAGGCGTTGTAGTAGAAGCCGTTGTTGACCGCCTCACCCTGTGTCACTTGGTACTTCGACAAACCGGTGAGCGCCTTGGCGATGTTGTCGCGATTGCGCTGGAGCATGTCGTAGACCGAGTTCAGCTTCTGCAGCGTTGGGGCCATCTCCTGTTCGTTGTCGTGCACGAGACCCTTCAGTTGTTGAGCCACGGCCGAGGTGTTGGCCAGCAGGTTGACGATCGCGTGTCGACGCTGTTCGAGAACACCCATCAGGTCATTGGCGTTGAGGAGCAGGGTGTTGAGCTGCTGGCTGCGCTCCGACAGCACGCCGGTCACGTCGGCGGCGCTGGCGAGCAGCTCACCAAGTGACTCATCGCGGCCGTTCAGTGACGAAGACAGCCGGCTCAGGCCGTCGAAGGTCGGACCGAGCTGAGGCGCGATCCGGTCGATCGTCTCGGAGAGCGTGTCCAGGGCCCGGTTCACGGATGCGGTGTCGGTCGCCGCCGTGTTCGCGGTGAACTCACTGACCGCCTCGGTCAACGAGTATGGCGAGGAGGTCCGCGACAGCGGAATCACATCCAACGGTTTCATGCGCTCGTCGCCCGCAGGGTCGAGCGTCATCATCCGCTCCCCCAGCAGTGTGCCGGTGCGGATGTGCGCCGTGGTCTGCGATCCGAGGCCGACCTTTCCGTCGACGGTGAACGTCACCAACGCCTTGCCCTTGCTCAGCGTGACATCGGATACCGATCCGATCGTCATACCCGAGACCTTGACGTCGTTTCCCGGAGCCAGGCCTGCAGCCTCGGTGAACAAGGCCTGATACCTGATGGCGGTGGCCCACGACCACAACCGTTCCGGCTGTAGCCCGATGGCGATGACGAGGATGACGAGCGTCACGCCGATGAATCCGGCCCGGATCAACGAGGCACCACGGTATTTCAGCATCAGGGTTCCCCGCACCTTCCGTTCTGCTGGAGGATCCAGGGGAAGTGGGCGGTGCGGCCCTGCAGGTCGGTGACCCGCACCGAGATGCCGCAAAGGTACTGGTTCAAGAAGCTTCCGTACGCGCCGAGACGAACCAGTTTCTTGTAGTTCTGCGGCAGCTTCTGCAGTGAGATGTCCAGCAGCGGTTTGTCCTTCTCGAGCAACGGAGCCACCCGGTTGAGTTGGTCGATACTGCCGGCGAGCGGCGGACGTGCCTGAGTCATCAGCTCGGCCAGCGAGGCGGTCCCGCTGTCGAGCGCGGTGATGGCCTCCCCGATCGGGTCGCGGTCGGTGGCCAGACCGGTGATGAGCTTCTCGAGGCGGTCGACGGCGCCGGAGAACTTGTCCCCGTCCTTGGCCACGGTCGCCATCACCGCGTTCAGGTTGTCGATCAGCTCCCGGACGATCTGGCCGTTGTCGGCGATCGCGGTCGTGAATGAGGCGGTTTTGGCGAACAACGACTCCACGTTGCCGCTCTGGCCCTGCAGGATCTGGATCAGCGAGTTGGTCAGGGCATTCACATCGTCGGGATTCAGGCCGCGGATAACCGGTTTCAATCCGCCGAGGAGAAGGTCGAGGTCCAATGCCGGCTCGGTGCGCTCGGCGGGGATCTCAGACCCCGGTCCGGCGACCCTGGTGGAGCCGGGGCCGTCGAGGAGTTCGAGGTAGCGATCCCCCACGAGGTTGAGGTACCGCACCGCGGCCTTGGTGCCGGTGGTGAGCACGATGTCGGTACTGGCGTCGAAGCTGACCACGACGGTGTTGTCCGGTCGCAGTGAGACATCGTGGACTGTGCCGACTCGGATTCCCGAAACCCGCACCGAATCACCGGTTTTCAGACTCGAGACATCGGTGAACACCGCCGAGTAGTCGTTCGACGACCCCGTGCGGTACTGGCCGAAGATCGCGAACAGCGCGCCGGTCAACAGCAGCATCACCGCGCAGAAGACGCCGAGCTTGATCGCTGTGCCGACCCCGCTCATCCCGGCATCCCGATCTGTGAGGTGTTTCGCGGCGGACCGTCGATCGGGCCGAACAGCGCCTGCTTGAGCGCATCGGAGTTCAACAGGATGCCCTGATTGCCGTACTGCGCACGGCTGGCGTCGATGTCGCTGACGACGTAGGGCGCCCGCGTTTCGTATCCCACGTCAGGCAGGCCCGCGCACTGGGGGCCGCCCTTGGCCGCCACCTTCGGCAGGTTCCCGGGGTAACGGTACCGTTCGGAGCCCAGCACGAAGGAATCCAGCAGTAGAACCCCGGGAACTGGTGAGGGCGCCGCCGTGGCCAACGGAACCATGCCTGCCAGCACACAATTCAGGGCTGGGTGGTACTGGCTGGTCAGGTCGGTCGTGGGTACGAGCAGGTCGAGGACTTCAGTGATCGCCTGCCGGTTGCCGGACAGTACTTCGTTACCGACCTCGGCGAACCCGATCGCGCTGAGCAGCAGGGCGTCGAGATCGTGCTGCTTCTCGACGATCGTGTCGCTTATGGCCGACGCACTGTCCACGATTGCCAGGAGATCCGGGCTCGCGTCGGCGTACGCGTCGAGAACTTCTGGTAGGACCGCGATGTCGTGGCTGAGATTGTCCAGACTGGGGTCGAGCTTTGCGAGCATCGTGTCCAGGTCGGACAGCGCCTGCCCGAACTTCTCGCCACGGCCGCTGAGCCCGGAGGCCAACGCCCCCAGTGTCTCGTTGAGTTTCGCCGGCTCGATCTTGTTCAGCACGGAGACGAGTTGTTCGAATATGGTGTTGATCTCGACCGACACGTGATCGGCGTCGAGAACCTGGCCGGCCCGCAGCGACTGCGCAGACGGATCCGACGGCGGCACCAGGGCAACGGATTTCGCGCCGAACACCGTCGAGGACGCGATGTCGACACGTACGTTGGCCGGAATCAACTCCATCGCGGAGGGATCCATGGCGAGGTGGATAGCGGCCTTCCCGCCAGGGAGCGGTTCGATGGCGGAGACGGTGCCGACTTGAGCGCCGTGCAGTTTGACCCTGGCATCGGGATTCATCACGAGACCGGCGCGGTCGGTGATGACGGTGACCGGCTCGGTGCTGGTGAAATCCCCCCGGAAGAGCGCGACGGCGATGGCGACGACCGCTGCGATTGCGGCGATGGCAACGAAACCCGCTATCGGCCTTGCGTATTCACGCGGCTGTGTCGGTGGCTCGTGGTTGCTGGTCAACGTTCCACCTATCCCGACAGGTTGAAGTTGCCGTTGGAACCGTAGATGGACAGTGACACCAGCAAGGTGACCGACACGACGACCAC
>NZ_LQIH01000008.1:0-147727 GCF_001499835.1 Mycolicibacterium novocastrense
TAGCGGCATGAACCGCAGGGCAGGGACACACCGCATCTCCACCGGGTGGTGGACGGCGGTGGGCCGGGCCGTGCGGGCGTCAATGGTCGTGGCGTCGTTAGCGATCCTGGTCATGACGCTGGCGATCTACGGCCAGTCCGGCGACTTCCACCTGGCGGCTTAGCGGCATGAACCGCAGGGCAGGGACACACCGCATCTCCACCGGGTGGTGGACGCTGATCTTGCTGTCGGCGATCGCGTTGTTCTTGTTCGGGTCCGCGGCGGCGTTCTGGGGCACGTTCCGGTCGTACGTGCCCGTGACGTTGGCCTCGGAGCGGGCGGGGCTGGTGATGGAGACCGGCGCGGATGTGATGTTGCGTGGGGTGCGGGTGGGCCGGGTCGGCCAACTCGGCGGCGACGCGGACGCGACCAGGCTGCGGCTGGAGATTGATCCCGACCAGATCCGCTACATCCCCGCCAACGTGGAGGCGCAGATCAGTGCGACCACCGCGTTCGGCACGAAGTTCGTTGAGCTGACGATGCCGTCGGATCCGAGCCCAAAACGGCTCGCTGCCGGGGCGGTGTTGCATGCGGAGCGGGTCAGCACCGAGGTCAACACCGTGTTCGAGAACGTCGTCGAGCTGCTCAAGATGGTCGATCCGCTGAAGCTGAACGCGGTGCTGACCGCGGTTGCCGAGGGCGTACGCGGACAGGGCGAGCGGATGGGTCAAGGGATCACCGGTCTGAACCAGGTGTTGCTGGCACTCAACGCGCGCAGTAACACCATCGGGCAGAACTGGGTTTCGTTGAAGGACTTAACCGACACCTATGGTGCTGCCGCCGAGGACATCGTGGCGGTGCTGGACGCGGTCAGTACCACCAGCACCACGATCACCGAGCACGCCGGCGCATTGGATGCGTTGTTGTTGAACGTGATCGGCTTGTCGGACGCGGGTACCACCCTGCTCGGCTCGAGCAAGGATGATCTCGTCGAGGCCGTCGAGGTGCTGGAGCCGACGACCGGTCTGCTGCTGCACCACAACCCGGTGTACACATGCTTTCTGAAAGGCACCACGTGGTATCTGGAAAACGGCGGCTATGCCGCGTGGGGTGGTGACGGGCGCACGCTGCAACTCGACGTCGCACTGTTATTGGGTAATGACCCCTACGCGTACCCGCAGCACCTGCCCGTCGTCGCGGCCAAGGGCGGACCCGGTGGCAAGCCGAGTTGCGGGTCGCTTCCGGATGTCACCAAGAACTTCCCGGTGCGCCACCTTGTCACCAACACCGGGTGGGGCACCGGTGTGGACATTCGCCCCAATCCCGGTATCGGGCATCCGTGCTGGGCGAATTACTTGCCGGTGACCCGCGCGATGCCCGAGGCGCCGAGCATCCGCCAATGCATTCCGGGCCCGGCGATCGGGCCGGTGCCCTACCCGGGAGCCCCGCCCTACGGCGCGCCGCTGTATGGGCCGGGGGGAACGCCGTTGTGGCCGGGCCTGGCCCCGGCCGGGCCCGCGCCGGGCCCGGCACAGCCGCATGGGAATGGACAGGGTCCACCGTGATCACCACCGCGACCGTGACCGTTGATACCCGACAAGAACAGGACGAAAGTCGTGGCTGACCTCAAGGGCGTCATCTGGCGGCTGGCCATCTTTTTGACCGCGTGTGCATTCGTCGCATTCCTGCTCGTGGTGACATTCGGGCAGTTCCGCTTTGATGCGGGCAACACCTATTACGCCGAGTTCACCAATGTCTCCAACATGCGGGAAGGCACGATCGTGCGGATCGCCGGGGTGGAGGTCGGCAAGGTCGGCGACATCTCCATCAACCCGGATGCGACGGTGCGGGTGGCGTTTTCGGCGGACAAGTCGGTGGTGCTGACCGAGGGTTCTCGGGCCGTGATCCGCTATGACAATCTGGTCGGCGACCGCTACCTGGCACTGGAGGAAGGCACCGGCGGGGTCAAGACGCTGCATCCCGGACAGACGATCCCGCCGACCCGCACCGAACCCGCGCTGGATCTTGATGCGGTGATCGGCGGTTTCAAGCCGCTGTTTCGGGCGCTCGACGCTGACCAGGTCAACACACTCAGTGCGCAGTTGATCGAGGCGTTCCAGGGGCAGGGACCCGCCCTCGGCTCGTTTCTGACTCAGGCCGCGGTGGTGACCAACACGTTGGCCGACCGGGATGTGTTGATCGGGCAGGTCATCGACAACCTCAATGTCGTGCTGGGCTCGCTGGGCGGACAAAGCGAGCGGCTCGACACCGCGGTGTCATCGCTGTCGGAGCTGATCGACGGGCTGGCCCAACGCCGTACCGACGTTTCCAACGCGGTGGCCTACACCAACGCCGCGACCGGGTCACTGGCCGAGCTGTTGGCCCAGTCGCGGGCCCCGTTCCGCAAGGTGGTTCATGAGACCGACCGGGTGGCCGAGATCGCCGTGGCGGACCGCGACTATCTGGACAACTTGCTCAACACGCTGCCCGACAAGTACCAGGCACTGGTGCGCCAAGGGATGTATGGCGACTACTTCAGCTTCTATTTCTGTGATGTGGTGCTCAAGCTCAACGGCAAAGGCGGACAGCCGGTGTATGTCAAGGTGGCCGGTCAGAGCACCGGGCGGTGCGCGCCCAAGTGAAGTCCTTTGCAGAACGCAGCCCGATCCTGATCGGGACCATCGGCATGGTGACCGTCGGCGCGATGGTGCTGGCGGCGCTGCAGTACCAGAAGTTGCCCTTCCTCAATCCGGGCACTGATTACTCGGCGTATTTCGCCGACGCTGGGGGGTTGAACACCGGTGCCGCCGTTGAGGTCTCGGGCTATCCGGTGGGCAGCGTCACCGGAATCGAACTGGAGGAGGCCGGCGTGCTGGTCACCTTCAAGATCGGTGAGGATGTTCGCCTCGGCGACCGCACCGAGGCCGCGATCAAGACCAAGAGCCTGCTGGGCGCCAAGATCGTCGACGTGACTCCCCGCGGGGACGACCGGCTCCGCGGCACCATTCCGTTGACGCGTACGGTCTCGCCGTATCAATTGCCCGATGCACTGGGGGATTTGGCCACCACCATCAGCGGGCTGAACACCAACCAGCTGTCGGCCTCGCTGGCCACGTTGGCCCATACCTTCTCCGACACGCCCGCAGACCTCAAGGATGCGGTGGCGGGGGTGGCGCGGCTCGCCGAAACGCTCAACACCCGCGATGACCAACTGCGCGGTCTGCTCGACAACGCGGCCCAAGCGACCGGGGTACTGGCCAACCGCACCGACCAAATCGTTAGCTTGGTGGGTGACACCAATGCGCTGCTGGCACAACTGCGGACACAGAGCGCGGCGTTGGATCAACTCTGGGCCAACATCTCGGCGGTCTCCCAGCAGCTGGGTGGGTTCATCGCCGAGAACCGCGCACAGCTGCGGCCGGCGCTCGACAAGCTCAACGGGGTGCTGGCGATCGTCGACGACCGCAAAGAGCGGGTGGCCCAAGCCATAAAGCTGGTCAACACCTACGCGATGTCGCTGGGTGAGTCGATTTCGTCCGGCCCGTTCTTCAAGGCCTATGTCGCCAACCTGTTTCCCGGCCAGTTTGTGCAACCGTTCGTCGATGCCGCGTTCTCCGACCTCGGGCTGGACCCGGCGACCTTGCTGCCCTCGCAGCGCACCGATCCGCAAACCGGCCAGCCCGGCACCCCGGCGTTGCGGATGCCCTACCCGCGCACCGGCCAGGGCGGCGAACCGAGGTTGCAGCTGCCCGACGCGATCACCGGCAATCCCGGCGATCAAGCGTGCGGGCCGGCGGGCATCGCGTTGCCCGGCCCGGGCTGCTACCCGCACCGCCCACCGCCGCCGGCACCTGCCCCCGGTGGCCCGCCGCCGGGCCCGCCCGCGCTTGCCCCGCCCGAGTTGGCCGCCGCGCCCGAGCCGACCCCCGCGCCGGTCTACCTGCCGGCACCGGGTGAGGCACCGTCATCCCAGCAGCCCGGAGGCCAATGATGATCCGGCGACTGTCGAACACGC
This sequence comes from Mycolicibacterium novocastrense, assembly GCF_001499835.1. Lineage (NCBI taxonomy): Bacteria > Bacillati > Actinomycetota > Actinomycetes > Mycobacteriales > Mycobacteriaceae > Mycobacterium > Mycolicibacterium novocastrense. The sequence continues at coordinate 3,995 of NZ_LQIH01000008.1, forward strand.
GCGTGGTGGTGGCCGGCGTGCTGGTCGTGCTGTTGGGTGCGGGCCTGTTCGTCGCGGTTCGCCAGCCCATCCAGACCGACCGCATGACCGTGGTGGCCTACTTCGAGAACAGCACCGGGGTGTTCGCCGGTGATCATGTGCGTATCCGGGGGGTGTCGGTGGGCAAGGTCGAAAAGATCGAACCTGAGCCGCAGCGGGCCAAGGTCACGATGTGGGTCAACGCCAAGTACCGGGTGCCCGCCGACGCCAAGGCAGTGATCCTGTCGCCGCAGCTGGTCACGGCCCGTGCCATTCAGCTGACACCGCCCTACAGCGGCGGGCCGACAATGGCCGACGGTGCGGTCATCGGTCTGGATCGCACAGCGGTCCCGGTGGAATGGGATGACCTGCGGGTCCAACTCGAGCGGGTGACCGAACTGCTCAAACCCGATCAGCCCGGCGGCGTGAGCACGCTGGGTGCGTTGATCAACACCGCCGCGGACAATGTGCGTGGGCAGGGACCGTCCATTCGTGACGCGATACTCAAACTGTCCCAGACGGTGTCGGTGCTGGCCGATCACAGCACCGACGTGTTCGCCACCGTCAAGAACCTCTCGACGCTGGTGTCGGCGCTGCGAGACAGCGCCGATCTGCTCGAAGCGCTCAACCACAACCTGGCCGCGGTCACCGCGCTGCTGGCCGACGACCCCGACAAGGTGGGCCAGGCCGCCGAGGATCTCAACGCGGTGGTCGCCGATGTCGGAGCGTTCGCCGCCGAGCACACCGAGGCGATCGGCACCGCCTCAGACCAGATGGCGTCGATCACCGGCACGCTGGTCGACAGCATCTATGACATCAAGCAGACGCTGCACATCGCCCCGACGGTGTTGCAGAACTTCGCGAACCTCTACGAGCCCGCCAACGGTTCACTCACCGGTGCGCTTGCCGTCAACAACTTCGCCGACCCGATTTCGTTTCTGTGCGGCGCGATCCAATCGGCCTCCCGGCTGGGCGGCGAGCAGTCGGCCAAACTGTGCGTGCAATATATGGCGCCCATCATCAAGAACCGCCAGTACAACTTCCCGCCGATCGGCGAGAACCTTTTCGTCGGCACCCAGGCACGGCCCAACGAGATCACCTACAGCGAGGACTGGATGCGGCCCGACTTCGTTCCGCCCGCCGCCGAGATGCCGCCTGCGGCTCCGTCGTCAGACCCGGCCCTGCCCGCCGAGATGGGGCCCGTGGCGGCGATTGCCACCGATCCGACCGACGGCCTGCCCGGCATGATGACCCCGCCCGGGGGCGGCTCATGACATCGCGGTGGCGGGGTCGCGGGCCGGCCGGCCTGCTGCTGGTGGCGATCGTGTCGATGTCGGCAAGTTGTGGTTGGCAGGGGCCCAATTCGTTGCCGCTGCCTGGTGTGCAGGGCAAGGGGCCGGACTCGTTCGTGGTCCAGGCGCAGCTGCCCGATGTCAACAACATTCAGCCGAACTCGCGGGTGCGTGTCTCCGACGTGACGGTCGGGCATGTCACCAAGATCGAACGCCAGGGCTGGCATGCGTTGCTGACCATGCGACTCAATGCCGACGTCGACCTGCCGGCCAACTCGACGGCCAAGATCGGTACCACCAGCCTGCTGGGTTCCTTGCACATCGAGCTTGCGCCTCCCGCAACCGAACCCCCCGAGGGCAAACTGCACGAGGGTTCGCTGATTCCGCTGACCCAAGCCGGCGCCTATCCGAGCACCGAGCAGACGCTGGCCGCGTTGGCGATGGTGCTCAACGGTGGCGGGGTGGGCCAGGTTCAGGACATCACCGAGGCGTTCACCACCGCGATGCGGGGTCGCGAGCACGACGTGCGCAGCTTGATCGGCCAACTCGACGAATTCAGCGCCCACCTCAACGAGCAGACCGGCGACATCGTCGCGGCCACCGACAGCCTCAACCGGCTGGTCGGCACCTTCGCTGACCAGCAGCCCGTGCTGGACCGTGCGCTGGCCACCATTCCCGACGCCCTCGAGGTGCTCAACGCCGAGCGCGACAACCTGGTGGAAGCCGCTGATCGCCTCGGCGAGTTCAGCGCCCTGACCGTGGACACCGTCAATCAGACCAGAGACAACCTGGTCAAGGAGTTGCGCGAGGTCGGACCGGTATTCGAGTCGCTGGCCAACGCCGGTACCAGCATGACGCGAGCCCTCAGCCTGCTTCTGACGTTTCCGTTTCCCAACGAAACCTTCCAGAACTTCCAACGCGGCGACTACGCGAATCTGACGGCCATCATCGATCTCACGCTCAGTCGCATCGACCAAAGCTTGTTCACCGGCACCAGGTGGGAGTGTGATCTGACCGAACTCGAGCTGCAGTGGGGGCGAACCATCGGCCAGTTCCCCAGCCCCTGCACGGCGGGCGGACCCAACAGTCTCGGGAATCCGCTGACCGTCGCGTACCGGTGGGACCAGGGGCCTTAGCATGCACCTGAACCGAAAGATCTGGATCCAGCTGACCATCTTCGCCGTGGTCGCGGTTGGCGCGGTCGCATTGCTGATGCTGCAATTCGTCAGCCTGCCCGCAACGCTGTTCGGTGTCGGGCGCTACACGGTGACGGTCGAGCTGCCCAAATCCGGCGGGCTCTACGAATCCGGCAACGTCACCTATCGCGGCACCAAGGTCGGCCGGGTGGAATCGGTGCAGCTGACCGACACCGGCGTCGAGGCGGTGCTATCGCTGAAATCGGGTATCGACATTCCCTCAGACCTGCAGGCGGAAGTGCACAGCCAGTCGGCGATCGGCGAATCCTACGTGCTGCTGCTGCCGCGTAACGCCACGTCGCGGCCGCTGCGCAACGGCGACGTGATCAAACTGGCCGACACCTGGGTTCCACCCGACATCAACGCCCTGCTGGCCACCGCCAACTCTGGTCTGGCGGCCATCCCGCGCGACAATCTCAAGACGGTGATCGACGAGTCCTACACCGCCGTGGGCGGACTGGGCCCGGAACTGTCGCGGCTGGTCAAGGGCACCTCCACGCTGGCCATCGACGCCCGCACCAACCTCGACGCGCTGACCACGCTGATCGATGATGCCCAACCTGTGCTGGATTCTCAGACCGCCACTTCCGAGGCGATCGAGGCGTGGGCAACACAGCTGGCCACGGTGACCGAAGAAGTGCGCGATCACGACCAGGCCGTCGCCGGTGTCATCGACGCCGGCGGCCCGGCGGCCGCCCAAACACGTCACCTCGTCGAGCGGCTACAACCCGCCCTGCCGATCCTGATGGCCAACCTGGTCTCCGTCGGCCAGGTCGCGCTGACCTATCAGAACGACATCGAACAACTGCTGGTCGTCTTCCCGCGGGTCATCGAGAACAACCAAGCCGGCATCCTGGCCAACCTGAACACGAAACAGGACTACAAAGGCCAATACCTGAGCTTCAACCTCAACCTCAATCTCCCACCCCCCTGCACCACCGGCTTCCTGCCTGCCCAACAACAGCGCGTCGCCACCTTCGAAGATTCTCCACCGCGACCCCCCGGTGACCTGTACTGCCGAGTGCCCCAGGACTCCCAGTTCAATGTGCGTGGGGCACGTAACATTCCGTGCGAGACCGTGCCCGGCAAGCGTGCGCCCACGGTGGCGTTGTGCGAGAGCGACGAGCAGTATGTGCCCCTCAACGACGGTTTCAACTGGAAGGGCGACCCGAATGCCACCTTGTCGGGCCAGGCGGTCCCCCACCTTCCGCCCGGATCTGCGAACCCCGCCACCGCTCGACCGGAACCCGGTGCGCCGCAGAACAAGACCTGGCAGACGATGCTGCTGCCGCCGACCGGTTGACGGTCGGCCCCGTCAGCCCTTCAACCCGAGCGGCCCAGCCAATTCGGTCAGCGTGGGGATCAAGACGTCCCATCCGCCGAGCACCTGGATCGCGACGTGATCGGCACCCGCATCCAGGTGCTCGTTGAGCCGCGCGGCGATCGCATCGGGCGTGCCGTGGGCGACGAGTGCGTCGATCAGCCGGTCGCTGCCGGGCTTGGCGACGTCGTCCTCGGTGAAGCCCAGGCGCTTCCAGTTGTTCAGGTAGTTCGACAGGTTGAGGTAGAAATCGACTGTCTGCCTGCCGATCTCGCGTGACGCCTCGGCGTCCCTGGCCAATACGACCTTGTGTTCGGGCGCGATGAACACCGTGGGCCCCAGCAGGTTTCGCGCTTCACCGGTGTGCTGCGGGGTGGTCAGGTAGGGATGGGCCCCGGCGCTGCGCTGCGCCGACAGCTTGAGCACTTTGGGCCCGAGCGCCGCGATCACCCGCCGGCTCGTCGGCACCTTCTTGGCATCCAGCGCGTCGAGGTACTCGACGAGCACGTCGTACGGTTTGCGGTACTCCTCGGTGTGTTCGGGATGACCGATACCGATGCCCAGCAGGAAGCGGCCCGGATAGGCGTCCTCCACGCGGTGATACGCGTCGGCGACCTCGTCGGCGGGCGCCGTCCACACGTTGATGATGCCGGTGGCGACCACAAGGTTCTCCGTGCGCTCGAGGATGGGCTCGACGTACTCGAGGTTGCCGGCCGGCGATCCGCCGATCCACACCGCGCCGTAGCCGAGCTTTTCGATCTCCACGGCCTGTTCGGGCTTCGGAACGCCGAACGTCCATACGCCGTAGCGGCCGAGGTCGGGCTTGAGCTCAGTCATGCGGATCCCTTCGGTGGTGACGTCACTTCAGGCCGAGCGGACCCGCCAGTTGAGCCAACGCGTCCACCAGCTTGTCCGGTTTGGTGAGCACCTGTACGGGCACGTGGTCGGCGCCCGCAGCGTGATGCTCTTCGAGGCGTGCTGCTATGGCGTCGACGGTGCCATACGCCACCACGGCATCGACAAGCCGGTCGCTGCCCGGCTTCGCGACCTCGTCGTCGGTGAAGCCGAGTCGCTTCCAGCTGTTCAGATAGTTCGTGAGGTTGAGGTAGATGTCGAGCGCCTGGCGGCCGACCGCGCGGGCCTTGTCGGCATCCGTGGTCGGCACCACCTTGTGCTCGGGAGCGAGGAACGCATCCGGCCCGATGAGCTTGCGCGCCTCGGCGGTGTGTTCGGGCGTCGTCAGGTAGGGATGCGCGCCGGCGGAGCGTTCGGCGGACAGCTTGAGCACGCGCGGACCCAGCGCGGCGACCACCCGTCGATCCTTCGGCACCCCGTACTCATCGAGCTTGTCGAGGTAGGCGACGAGCGCGTCATACGGCTTCTGGTATTCGGTGTGGGCTTCGGGGTGGCCGACGCCGATACCCAGCACAAAGCGTCCCGGATGGGCCTTTTCGATGCGGTGAAAGGACTCGCTGACCGGCTCGGCGTCCGCGGTCCAGATGTTGACGATGCCGGTCGCCAGCTTCAGTGTGTTCGTCGCCTCGAGAATCGGTTCCACCCAGTCCAATTCGGCCGCGGGAGAACCCCCCGCCCAGATCGCGCCGTAGCCGAGGTCTTCGATGGCCCGCAACTGCTCCGAACTCAGCCGCTGCCACATGGAGTAGTGGCCGAATGCGCCGTACCTACCGAGATCGGGTTTCGTCATATTCGCTCCAACTTCTCGGTGTCGACGGGATATTCCTGCTTATCCGGCCGTGACCGGAAGCTCCGTCGGCGTCGGTGCCTCGGGGGCGGGAGCGACCAGCGGCAGGTCGATGGCGAACCGGGTGTCGCCCGGTGCGGACCTGACCCGGATGTCGCCGTGGTGCTTCTCGACGATGATGCGCCGGGCGAGGTCGAGGCCCAGGCCGGTGCCCTGGCCGAACGGTTTGGTGGTGAAGAACGGGGTGAAGATGCGGTCGATGTTGTCTTCGGCGATGCCCTGGCCGTCGTCGCAGATCTCGACGCGGATCATCTCGTCGTTCACGCGCGAGGTGCGGATCGTCAGCGTGCCCTCGTAGTTCATCGCCTGGATCGCGTTGTCGATGATGTTCGTCCAGACCTCGTTGAGTTCGCCTGGGTAGCACAACAATTGAGGCAGCGTGGTGTCCTTTTCCCACACCAGTGCAACCGGCCTGTCCTTGCCCACCTTGTCGCCGAAGATGGTCTTGATCGTGCTGTGGATCAGCTCGTGGACGTTGGCGGCCTGATACTCGCTGCGGTCCATCTGGGAGTACTGCTTGGCGCCGGCCAGCAGCGCCGAGATCCGCTTGCTGGCGTCGGCGATCTCGTTCATCCGCAACTCGGCGTCGATCGTGTACTTCAACCAGCCCAGCGCGCTCTGCAGCGTGGCGGAGCAGTCGACGTCGTCGATCGAGGCCTGCACGCGTTCGAGCCAGTCCAGGTCGAGGCCCGCCTCCACGAACGTCGGTGCGTAATCCCACGCGCTGGCGATGCCGCGGCTCTCGAGCCAGTCGCCGATCTGCTCTTCGGAGTCGGACAGCTCCAGCGCAGTGAGCTCCTGCGCCTTCGACTTGGCGACCTGCTCGGCGACCTCTTCCTGGATCCGCACCAACACCCGCAGCGCTTCGGGGGTGAACTGGCCGTCGGCCAACATCGCGAGCTTGTGCCGCATCTTGCCGACGCCCTCGCGCAGGTCGGCGACAGCACGGGCCGCGGCAGCCGCGGGATTGTTGAGCTGATGGGTCAGGCCCGCGGTGATGGTGCCCAGAGCCAGCAGCTTCTCGCGCTGACCGAGGATCTGGCTCTGGCGACGGCCGCCGACGCGGTGGCCCTCGAGCAGGTGCACGGCCATCGGGAACTCCGACTGCATGAACTTCGCGAACGCGTCGGCGTCGAGCACGAAGAACCGGGACGGCCTCGTCACGCGGACCGACGCCTCGTAGAGGTGCTCCTCGCCGGGCACGTAGGCCGACCAGGCGCCGCAGTACACCCCGCGCTGCGAGGTGCGGCCCGTCTCGATGTCCACCCCGCCCGAGCGTTTGGACATCACCAGTTCACCGTCGAGCAGGACGTAGAAGCAGGTCGCCGGGTCGCCTTCGGTGCACACCGGACCGGGTTCGAACGTGGCAATATGCCCGTTGTCGCACAGAACCTGCAATTGGCGGTCAGAGAGCGCCTCGAACAGGAACAGCGTCCGCAGCTCGTCCGGTAGGCACCGGGGTTCGTTGTCGCCCATCACGCCTCCGCCAGATATCGGTGCACCAACATCACCGCCATCGACCCTTCGCCGACGGCGGCCGCCACCCTCTTGGCGGATTCGGAACGCACATCTCCTGCAACAAACACACCGGGCACGCTTGTTTCCAGGTGGTGCGGCGGACGGTCCAACGTCCAACCGGCGACGTCGCGCAGATCGGGCCCGGCCAGGATGAAACCGTGGTCATCGCGGGCGATGCCGGCCTGTTCCACCCAGTCCGTGCGTGGTTGGGCCCCGATGAAGATGAACATGCGCCCACAGGTGTGGTCCTCGCGCACCCCGGTCTGCAGATTCTCCAGGCAGATGCGTTCCAGGTGGCCGTTGCCTTCGACCTTGTGCACGGCGGTGTGCGGCAGTTCGCGGATGTTGTCGGTCGCCCTGATCTGCTGGATCAGGTAGTAGGACATCGAGTCCTCGAGCGTGCGGCGGCAGACGATGCTCACCTTCTTCGCGGTTCGCGACAGGAACATCGCGGCCTGTCCCGCGGAGTTGGCGCCGCCGATGACGAAGACCTCCTCGTCCTCGCATTCGGCGGCGACCGACGAGGTGGCTCCGTAGTAGACGCCCGCGCCGGTGAGATCCGCGCAGCCCTCGGCAGGCAACTGGCGGTACTCCACACCCATCGCCAGGATCAGGGCCCGCGTCCCGATCGATCGGCCGTCGGGCAGATGGACGGTGCGGGCGTTGCCGTCGATCTCGAGCGCGGTGACCTCGGCCGCCGTGATGAGCTCGGCCTCGAACTTCTCGGCTTGTCTGCGGGCCCGCTCGGCGAGTTGAGAGCCCGAGACGCCGTCGGGAAAGCCGAGGTAGTTCTCGATCCGCGAGCTCTGCCCGGCCTGCCCACCCGTGGCCGTGCGCTCGATGAGCACCGTCTTGAGGCCCTCGGAGGCGCCGTAGACCGCCGCGGCCAGACCCGCCGGGCCGCCGCCGATGACGACCAGATCGTAGAAGTCCTCCGAGGGTGTGATCGACAGACCGAGCGTCGCGCCGAGTTCGGCGTCGTCCGGCGCGACCAGCGTCTCGCCCTGTTCGGTGACCACCACCGGAAGCGTCAGCCCGTCGAGACCCGCGGCGTCCAGCAGCTGCCTGCCCTTGGGTTCGTCGGCGCGGAACCACGTGTAGTAGAGCCGGTTGCGCGCGAGGAACTCGCGAACCTCCGAGGATCGCGCGTTCCACGGGTGCCCGATGATCTTGGTGTGTGGGATCGCACGGTCGCCGGTCTCGCGCCAGGCCTCGATCAGCGCGTCGATCACCGGATAGAGCTTCTCCTGCGGCGGGTCCCACGGTTTGAGCAGGTAATGATCGAGGTCGACGACGTTGATCGCGTCGATCGCGGCGTGCGTGTCGGCATACGCGGTCAGCAGCACGCGGCGGGCCATCGGGAAGATGTCCATCGCCTCTTCGAGGAACTCGATCCCGCTCATCTGCGGCATCCGGTAGTCGGCGACGAACACCGCGACGGTCTCACCGCGCAGTTTCAGTTCGTTGAGCGTCTCGAGCGCATCGGGGCCGTTCTCGGCGCGCACGATGCGAAATCCTTCGCCGTAGTGGCGCCGCAGATCGCGGGCGACCGCGCGCGACACCGCCGGATCGTCATCGACGCTCAAAATGACGGGTTTACGGGGCTGGGGCGAGGGGCCGGTCATCGCGTACAAGTATGCGCCCATCGTCCCACCGATACCCGGGTGACGGCCGCGACAGCCGACGGGTCCGCTGGGTCCGCTGCGCTATGCCCCGCATCATCTTCTGCTCCATCACGAAATGCGGTATGTCGAACCAGGAATGGCCCACCGCGCCCCCGCTGCCGCGCACAATCAGGCGGGTCCGTCCCACTTCCGGGCGGAGCACGAAAGACCAGCAGCCCGAGGCTTTTTCGCCCCGCTGCAGGCGCTCGAAGTCGGCTGGCGACACCAGCACGAGATGTGATCGGGGTTTCACGTCCGCCACGATCTGCCGGGCCCCGGGACCGTACCGGCGGGCCAGCCAGATCGTGTCGCCGACCTGCAGCTCCTGCCACTCGGGATGGATGACCGCGGCGTTGTGTACATCCGCCCCGACGGCACGCTCCAGCACCGAATAGCTGTAGAAGCCTCCGCGGTCCTCGCCGATCTGAGCCAGCCAGGGCCACACGTCGTCGCGTGTGGCGGCGATGGACACCGCCCGGGTGGTCCGTGGCGTGTCGGGATCGACCAAATCGTCACCCGGCAGTGTTGCGGTGATCTCGTCTTCACGGGCGCCCCAGGTGTATATCCACGGCTGTACGTGGGCTTTGTAGAGGGCGGCGATACCGACCGCGGCCATCACATCTGCCAGGATTGGTCTTTGCTTACCCATCGTTTGCTCCTAGCGGGTGGTGTGCGCGGCGGGATTGCCACTTCTCATCGGACCACCGGCCGCCGGCGGTGACTAGGGACCGAAGTCACCTCGCAGCAGCAAAACGACGTAGGCCATGTTATCGGGGCCGCCACATTGGCCGTGCAGAGTGGTGGGCGCCACTTTGCGCCAAACAGTCGGTGCCGAAACCGGCTGAGCACCAGCACGATTACCCGCCTCAGGGGCCCTGTGTCGGCCGGATCCGTGCACGGACAGGTGACCAATGGCTCTAAAGGGACGACGGCTGCGTGGCTACTGTCGGAGGTGTGGGAACAGACGACATCGGTATCGGCGCCGACGACGGCGCACGGACTCCGCACCGCTCCACCGTGCCGCGGATACAGGCGCCGCTGCGCAACGTGGTGCAACCGCTGACGAGAACCGGCGGCTACTACGCGCGATCATGGCGTGATTACCTCCACGACGGCCGTGACCAGACGCCGACCGTGCGACCGACGGTCGCGTTGGCCGCCGAGGCGTTCCGCGACGAGGTGGTGCTGCTCGGGCTGCGAGCCCGGCGTCCGCTCAGCGATCCGCGGGCCTTCGACCGAATCCATGGGGAAGTGGTGGCGGCGCTGGACTTCTACGGACAACGTGGCAGCCTCGACGATCCGGCGGCGTTCTTCGCTGCGCCGGGGCCGCCGAGCGACCTGGACATCTCGCCGGTGCGTCGCCGCAACCGCTCCTATCACCGGTTGCGCTGGACCAGCGGGTACCGGCCGGACCCCGATGAACCCGGTGCCGACCGCTGGCTGGGCTACGACGCCGTTTCCCGCGGCTACGGTTTGCTGCTGCGCCACCCCGAGCCGCGGCCGTGGCTGGTGTGCGTCCACGGCACCGAGATGGGCCGCGCGGCAATCGACCTGGCGATCTTCCGGGCGTGGTACCTGCACGACGAGTTGGGTCTCAACGTCGTGATGCCGGTGCTGCCGATGCACGGTCCGCGGGCCAAGGGGCTGCCCAAGGGTGCGGTGTTCCCCGGTGAGGACGTCCTCGACGACATCCACGCCACCGCGCAGGCGGTGTGGGACGTTCGCAGCCTGCTGTCGTGGATCCGCCGCCAGCAGCCGGGAGCGCCGATCGGCGTGTACGGCCTGTCGCTGGGCGGCTTCATCGCGGCGTTGGTGGCCAGCCTCGACGACGCCCTGGAATGCGCGGTGCTGGGCGTGCCGGTCGCCGACCTGGTCGGCCTTTTGGCGCGCCACTCCGGCATGGGCAGCGACGATCCGCGGATGGAGACGATCAGGCTGGCCGCCCCGCTCGGCCGGATGATCTCGCCGCTCTCCTTACCGCCGCAGGTCCCGATGGCCGGCCGCTTCATCTACGCGGGCATCGCCGACCAGGTGGTCCACCCTCGCGAGCAGATTGACCGGCTGTGGGATCACTGGGGACAACCCGACATCCAGTGGTACCGCGGCGGGCACACCGGCTTCTTCCGGTCCCGGCCGGTGCACCGGTTCCTCACGGCCGCGTTGGTGCAATCAGGTCTCGTCCGCGGGATCGACGCATAAGGCGACCGGCCCGCGACGGCAACGGGGTGACGGCGGCCGTTCCGTCGCGATTTTGGGCCCGGCCCGTGGGCGAGTACCATGGATCAACGGTGCGACGATCGCGCCGACTCTTTGCGTGCCCTGTTCAGGAATTTCTGGCTACTGGCTCACGTTCTGTGGTCGGAAGCGTTTGCTGCGCCGCAGCAGTATCCGCCGCCCGCGGCGGGAAGGCGCCAACGATCAGGACACGGAGGATCTCCGAAAGACAATGGCCAAGAAAGACGGTGCCATAGAGGTCGAGGGTCGCGTGGTCGAACCCCTGCCCAATGCGATGTTCCGCATTGAGCTGGAGAACGGACACAAGGTCCTTGCCCACATCAGCGGCAAGATGCGGCAGCACTACATCCGCATCCTGCCCGAGGACCGCGTCGTGGTGGAGCTGTCTCCCTATGACTTGTCCCGGGGCCGCATCGTTTACCGGTACAAGTAAAAAAACAGACACTTCAGAAGAACAGGATCGAACGAGCCGTGAAGGTGAACCCGAGCGTCAAGCCCATTTGCGATAAGTGCAGGGTGATCCGCCGGCATGGGCGGGTCATGGTGATCTGCTCTGATCCGCGCCACAAGCAGCGCCAGGGTTAGAACCCCCGCGCAACACAACTGAATGACGAACTCCCAGTACCACTGAGCGGATGCGCCGCTCACCAACGTCCGGCACGGAGGCCGGACCCCATTTGAGGGAACGGACTGGGACAAGACCTCCGCATAGAAGAAGGAACACCGCCTGATGGCACGTCTCGTGGGCGTCGACCTCCCGCGCGATAAGCGCATGGAGATCGCCCTGACCTATATCTACGGCGTCGGCCGTACCCGCTCCCAGGAGATCCTGGACGCCACCGGCATCAGCCGGGATCTGCGCACGAAGGACCTGACCGATGATCAGGTCACCCAGCTGCGCGACTACATCGAAGCCAACCTCAAGGTGGAGGGCGATCTGCGCCGCGAGGTGCAGGCCGACATCCGCCGCAAGATCGAGATCGGCTGCTACCAGGGTCTGCGGCACCGCCGTGGGCTTCCGGTGCGCGGCCAGCGGACCAAGACCAACGCGCGCACCCGCAAGGGCCCCAAGCGCACCATCGCCGGCAAGAAGAAGGCCAGGTAATCGACGATGCCACCCGCCAAAAAGACCGCGGCCGGCCCCAAGAAGGGGCAGAAGACCCGTCGCCGGGAAAAGAAGAACGTCCCGCACGGTGCCGCGCACATCAAGAGCACGTTCAACAACACGATCGTGACGATCACCGACCCGCAGGGCAACGTCATCGCCTGGGCGTCGTCGGGGCACGTGGGCTTCAAGGGCTCGCGTAAGTCCACGCCGTTCGCCGCGCAGCTGGCCGCCGAGAACGCCGCCCGCAAGGCGCAGGAACACGGCGTGAAGAAGGTCGACGTGTTCGTCAAGGGCCCGGGCTCGGGCCGCGAGACCGCGATCCGGTCGCTGCAGGCCGCCGGCCTCGAGGTCGGCGCGATCGCCGATGTCACGCCGCAGCCGCACAACGGCTGCCGTCCGCCGAAGCGGCGCCGGGTCTAGTAGGACGAGGAGAAACAGACTATGGCTCGTTACACCGGACCCGCGACCCGCAAGTCACGCCGCCTCGGCGTGGACCTGGTCGGCGGCGATCAGTCGTTCGAGAAGCGCCCCTACCCGCCCGGCCAGCACGGTCGCGCGCGGATCAAGGAGAGCGAATACCGCCTGCAGCTGCAGGAGAAGCAGAAGGCCCGCTTCTCCTACGGCGTGATGGAAAAGCAGTTCCGTCGCTACTACGAGGAGGCCAACCGGCTGCCCGGCAAGACCGGTGACAACCTGCTGCGCATCCTGGAGAGCCGGCTGGACAACGTCATCTACCGCGCAGGCCTGGCCCGCACCCGCCGGATGGCGCGGCAGCTGGTCAGCCACGGCCACTTCCTGGTCAACGGCGTCAAGGTCGACATTCCGAGCTACCGGGTGTCGCAGTACGACATCATCGACGTGAAGGAAAAGTCGCTGAACACCGATCCGTTCGTGATCGCCCGGGAGACCGCGGGTGAGCGGCCGATCCCGTCGTGGCTTCAGGTCGTCGGTGAGCGCCAACGCATCCTGGTGCATCAGCTTCCGGAGCGTGCGCAGATCGACGTACCGCTGTCCGAGCAGCTGATCGTCGAGCTGTACTCGAAGTAAGGCTTCCCGCCGCCCGGATGGCGGCTGGAGTACGCGGCATCAAATAGCGGGTGCCGTGAAGGAGGAAAGAAACACATGCTGATTTCTCAGCGCCCTACACTGTCCGAAGACGTCAAGGCCGAGAACCGCTCCCAGTTCGTCATCGAGCCGCTGGAGCCCGGTTTCGGTTATACCCTTGGCAATTCGCTTCGGCGCACACTGCTGTCGTCCATCCCGGGCGCGGCGGTCACCAGCATCCGCATCGACGGCGTGCTGCACGAGTTCACCACGGTGCCTGGAGTCAAGGAAGACGTCACCGACATCATCCTGAACCTCAAGGGCCTGGTCGTCTCGTCGGAAGAGGACGAGCCGGTCACCATGTACCTGCGCAAGCAGGGTCCGGGTGAGGTCACCGCGGGGGACATCGTTCCGCCCGCCGGTGTGACGGTGCACAACCCCGAGATGCACATCGCCACCCTCAACGACAAGGGCAAGCTCGAGGTCGAGCTCGTCGTCGAGCGCGGCCGCGGTTACGTCCCCGCCGTTCAGAACAAGGCCTCGGGCGCCGAAATCGGCCGCATCCCGGTCGATTCGATCTACTCGCCGGTGCTCAAGGTCACCTACAAGGTGGAGGCCACCCGTGTCGAGCAGCGCACCGACTTCGACAAGCTGATTCTCGACGTGGAGACCAAGAACTCGATCACGCCGCGTGACGCGCTCGCTTCGGCGGGCAAGACGCTGGTCGAGTTGTTCGGTCTGGCACGTGAACTCAACGTCGAGGCCGAGGGCATCGAAATCGGTCCGTCGCCGGCCGAGGCCGATCACATCGCCAGCTTCGCGCTGCCGATCGACGATCTGGACCTGACGGTGCGGTCGTACAACTGCCTCAAGCGCGAGGGTGTGCACACGGTGGGCGAATTGGTCGCCCGCACGGAGTCCGACCTGCTGGACATCCGCAACTTCGGTCAGAAGTCCATCGACGAGGTGAAGATCAAGCTGCATCAGCTGGGTCTGTCGCTCAAGGACAGCCCGGCCAGCTTCGATCCGTCCGAGGTCGCCGGCTACGACGTCGCCACCGGCACCTGGAACAGCGATGCGGGCTACGACCTGGACGACAACCAGGACTACGCCGAAACCGAACAGCTCTAAAGAAGCCAGTCCGTCCCGGCCCTACCTGATACGGGGGTCGGCCCCACATAGGAGATAGTCGCAATGCCCAAGCCCACCAAGGGACCTCGTCTCGGCGGCGGGTCCGCCCACCAGAAGGCGCTGCTGGCCAACCTGGCCACGTCGCTCTTCGAGCACGGCCGGATCAAGACGACCGAGCCGAAGGCGCGGGCGTTGCGGCCCTATGCGGAAAAGCTCATCACGCACGCCAAGAAGGGCACGCTGCACAACCGGCGTGAGGTGATGAAGAAGATCCGCGACAAGGACATCGTGCACACGCTGTTCGCCGAGATCGGCCCGTTCTACGCCGACCGCGAGGGCGGCTACACCCGCATCATCAAGGTCGAGAACCGCAAGGGCGACAACGCCCCGATGGCGGTCATCGAGCTGGTGCGGGAGAAGACGGTGACCTCGGAGGCCAACCGTGCTCGCAGGGCCGCGGGCTCCAAGACCGAGCAGCCCGTCGCCGCCGCGTCCGCTCCGCAGGCCGCGGTCGAGCCGGAAGCGGCCGAAGGTCCCACCGAGGAGGAATCGGTCGAAGAGGCCAAGGCCGAGTCGAGCGAGGTCGAGGCTCCGGCTGACGAGGCCCCGGCTGACGAGGCCCCGGCTGACGAGGCCGACAAGGATGACGACAAGTCCTGAGGACGTCATGAGCGAGCCCGCCATCGAATCCGGTGGCGGGCTCGTTCGTCTCCGGCTCGACATCGCTTACGACGGAACCGAGTTCGCGGGCTGGGCGGTCCAGGCAGGACAGCGCACCGTGGCCGGTGTCCTCGAAGAGGCGCTGTCGACGGTGTTCCGCACCGCGGTGGTGGCGCGGGCGGCGGGTCGCACCGACGCCGGTGTGCACGCCACCGGTCAGGTCGCTCATGTCGACGTGCCCGAAGAGGCTCTGGCGCACGCCTATCCGCGTACGACGCGCCCCGGCGACAGCGAGTTCCTGCCGCTGGTGCGACGGCTCGGCCGGTTCCTGCCCCGAGACGTCCGCGTGCTCGACGTCGAGCGTGCCGCCCCGGGCTTCGACGCCCGATTCTCTGCGCTGCGCCGCCACTATGTCTATCGACTGTCGACGGCGCCATACGGTGTCGAACCGCACGAGGCGCGCTATGTGACCGCCTGGCCCCGCCCGCTCGACGTGGACGCGATGGCCGAGGCGTCACGAAAGCTGCTCGGACTGCACGACTTCGCGGCCTTCTGCCGGCACCGTGAGGGTGCGACCACCATCCGTGACCTTCAGCGCCTGGACTGGTCGCGTGAGGGGACGCGGGTCACCGCCCATGTCAGCGCCGACGCCTTCTGCTGGTCGATGGTCCGCTCGCTGGTCGGCGCGCTGCTGGCCGTCGGTGAACACCGTCGCGAACCCGATTGGTGCGCAAGCTTGTTGGCGGCCGATCGAAGGTCCAGCGAGTTCGCGGCCGCACCGCCGCAGGGGTTGACACTCGTGGGCGTCGACTATCCGCCCGACGATCAGCTCGAAGCACGGACCAAGGTCACCCGCGACCTGCGCGTGGTCGACTAGATCCGTGCGGCGATGAAGTCGGCCGCCTGGTTGACCATCCCCGCATTGACATACGCGCGCGCCGCATGGTCGGGCCAGTTGCCCTCCCAGGTCTTCGGCTCGGCGGGGTTGCAGATCGGGTCGGCGCCGTGGCACAGCTCGATGGTGCGCTCGCCGTACAGCGGGCTGAAGTTGGTGATCGGACCGGCCCATGCGATGCCGTTGCCGAACAGCGCGACGGCGGCGATGTGGCGATCCATCCCGGGAGGCAGCGGCTTGTCGAACCCGAATGCGGCGATGGGTGCGGCCAGCACGACGTCGGTCACCGCGGCGCCCAACGAGTATCCGCCCAGCACCAGTCGGGTGTCGGGGCACCGTGCCGCCATGTCCTGGATCCGTGAGCTCATGTCGTTGGCGCCGATGTCGATCTCGTAATCGGCCGGATAGCTCACGGAGTAGAGGTTGATGTTCTTTCCGCTCTTGCTGCGCAGCGCACTGATGAGCGCGTTGCCGATCACGCCGGCACCTGGCGACTCGGTGCGACCGCGCGCGAAGATGAGCTCCGCCTGTGGGCATGACTGCGCGGCGGCGACGGACAGAAGGCCCGGGGTGGCCTGGGTGACGGGCGCGATCAGCCCTGCTACCGCGAGTACGACCGCCCCGATGAGCAGCGTCCCCCGGCGCCCCAAGCAGCGAACAAGATCGTTTTGCACTCCGCCGATCCTATAGGAACTAATCAACGCCGACGAAGGTAATCGACAGCGGTCGCCGCGACCTCAGACCAGCCGCGCCACGAAATTCGCAGCCTGATTCGCCATTCCGCGTCCGACGTAATCGCTGTGGGCGAACGGATTGCGGCCGCGGGAACAGATCGGGTCCCCGTCGGTGCAGAGGTCGATCGCCCGCCCACCGAAGATCGGCGCCGTGGTGATCGGGTTTCCGAACTTGGTCGCCGGGTTGCCGAAGACGGCCACGGCGGCGACGTTGGGTGCGACGTTCGGAGGCAGGACCGGGCCCAGCGCGCCGATCCGGTTGCCCAGCGGCGGGATGCCGGCGAGCATGTCGACGACGGCCGCGCCCTGAGAGAACCCACCCAGCACGATGCGCGAGTTCGGACACGACTGTGCGGTGTTGGTGACGAAGGCCGCCGCGTCGGCGGCGCCGTCGGCCGCCATCATGAAGTCGTAGGTGGCCGGGTAGGCCACCCCGTAAGCCGACAGGGTGCGGTCCCCGAGTTGCGGGCGCAGGGCCTCGACGAACGCCTGGCCGACGCGGCCGATGCCCGGGGGTTCACCGGTGCCGCGGGCGAACACCACTGTCACATCCGAGCAGCCTTGTGCCGAGGCAACCGTTGGCGCCAGGAGCGAGAAGGTCAGTCCGATGGCCGCGATGACGGCGGTGCCGGCGACCCGACGACGAAGGCGAGCGAAATCCACGGGACGAGATGATATCCCGCGTGGCGTCAGACCAGGCCAGCGACGAAGTTCGCCGCCTCCTGGACCAGTCCGGCGCTCACGTAGTCGTTGTGCGCGAACGGGTTACGGCCCTTCGAGCAGATCGGGTCGCCGTCCTTGCACAGGTCGATCGCGCGGCCGGCGAACACCGATTTGGTGATCGGGTTGCTGAATTTGGTGGCCGGGTTGCCGAACACCGCCACGGCGGCGACGTTGGGTACCAGGCTGCCCGGCAGCGGGGGAGCCGAGCCGATCGATCCGATCTTGTTGCCGAGTGGCGGCACACCAGCCAGCATGTCGACGACCGCGGCTCCCTGCGAGTACCCGCCGAGCACGATGCGGGTGTTCGGGCATTGCTGCGCCAGCATCGCGATGCGGTTGGTGGCGTCGGTCGCGCCGTCGGCGGCGGCCAGGAAGTCGTACGAGGCGGGATAGTCGACGGCGTACGTGCTGATGGTGCGCCCTCCGGTGAGGCCGCGCAGCGCGTTGACGAACGCGGTGCCCGGCGTACCGAGGCCCGGGGTGTCGTCGGTGCCGCGAGCGAAGATCACCTCGATATCGCTGCACGCGGATGTCGAGGACCCGTATCCGGGGTATCCGGGGGAGGTCGCCGCCGGTCCGGGCGCGGTGCCCGAACCATATCCGGGACTGACGGGTCCGGGGGGTGGGCCGGGCTGGGCCACCGCCAGCGGGGCCACGCCGCCGACGAGTGCGGCGACTGCGGCCGTCGCGGCCGCCAGTCGGGCCGTCTCGCGCAGCAAAGTCACGCGGACATATTCACACACCGAGGGGTCTGGGGGCTAACGCTTCGCTCGCACGGACGACTCCTCGAGCGGGCCGTCCGGCCACGTCGCCTCGGCAACCGCTTCAGAACGGTCGCCTGCGCGGGCCAGCGCGAGACCGGCCAAGACGATGGCGCCGCCGACAGCCTGCGTGGGCGTGATCGCTTCACCCAGCAGAATCCAGGCCGCTAGCACCGCGAACATCACCTCGGACAGGCCGACCAGCGACGCGAAGCGTGGCCGCAGCCGGGCGATGCCCATGATGCCCAGCGTGTAGGCCACCGCGGTGGCGATGACGCCCAGAGCGATGACCGGCACGATCCACGAGGCGGTGTGACCGGCGATGACGGTGTCGGCGGTGGTGAAGGTCAGCGGCATGATTCCGGTCAGGCCCAGGAGCGTGACCGCACCCGAGCCGACGATCAGCCCCGCTGCGGCCAGCGTGACGGGACTGATCCCGTCCCCTTCGGCCGTATAGCCTGCGTGGGCCGACATCAGGAAGTACCCGGCGGCGCAGAGGGCGGCCGCCAGCCCCCAGCCCACGCCGACCAGGTTGATGTGCGCGCCCGAGAACACGTCGAGCACCAGCATGATCCCGGCGATCGCCAGCCCGACACCGGCCAGGGTCAAGGTGGTCGGGCGTCGCCGTGTGGTGGCCCAGACCCAGGCGACGACGATGATCGGTGCGGTGTACTCCAGCAGCAGCGCGACGCCGATCGACAGGTGCGCGACGGCGTTGTAGTAGAACAGCTGCGCGCCCGCGATCGGGACCACCCCGTAGGCAAGCACGGTCGTGGGGTGGCGCAGGGCCTCGCGAATCCACCCGCGCCTGACGATGGTGGCGAAGATCGCCATCACCAGCGCGCCGCCCGCCAGCCGGGCGACGACCGCGGCGGTCGGGCTCCAGCCCGCTGTCATCAGTGCCTTCGCGAACGGGCCCGAGGAGCCGAACGCGACCGCCGAACCGACCGCCAGCATCAGCCCGAGCCGGAAGTGGTCGGCGGCGGGCCGCGTGCCGGATGCCGTCACGACCATGGTCGACCTCCGAGAAAGTGTAATGAGTAAAATGAACTACGCTCCTGACAGTAGCGACGAGAGGCGTCATGGGTCAAATGCTTTTCAGTCATGACACCGAACTCACCTTGCGGGCCGCGTGTGAACTCATCAACAGCGACCGCGTCGACGGAGAGCGGCTGGGCGACATGGCGGCGTTGAACACCTACCTCGACAGCTTCGGCTGGACGGGGCGCCGTGACCGCGACGCCGAGGAACTCGCATCGGTGCACCGGCTCCGCGACCGGCTGGGCCGGATCTGGGCCGTCGCTGACGATGAGCAACGCACGGTGGATCGGGTCAACGCCTTGCTTCGCGATACCAACGCCTCGCCGTGGCTGACCCGGCATCCGGAGATGCCCGAGTGGCATCTGCACCTGGCGTCGGTGGACGACCCGCTGTGGCAGCGGATGGGCGCGGAGATGGCGATGGCGCTGGCCGACTTGATCCGCATCGGCGAGCTGCGCCGCCTCAAGACGTGCGCGGCATCGGACTGCGAGGCGGTGCTGGTCGACTTGTCGCGAAACCGGTCGGGAAAGTTCTGCGACACCGGCAACTGCGGCAACCGCCAGCACGTGGCGGCCTACCGGGAACGTCGGGCCAGGGGAAAGCGGTGACACTCGGGACTGTCCGCAGGCCTTAGGCTTTCGGCGGGGGAGTGATGACGGGGCGATCGACCACCAAACTGCAGATCAGCGGACACCGCTTCGGGTTACGGCGCATGCGGCACGCCCTCGTGCGCGGCGACGCGCAGATGCTCGACGATCCGATGCGCGCGCAGGCACTTGCGTTGTCGGTCGGCTCGGTTCTGGCGGTCATCGGACTCGGAGTGGCCGCGGTCCTGGCGTTTCTGCAGCCCCGAGGTGCGCTCGGCGACGCCCCGATCGTGATGGTGCGCGACACCGGCGCCCTCTATGTGCGGATCGACCAGAATCTGCACCCGGTGGCGAACCTCGCATCGGCCCGGCTGATCACCGCTTCGGCGGCCAAACCTCGGCTCGTCAGCTCCTCGGCCGTCGACCGGGCGCCAAGGGGCGCGATGCTCGGCATCCCCGGCGCCCCTGACATGATCGGCGCGCCGCTGACGCAAGATGAGTCGGAATGGCATGTGTGCGAAGATGATTCGTCTGTATCGACCGTCCTGGCGGGACCTGTCGGCCGGACGCACGCCGCAGCAGCCGGCATCCTGGTGAGTGCGGCGGGCGAAGGTGCGGCGACAACGTATCTGCTCTTTGACGGGCGGCGCGCGAAGGTGGATCTGCGCAATCCGGCCGTGGTGCGTGCGCTCGCGCTCGACGGCGTTGCGCCACGGCCCGTTACGCGTGCATTGCTGGACACCGTGCCCGAGGTGCCCGAGCTCGCGGCGCCCGCCATCCGCGACGCCGGGGCGCCCGCACCAGCGCCGCTGCACGGGTTGCGGGTTGGCGCCGTGATCCGCGTGCCGCAAACCGAGTCGTCGCAGCACTACGCGGTGCTGAGGACGGGAGTGCAGCGAATCGGCGTGGTGGCGGCCGATCTCATCCGGTTCACCCAGCCGCAGGACGCGCACGACATCGTCACCGTCGAGCCCGGTGCGATCGGCGCGGTCCCGGTGGTTGACGAACTCCCGGTCGGGGAGTTCCCCGAACGTGCCGGTACCGCAGTCGATCCGGTCGTCTGCGCACGGTGGCAGTGGGCGCCTGACTCGAAGTCCGTCAGCACGGGGACCGTCACCGGCGACGCCATACCCGGCAACGCCGAGTTGCGACCGGTGGGGCTGGCGCACGCCGACGCCGCAGGCGCCCGAATCGATGCCTTCGCGATGAGCGGGGGTCGCAGCGCCTACGTGCGAGCGGCGGGGGCCAGTGGTGACGGTGCACGAACCGGAACGCTGTTCCTGGTGAACGATGTCGGGGTGGCCTTCGGCATCCGGGATCGGGAAACGGCCGAGCGGCTCGGGCTGACCGGTGATCCGCTGCCCGCACCGTGGCCCCTGTTGGCGCGGCTGCCACACGGGCCGGAGCTGAGTGTCGAGGCCGCGTCAGTCGCGCACGACGGGACGGGAACGCCGTAACCGGCTGAGCGATACCGTCATTGCGACGACAACCCCGGCCACGGCCAAGCAGATAGCGGCTCCGCGGGTGGCGATACGCGCTGCGTGGCCGTCGGGTGGTTGCTGCCGCGACGGTGACACCACCGTCGGGTGGCCCGGATCCGCGGGAGCTGTCGCGCCACCGGTGACCGCGGCCAGGACGTCGACAACGCCATGACCGACACGCGGATTCCAGCCGCCCCCCGGGTGCCGCGCGGTGTCTTCGATTCGGCGCATGACCTGGCGGGCGGTCAACTGCGGCGAGCGTGACCGCAACAACGCGACGATGCCGGTGACCACGGGCGCGGCGTAACTGGTTCCCGCGAGCGGCTTCTCGCCGGTAGGGGTGGGCAGCGCGGCGACGAACCCGTCGCCGTCGCGGTCCAACGACACCACCTGCTCGCCGGGAGCGGCGACGTCGACCCAGGGCCCCGCCAACGTGAACTCCGAGGGGCCACCATCCGGGCCGATCGATCCGACCGTCAAGACATAGTCGTCGTACCAGGCCGGGCTCACCACCGCTTTGACGCCGTCCCAGTCCGGTCGCCCAGAACTTGCGGGGTTCTGATGCTCGCACTGGCCCGGTGCACCGGCATTGCCCGCGGCGGCGACCACGACGACGTTCTTCGCGTCGACCGCATACGCCAAGGCGGCGCCCAAAGGTCCGTCGTCCATCTCCGTGCCGGCGGCGACGCAGGCGACAGTGGAGATGTTGATCACGGTTGCGCCCATGTCGGCCGCGGTGCGCACCGCGCGGGCGAGAGTGTCGACATCTCCGAAACCGGATCCGCCGCGGCCATCTTCGGCGCTGAACTTCGTGCTCGACTGCCGGATGCCGATGATCGTGGCCTCGGGTGCGATACCGCTGAACGCATCGGGGGCGTCGGAATCCGCTGTGGCGGCGACGATGCCGGCGACGATCGTGCCGTGGCCGTCGCAGTCGTCGGTGCCGTCCCCGCCGGACACGTAATCGCCGCCGGGAACCAGGCGAGGCAGCAGGCGATGGCGTGACACACCGGTGTCGATCACCGCGACGGTCTGACCACCTCCGCGGGTGAGCGGCCAGACCGACCGCAGGTCCAGGTCGCGCAGTTGGCCGCCGACGTCCCCGCCCAGGGTGACCTTCTGAGCGGTCGTGCACTGCCCTGTCTGCTTTGTGGGCTGTGGCGGCGCCGGCGAGTGCGGGTGGGGGAGCAGCGAATCGTCGACACCCGGCGGCACCACCGCGGCTGCCGTAGGGATACCGGTCACCGGAGCCGATGCGAACGCGACGGCCAGTACGACGCGAAGCAGGCGCGTCACGTCAGCGCCAAGTTGCGGACGAGACCGAACAGCCCGGCGATCCAGCAGCCCAGCGGTATGACCGCGGCCAAGGCCGCGTACTCGGCCAGTTCGGCTGCGCGGCGCGCGGCCAGGCCGGGCGTGAAGCGCAGGAGCGGTATCAGGAATCCGGTCCCGGCGACAGCGGCCAGAGCTCCGAACCAGTGGGCGTGCTGACGTAATGCTGCGGCGAGGATCACGAATGCTGCTGTGAGCGCGACGAAGCCGCTCACCGCCAACGTGGTGCGACGAACAGTCCCGATATGAGTACGGATGCGCAGTAACAGCGCGGCTCCGACGGCGCCGTCGAACACCGCTGCGAGGATGGAGAACTCGCGCGCGATGGAACCATAACCGGCGGACACGGCCGCGATGGCCGCGGCGATCGACGCGCCGGCGATCATCGCTGTCAGCAGCTCGTGGGCGCGCGCCGCCTCGCTGTCCTCGATGGAGTCGGGAGGACGGTGCATGTCGTCGTCCAGCGGCCTGGGGCCGATGCGGGTGAGCGCAATGGCCAGCCGTGGAGCCGAACTCAACGTCGCCAGTGCCATCGCCGCGAGCAGTGAGCCGGCCGCCGGCCCACCGAGGTGCCATGCGACCGATGCCGCGCAGGAAGCGGTGCACAGCACCGATGTCGTGGCGATGGCGACCAGCGGCACAAGACCGCGGCCGGTGAGGCGCAGGGACACCACCGCGGTGGCCAGCCCCGCCGATGAGGCAAGCAGCAGATGCGCGGCGAGGGGACCGCCGGGTACCGCTGCGGCAGCCGTCACCGCCGCCATCATCACCGACATCACGCTGAAGGTGGTGCACAGCAACGGTTCTGAGTGCGTACGCCCGCTGACGACGGCGGCGGCCAAAGCGGCGCAGGTCAGCGCACCGCCGATGAGAACCGTGCGACCAGTCGAGCCTGTGGACCACAGCAGCGTGATACCGCCGATGGCCGCGCAGACCACGCTGGCGGCGACGCACAGCATGCGCGGAATCCCGCCGGGCGCAGGTTGCCACCTGACCACCGTGCGGGTGGCATCCCAGTCGGCGAAGACGGGTTCGCAGACGTCATCGGTGCTGAGCCACAGGACGTCGCCGTCGCGAACCTGGTTGTCCGGCAATGTGAGTGACTCGTCCAGCGACGAACCGTCGATTCGGTGAAGCCGCCACCGCGCACCGGTTACCACCTCGCGGTGGTCGGGATGAACCAGCTCGAGGATCGACGGGAGCATGTCGCCCAGGCATGCCCGGCGTGGCAACGCCAGATCCACACTCTGGGTCGCGTTCGCCCCGTCGACGTGAATGCTGACTCGGCAGCCTGAACCAGCCATCGCCTCCCCCTATGACGCCGTGGGATCACCGTAACGCCGCCGACGACGGGGAGAAGACACTTCTTTCGTCGGCTGTGGATGGAACCGAATCGGTCCCCGCCGCGTCTCATCTCTCGATGGAGTCCTCCCGGCCAGCATGCGGCGTCGTGGTGAAATCACCACCGGCGCTGCCCAAAGCGGCTTCCACCAATCCTGTCGCGCGCCTACTACCGCTGGCGGTGCTCGTCGCAGCGGTCGGCATGATGGCCGTGTACTTCACCTCCGGCGCCGGCACCAACCGCACACCGATGTTCGCATTCTTCCCGGTGATGATGGCCGTGTCGGTGCTCGGCACGATGCTGTACGGAGCGCGCGGCGGGGCGGACCGATTTGCCGAGATCGATCGCGACCGGCGCAGCTATCTGCGCTATCTCGATGAACTCGACGACGAGACCGTGGCGACGGCCGCTGAACAACGCCGCCAACAGTATTCGCGCCACCCGGCACCCGAGTCATTGTGGGCGCTCGTGGGCACCCGGCGAATCGTGCGACTCGGTCCCGACCACGACGACTTCTGCTGCGTGCGGGTGGGTGTGGGCGATCAGACGCCGTGCACACCGTTGGCGGCACCCGACCTCGGGGTTCCCGAGGACCGCGATCCGGTGACGGTGTCCGCGATGCACGCTCTGATTCGGCAGCGGTCGGTGGTGCCGCGATCACCGGTCGCGGTCTCGCTCCGGCAACCCGGCGTCATCGCGGTGTGTGGCGATGACGAGCCCGCGCGCGGATTGGTGCGTGCGATGGTGTGCCAACTGGCGGCGCATCACGAACCCCACCAGGTGGCGATCGCGGTGGTCGCCAGCCGTGAGACGTCTCACGAGTGGGAGTGGCTCAAATGGCTACCCCACTACGAACATTCAGCTCATACCCTGAGCGGCAGGCTCGGCCGGCACCTCGTGGTCGTCGCGGATGAGAGCCCGGTAGCCGGTGAGATGCTGACGGAGGCGAACGGTGCCTCGATCGTCACGATCGGAGCCGACCCGGTCGAACCGGTGTCGTGTCTGCGTGTTGACGGCGAGCGCCTGACCGTGCGCATCGGTGAGCGCCCCGAGGCGGATTGCGAGCGCGACTCGCTGACCCTGACGCAGGCCACGATGTGTGCGCGGCAGCTGGCGGGTCACAGGTTCGACGCCGCGACCGCCGGTGGCATTTCGACGGTGCGCGGCTGGCTCGACCTGATGGGCATCGACCGACCGGGTCGGCTGACGCCCGAAAAGCTGTGGACGCAAAGCAAACAGATGCGACCGGTACCCGTCGGCGTAGCGGACGACGGAACGCCGGTCTGGATCGACATCAACGAGGCTGCCCGCAACGGCATCGGCCCGCACGGGCTGTGTGTCGGCGCCACGGGATCCGGCAAGTCCGAGCTGCTGCGCACACTGGTGCTGGGCATGATCACGACCCATCCACCGGACGTCCTCAACCTCGTCCTCGTCGACTTCAAAGGCGGAGCGACATTTCACGGCTTGGAGCGGTCGCGGCACGTGGCGGCCGTGATCACCAACCTGGCGGGCGAAGCCCACCTCGTGGCCAGGATGAGCGACGCGCTGGCCGGAGAGGTCCACCGCAGGCAGGAGTTGCTGCGGGCGGCAGGCAATTTCGTCAACGCCGCGGACTACTCCAGGGCTCGGTCAGCCGGCGCTCTGCTGCCGCCGCTGCCCGCGTTGTTCATCGTCGTCGACGAGTTCTCCGAGCTGCTCGCCCAGCACCCCGACTTCGCCGAGCTGTTCGTCGCGATCGGCAGGCTGGGCCGGTCGCTGGGAATCCACCTGTTGTTGGCCAGTCAACGACTCGACGAGGGCAGGCTCCGCGGATTGGACACCCACCTGTCGTATCGGATCTGCCTCAAGACGTTCTCCGCCGGTGAATCCCGGGCCGTCCTGGGTGTGCCCGACGCGTACGCTCTGCCCGGCACCCCAGGCGCGGCCCTGCTGAAGACGGCCACCGGGGACCTGATCCGATTCCAGACCGCGTTCGTCTCCGGCCCCTGTCCTCGACCGGACCCCGAAGACAGCAGCGAAGTTCGGGCGCCGATGATCTTCACCGCCACGTCCGCGTCGGTCCAACCCGATGAGCACGAGGAAGCTGGACCGGCCGTTCTCGACGCGGTGCTGGACCGCGTCGGGGGACGAGGGACGGCCGCGCACCCCGTGTGGCTGCCGCCGCTCGGCGCACCACCGACGCTCGACTCGATCACGTCCACAGGTACCCGAGACCCGTTCAGTGCCCCGATCGGTCTGGTGGACAGTCCGTTCGAGCAACGCCGCGACCTACTCGTCGCGCAGATGGCCGCGGGGAACGCCGCCATCGTCGGCGCCCCTCAGTCGGGGAAGTCGACGGCCGTGCAAACACTGATGCTGGCC
This sequence comes from Mycolicibacterium novocastrense, assembly GCF_001499835.1. Taxonomy (NCBI): domain Bacteria; kingdom Bacillati; phylum Actinomycetota; class Actinomycetes; order Mycobacteriales; family Mycobacteriaceae; genus Mycobacterium; species Mycolicibacterium novocastrense. Next base: position 30,204 of record NZ_LQIH01000008.1, read on the forward strand.
CTCGCAGAAGCGCACGGCCCCGACGAGATCTCCCTGTACGTCCTGGATTTCGGCGGTGGTGCGCTCACGCGCCTCGCGCAACTACCGCACATCGGCGCAGTATCGGGTCGAGCCGATACGGACCTGTGCCGTCGCACGGTCGCTGTCATCGAATCACTGATCCGGTCGCGGGAAAAGCTGTTCCGGACAATGGGAATCGGTTCGATGGCCGAGTATCGTGCGCGCCGCGCCGCGCAGGATCCCGCCGCGGCCGGCGACCCGCACGGCGACGTGTTCCTCGTCGTCGACGGGTGGGCTCACCTGCGTCGCGAACTCGAGCAGTTGGAAGCGCCGATCAGCGCCATCGCTGCGCAGGGTCTCGCGTTCGGCGTGCACGTGGTGATCACCGCCTCGCGGTGGCCCGAACTGCGGCCAGCGTTGAAGGACCAGATCGCGACCCGGATAGAACTGCGCCTCGGCGACCCGGCCGAGTCGGAGATGGACCGTCGCCGCGCACGCTCGCTGACCAACTGCCCACCGGGCCGGGGTATCACCGCCGAGGGGCGCGAGATGGTGATCGCGCTGCCGCGCTTTGACGGCGTGCCCAGCACCGAGGGACTCGGCGAGGCGTTGGCCGCAACCGTCGAGCGGCATCGACAGCGCTGGCGCGGGTGCTGCGCCCCGCGCATCGAACTGCTTCCGGCGCTCGTGCGGTATCCCGAGTTGGTCGGGTGCAGCCTGGGATCGGCCGGGGCGATGGTGCTCGGCCTCGAAGAGCGCGAGTTGGCGCCTGTGACCGTCGATTTCACCGAGCAGATGCACATGCTGGCCCTCGGGGAGGGCGGTTGCGGCAAGACCTCATTGCTGCGCGTGATGTGTCACGAGATCGTCCGGACTCATCGCGTCGAGCAGGCGCGTCTGGAGATCGTGGATTTCCGGCGCTCCCTGCTGGGCGTCGTGGAATCCGAACACCTCGCCGGATACGCGGCGTCACCGGTGGCCTTGGCAGCGAGACTTCCCAAACTTCTCGCGATGCTCGAGGCCCGCATGCCCGGCGAGGACGTGACACAACAGCAGTTGCGCGAGCGATCGTGGTGGTCCGGCCCCGAGATCTTCCTCGTGGTTGACGATTACGACCTGGTGACCGGATCGACGGGCAACCCGTTGGCCCCGCTTGCCGACTTCCTGCCCCACGCCGCCGACCTCGGTCTGCACGTAATCGTCGCCCGCCGATCGGGAGGCGCCGCGCGGGCGATGTTCGACCCACTTCTCGCCGGAATGCGGGAGATCGGTTGCCTCGGCGCGATGATGAGCGCAAGCGCCGACGACGGTGTCCTGATGGGCTCGGTGCGGCCTTCGTCGATGCCGCCGGGGCGCGCCACGCTGATCACCCGCGGCGAGGGCGAGCGCCTCGTCCAGGTCGGCTGGGTGGAGCCGCCGTGAGACACGCCGTCGTCGAGGTCGGGCCGGTTACGGTGCGCGGAGCCAATCCGCCTGACCCCGAACTGGTCTCGTTGGCACTGGATGCCATCGACGAGGACCTCGTACTGGTCGGCGAGGACCCCGCGCCGGTGTCCGAACTGTGGTCCCGGCTGATGGAAGTCGCGGTGGGCGGCGCCGAGGACGTCCTCCTCGTCTGCCCGACGTGGTGGCCGGGCGCACGGATCGACCGCGTCCGCGAAGCGACGACGGCGACGACCGTCGAGGTGATCGAGCGTACCGCGCTGCTCCAGCGGCAGGCGCGCGCAACCGTCGTCGAGATCGCCACGGAGCTGGTCCTTGTCACTCGTCTCGGAGCCCGCCCCGTCGTCATCGCCAACGTCGACGACGAAGTGGCGAAGAGGGTGGCCGCAGCGGTCGGGTTGGCGGGGCCGGTGTTGATCGATGCGCCAGGTGTCCTCGGGTCGCTGGGCGAGGCGATCGCTGACGGGTTGCGCGAGAGGGGCATAGGGGTGCGCTTCGCCGACGAGGGCGCCGTCCGTCGCCCAGAAGCCGAACCTCCCGTGCCCGATGGCGGTACCGCCGTGTGTGTTTCGAACCAGCCGCGACGGGCGGCGGTGCTGACGGCCGTTCTCGCGACGATGGTGGCGGTGTGCGGTGGGTTCGTCCTGCGCGGTGGTGACCGTCAACCGAAGATCGCGTCAAATCTGTTGGCGGAGGGGCGAGTTCAGGTGATGGTTCCTGCGTCGTGGCGGGTCGAGCACATCACGTCAGGGCCGGGCTCGGCCCGCGCGCAGATCACCTCGCCGTCCGACACCGACGTAGCGCTGCACCTGACCCAGTCGGTGGGCGCGCCGCGGGCGGACCTTGCCGAGACTGCGGCCGCGTTGCGAAGCGCCCTGGCCGGTGAGCCCGGTGATGTCTTTGTCGACTTCAACGCCGCCGACACCCCGGCGGGCAGGACCGGTGTCACCTACCGGGAATTGCGCCCGCACCATCACGTCGCATGGACCGTTCTCGTCGATCACGGTGTGCGCATCGCCATCGGCTGCCAGAGCGCACCGGGTCGCGAATCCACCGTCCGCGAGGTCTGCGATCAGGCGATCAGGTCCGCGCACGCGATTTCTTAGAAATCGGGTGGAACCGGACCGGCGTGTGCTGCGTCGTACCAGTCAAGACCTAGAGGAGAGGATCCCCATGACGACACCGCAAGGCGGTTCGCTCAACACCGATTTCGACCTGATGACCGCGGTCGCCGGTCAGACCGACGCGCGCAACGAGGAGATTCGCGCGATGCTGCAGTCGTTCATCGGGCGCATGACCGCCGTGCCACCGTCGGTCTGGGGCGGCGTCGCGGCGACCCGCTTCCGCGACGTCGTCGACCGATGGAACGCGGAGTCGCTGAAACTGCATGCCTCACTGCAGCGGATCGCCGAGACCATCCGGCTCAACCAGCAGACGCTTCGGGAAGCCAACGAGAGCCATTCGCACCGCATCGGTGCGGTGGCCAACAACCTGTAGAGGAGTCGTGATGGACCACGTGTTGTCGTACAACTTCGACGAGATCGAATACACCGTCAGGCAGGAGATCCACGCCACCTCGGCCCGGCTGAACGGCGCCCTCGAAGAGTTGCGTGTACAGATCGCGCCGCTCCAACAGGTGTGGACCCGCCAGGCGGCCGAGGCGTACCGGCTCGAGCAGGCGCGGTGGGAACAGGCGGCCGGCGCCCTCAACGAGATCCTGTTCAGCCTGGGCAACGCGGTTCGCGCCGGCGCCGACGACGTGGCCGCGACCGACCGCAGCGCCGCAGGCGCATGGGGTGCCTGACCGGGAAGAGGCTTGTGCGGTCCAACTGGAGGGGAGCCAAAGGGGCCGCACGGTAAGCGCCACCGTGGTCGAGGAGAGCGGCCACGGTGGCGCATCACCGTCGACTACTCGCAGGCGATGCCGTCACCGTCGCGGTCCAGGTGCGGTGCGTACCCGTCCTCGCCCTGCATGATCGGCGCCACGCCGGCCTCGCGGGCAGCGGAGCAGTTCTTGTAGTACGTGTCCGCGGACGCGGTGGCGGCCCCGGCGGCGGTTGCCGCGACGACGAATGCGGCAACGATCAAGCCACGAATCATTTTCACTCCATTGGGATCTTGAACTTTCGGATGCGAGACGGCCGGTTTGCTGCCACCCCCGCGACGACGCTAAGCGGACGGAATCGAAAATGAATCAGGGATTTCCCTATGCTTTGGTCTCACCCCTCGGGCTTCGGGCCGATGCACCGTTTTGACCTGCGGCGACGCGCCCAGGTAAGCTGCCTCGTTGGCGTGCGGTAAGCACGGGTCCTCGGGTCAACGTCGGTCGCCGAGATCACCCCACCGGATGCGCCTGACCGGCACCCGGACCACCGGGACAGGAAACCCGATAGAGGAGAGGTAGCGCTGTGCCTACGTACACGCCGAAGGCGGGTGACACCACACGTTCGTGGTACGTCATCGACGCCACCGACGTGGTGCTCGGCCGGCTCGCCGTGGCAGCAGCCAATCTGCTGCGCGGCAAGCACAAGCCGACATACACGCCGAACGTCGACGGTGGCGATTTCGTCATCATCGTCAACGCCGAGAAGATCGCGATCGCCGGTAACAAGGCGGACCGCACGTTTTTCTACCGCCACTCGGGTTACCCCGGTGGTCTGCGCAAGCGCTCCCTCGGCGAGGAGATGGAGAAGCACGCCGACCGGGTCGTCGAGAGGGCGATCCTCGGCATGATTCCCCACACCAAACTGGGCCGTCAGGTGAAGAAGAAGCTGCGCGTCTATGTCGGGCCGGATCATCCGCACACCGCCCAGCAGCCGATTCCGTACGAGATCAAGCAGGTGGCGCAATGACAGAGGCGACTGGCACCGAGACCGTTGACAACACTGATGCCGTGACCGAGGCCGCCGTCGAGGCGACGCCCCGTGAGCCGGTCTTCATCGACCGCCCCATCCAGACCGTCGGCCGGCGCAAAGAGGCCGTCGTGCGGGTTCGCCTGGTTCCTGGAACGGGCCAGTTCAACCTCGACGGCCGTAGCCTCGAGGACTACTTCCCGAACAAGGTCCACCAGCAGCTCATCAAGGCTCCGCTGGTCACCGTCGATCGGGTGGAGAGCTTCGACATCTACGCGCACCTCGACGGTGGCGGCCCGTCCGGCCAGGCGGGTGCGCTGCGTCTGGCCATCGCCAGGGCCCTGATCCTGGTGGAGCCCGAAGACCGGCCCGCACTGAAGAAGGCCGGCTTCCTGACCCGCGACCCGCGGGCCATCGAGCGCAAGAAGTACGGGCTGAAGAAGGCCCGCAAGGCGCCTCAGTACAGCAAGCGCTGATCGATCCGCGAAAACCGCCGATGTGCACCGCACACCGGCGGTTTTTGCATTCAACGTGGCGCTGCGGTCTTTCTCACAATCGCGCGTTCCCGGTTTCGTCGAGTGGCCCGCCGTGAATGCACCGGGGTTGGAGGCGGCGGCGCTGCACGCGCGGCAGACCGCAACTGCCACCGGTACGAGCCAGTCACCTCGTTGGGGGATCGGATCGTCGTCTCCTGACTGAGAAGGAGCAATTGATGAAGAACGCGAAGACACTGACCGCGGGCGCCGTGCTGGGCGGCTCGCTGCTCTTCACCGCCGGTCTGGGCATGGCCATGGCACAGCCGGACACGGCTGCGGACAACCGCGTCAACGTCTCGATCGGTAACGCCGGTGTCCTACAGGACGTCGACGTGACCGCCTCGGCGCAGATCGCCGCCGACGTGTGCCACACCGACGTGAGCTCGGTGACCGCGTTGGCGCAGGCCGCCGACACCGAGGGCACCGAGAAGACGGTCTGCACCAACAACCTCGGCACCGTCGCGATCCAGCAGAACGGCCCCGGCCACTCGGAGAACGCACCGGGCCAGGCCGAGCAGCGTGAGGCGACGCCGACGTCCGAGGCACCCACGACCTCGCCGACGGCCCCGACCGCCGAGAACGGCGCCAGCTAACAGAACAACCTCACCGCCCGCATCCGTCCGGATGCGGGCGGTGAGTCGCGTCCGGGTACCGATTCGGCGACGGCACGGCCCCCGACACACGCGGTTGGCTCTCCGGCCGCCATCTATGAGAAATTTGTCGGCATGGCTCGACTGTTCGGCACCGACGGAGTGCGCGGCGTCGCCAACCAGGATCTGACCGCCGAACTGGCTCTAGCCCTTGGGTCGGCGGCGGCGCGCCGGTTGGCCTCCGCCGGTGGCCACGCCAGGCGGGTGGCCGTCGTCGGCCGCGACCCCCGGGCCAGCGGCGAAATGCTCGAGGCAGCGGTCATCGCCGGGCTGACCAGCGAAGGCGTCGACGCGTTGCGCGTGGGGATACTGCCGACCCCGGCCGTCGCCTACTTGACCAGCGCGTATGACGCGGACTTCGGCGTCATGATCAGCGCCTCGCACAACCCGATGCCCGACAACGGCATCAAGATCTTCGGTCCCGGCGGCCACAAACTCGACGACGCCACCGAGAACCGGATCGAAGAACTCGTCCATCAGGGTCCCGGAAGCCGGCCCACCGGCGCCCGGATCGGCCGGGTGGTGGACGCCGCGGACGCCCTTGACCGGTATCTGCGACACGTCGGCAAGGCCGTCACGACCAGGCTGGACCAACTCACCGTCGTCGTCGACTGCGCCAACGGCGCGGCCTGGGCTGCCGCGCCGCAGGCCTACCGGGCCGCGGGCGCCAACGTCATCACGATCAATGCTCAGCCCGACGGGTTGAACATCAACGAGCGCTGCGGCTCGACGCACATGGAGACGCTGCGGTCCGCGGTGGTGTCGTACGGAGCCGACCTGGGCCTCGCGCACGACGGCGACGCTGACCGTTGCCTCGCTGTCGACGCCCATGGGCGCGTGATCGACGGAGACGCGATCATGGTCATTCTCGCCCTGGCGATGCAGGAGAGTGGCGAACTGGCGTCGAACACCTTGGTGACGACCGTGATGAGCAACCTCGGCCTGCACCTGGCCATGCGGGCGGCCGGGATCGACGTCTGCACGACGAGCGTGGGGGATCGTTACGTCCTCGAAGAGCTGCGCGCCGGCGGGTACTCGCTCGGTGGTGAGCAGTCAGGCCACATCGTGATGCCGACGTGGGGCACGACGGGCGACGGCATCGTCACCGGGTTGCGGTTGATGTCGCGCATGGCGCACACGCGCACCCCGCTCGCCGCGCTCGCCGCGCCGATGCAAACGCTGCCTCAGGTTCTGATCAACGTCGAGGTGGCGGACAAGGCGACCGTCGCCGACGCGCCATCGGTCCGCACCGCGGTCGCCGAGGTGGAGGCCGAACTCGGCGACACCGGTCGAATCCTGCTGCGCCCGTCGGGAACCGAACAGGTCGTGCGGGTGATGGTGGAGGCGGCCGACGAAGACACCGCGCGGCAGTTGGCCGTTCGGGTGGCCGAGCAGGTCAGCGCGCAACGCTGAGGGTGGAACCGGTCGGGGTCGCCGCGCGTCCAACTCCTATATGGACGCATCACGTGTCGATGTCGCCGCCTTGTTGAGTGTCGCGCGGCAATACCAGGGTGTGGCCGACGCCGTCGACGCCGCCGTACGAACGCATCTCAACGGTTTGGCGTTCGACGGGGCGTGCGCGGGGCGGTCCTATGCCGCAGGAGGTGACGCGGTGCGGTCGACGGTCGACGACGTGGTGAATCAATTGCGACGATGGTCACGTGCCTCGGCCGAGATCGCCGTCACGCTTCGCGCGTCCGTCGACCGGTACGCCGAGGCCGACGCGCGCGCTGCCGACCGGTTGGCTTGAGATGAGCGAAACCTTGGATGCGGCAGCGCGGTTGGCCGACGGGGTGCCCGGCGTCGGGGATGTCGCTCAGTACGTCCTGGCGTGCCAGAGCTTGGGCTACCGGCATCCGGGTCTGACTGCACACCCCGGCCAGATACACGACTGGTACGCCGCCGAGAACGGTTTGGACCTGGCCGCTCTCCAAGCCGACTGTGCTGCACTGCAAGCGGCCGCGACGGCTGCCGAGGATGCACTCGCGCGCCAGGAAGCTCAGCTGGCCGCGCTGACAGATGCGTGGCAGGGCCTGGGCGCGAACGCATCTCGTGAGTTTCTGCGCCGCCACGACGAGGCGGCGACCATCGCTGCGGGGGCGGTCCGGACGGCCGCATCCGCGCTGGCCGATCTGCGCGAGCGGCTGTGGCGGGCGGTGGACGAGAAAGTGGCGAAGGTGCTGGCCATCGGCGACGGTGTGCAGGCCAGACGCGCGGACTGGTTGGCGGCCGCCAACACCGTCACCACGGGCGCCGGCGACCGGGCGGTCGCCAGTGAGTTGGTGGACCACGAAGTGAAGCCGTTCGTGGACACGGTGATCGGCGGTGAGTGGCTTTCGGCGATGAGGGAGGCCGCCGACGCGATCAACGCGGCCTATGTGGCGGCGACAACCGAGCTCGCGTCCGAGTCCGAAGCCGCGTTCGACATTCCCGGCGAGCTGGGACCGGCATGGACGCCCACGTCGGGGGCGGGTGCCCCCGCATCTCCGGCGGCGGGTCCCCCCGTAATCCCGACCTCAGGCGTCGCGGTGAACCCGGCTGTACCGGCTTCCGTCATACCGGCCGGATGGGGCGGATCAGCGGCCCCGCCTCCGCTCGCACCGCCTGCCGTACCAGTTGCGGCGCCGCCGCCACCCGCGCCGTCGCTCCCGACCGAACCTCCGGTCCCACAGCCGGCGGCCGCTGCGTCGTTGCCTTCGCTCGGCGGAGGAATGCCCGACTTCGGAGGCGGCCTTACGAGTTTCGGTCAGCAACTGGGTGACATGCTCGGCGGATTGCTGGGCGACGGTGCGCTCGACGCCGCCATCGACGATGGTGAGTCGAATGTCCTGCCCGAGCCCGATCTCGACGAACGCGCCGACAGTGAAACGGCAGAGGCTGAGGAGGCTTCAGAGGCAACTGATGCCGGCGAGGACATCACCGATGAGGCGGCCGGGCCCGACGAGGTCACCGATCCCGCGATCGCCGAGCCGATGTGTCAACCCGAACCACAGCCGGCGGCGACGGTGCCTCCAGAACCACCGGGGGTGCCTGCTGAGCCGCTGGCGGTGTCGCCCGAGCCGCCGGCGGTGACGCCTGAGCCGCTGGCGGTGTCGCCGGAGCCGCCGGACGCCGGTACGCCGTGCGAGATCGCCGCCGATGAGCTACCGCAGGTCGGCGAATGAGCGAGGGCTACGAACCGAAGCCCGGATCGGGGCCGTTGACCAGCAGCCGGACGCACTCGGCGGCAATCAACCGGCTCCGGTGGTTGGTACCGCAGTGGTCGCACCAGAAATGGACGGCCCCGCTGTCGATCTCGTGACGCACGTCGCCCCGGGGCGACACGGAGGTTCGCACACTGCGCTCGGACGTGATGCGCGGTGGGTAGGTGATCGTTCCCATTGCCGCACCCCCTTCAGGAGTGAAACCCGGATACCCAAGGCTGCCCGATTATCACCACATCTGTGGTCACGTTTGAGTAACCAAATTGATGACAAATCGGCGTTGCCGCAATGGAAATGCGGGCCAGCTACTACTGAAAGTTTGCTGCGCCGAGCAACTTCCAGTGCGGCCCGCGCTAAGCCCTCGCCGGCCGCCGCGACCGTGTGGGGCGCCGCCGCCGTTGCTGGCGACCCCTGGCCGACGACGGCTGGTGTGGCCGCACGGGTTCGGGCCTGCTGGCGACGATCGGATCACCGAACGTTCGCTCGCCCGGGGCGATCTGCACCAGAACCGGATGCGACGGGCCGCTGAATCGGGTGATCGTCGGCTTCACGCCGGCCTTACGGGTCAGCTGTCGCACGTCGGACACCTGCTCGTCGAGCATCAGCGTCACCACCGTGCCGTCGGCCCCGGCGCGCGCCGTGCGTCCGGACCGATGCAGGTAGGCCTTGTGCTCGACGGGCGGGTCAGCATGCACGACGAGGCTCACGTCGTCGACGTGGATGCCTCGCGCGGCGATGTCGGTCGCGACCAGTACGGTCGCCGAGCCATCGGAGAACGCGGCGAGGTTGCGGGTGCGCGCGTTCTGGGACAGGTTGCCGTGCAGCTCCACTGCTGACACACCGCGCGAGTTCAGCTGTCGGGCAAGGTTCTTGGCACCGTGCTTGGTGCGCGCGAACACGATGGTCCGGCCCGGTGACGCGGCCAGGTCGGCCAGTACGCCGAGGCGGGACCCCTTGTCGACATGCAGCACGTGGTGTTCCATCGCCGTCACCGGTGACTGCTCCGAATCGACGCTGTGCACAACGGGATCGGTCAGGTATCGCTTCACGAGAACGTCGACGCCCCCGTCGAGGGTGGCCGAGAACAGCATGCGCTGCCCGTTGCGAGGGGTCTTGTCCAGCAGGCGCTTCACCGGGGGAAGGAAGCCGAGGTCGGCCATGTGGTCGGCCTCGTCCAGCACGGTGATCTCGACACCCGACAGGTCGGCATGGCGTGATTTGACGTGATCTTCGAGCCTGCCCGGGCAGGCGATGACGATGTCGACGCCTTGACGCAGCGCCTGGATCTGGGGGTTGGGTCCGACGCCGCCGATGATCGTCACCGTGCGCAGGTCGGTGGCCGCGGCCAGCGGTGCGAGCGACGCGCTGATCTGGGCGGCCAGTTCGCGCGTCGGCGCGAGGATGAGTGCGCGCGGGCGGCCGGGGACGCGTTTGGCCGGGTTCGCAGTGAGTCTCGTCACCACGGGCAGCAGGAAGGCGTATGTCTTCCCGGATCCGGTGCGACCGCGGCCGAGGACATCGCGACCGGCCAGCGAGTCGGGCAGCGTCGCCGCCTGGATCGGGAAGGGTGACTCGACGCCGTCGGCGGCAAGAGTGGCGACGACGGCCTTCGGCAGGCCGAGGTCGGCGAAAGTGGGCACGGTTGTGCCACAGGGGATTTGCACAGACAAGTAAAACTCCGAAAGTTCAGGGTGGTCGTCCTGCCCGGCGCGGATGATCCGCGGCGCTCGGTGTGACGATCGAACTGGGTCGATTATCGCCTTCGGCGATGCGGCAAAAGGCAGAACAGAAGATGCCGCTGTGCCCACTGTACAGGGGCAGCGCCGTTCGGCGTAATCGGCTAAGGCAGCAAGCCGTGCAGTTCCTCGACGAAATCGAGGATTTCACGCCGGTCGACGGAAAGTGGCTGCAGCAGAAGCGTCGTCGCACCGGCTTCGGCGAACGCGGCCAGTCGCTCCTTGACGAACCCGCGCGGCCCGACCAGCGACACGCTGCGGACCAGGTCATCCGGTACCGCCGCGATCGCCTCAGCCTTCTTGCCGGCGAGGTAGAGGTCCTGGATGGTGTCGGCGATCTCGCCGTACCCGTAGCGGGTGGCCAGGTCGTGGTAGAAGTTGCGGCCGCGCGCACCCATGCCGCCGATGTACAACGCCAATTGCGGCTTCACCCACGACAACCGGTCGTCGACGTCCTCGCCGATGGCCAGGGGAGCGCTGACCATGACATCGAGTGGCCCCAACGAGGGGTCGCGTTTGGCGAATCCGGCACGCAGCGCCTCACCCCACACGGTGTCGGCCTGCTCGGGGAGGAAGAACACCGGCTGCCAACCCTCGGCGATCTCTGCGGTGAGTTCGACGTTTTTGGGCCCCAACGCGGCGATTGTGATCGGAATACGGTCGCGCACAGGGTGATTGATCAACTGCAACGGCTTACCCAGGCCCGTGCCCCGGGCCCCGGGTCCCTCGCTGGGCAGCGGAATCTGATAGTGCTTGCCGTCGAACTGCACGCGCTCGCGGCGCCACACCTGCCTGCAGATCTCGACCACTTCCCGGGTGCGTCCCAGCGGCGCGTCGAACGGCACGCCATGAAAACCCTCCATCACCTGAGGGCCGGACGTGCCGATGCCGAGCCGGAACCGGCCGCCGGAGACGTAGTCGAGGCCCGCGGCCGTCATCCCCAACAACGTCGGCGTACGGATGTAGATCGGCACGACGCCGGTCCCGAGTTCCATGCGCGTCGTCTTGGCCGCCAGGAAACCGAGCTGGCTGATCGCGTCGTACGAGTACGCCTCGGCCACCAGGGCGAGGTCGACGCCGACCTTCTCGAGCTCGACGACCTGATCGACGGCCTGCAGAAAGCCGTCGGTGTAGTTGAGGAAGATCCCGGTGCGCATCATCGAGTTATACACCCAACCGGTTGGTTGATCACGCTCAGGGCTTCAGCAGTGCGACAACCTTGTTCTCCAGAGCCACCGGGTCTTCGGCGAACGGGTCGACGTTCGGGGCCTTGGGCAGGGCGATGTCGGGATCGGCGAAGTCGCGGTAGGTCTTGTCACCGGTCAGGGTGTGCAGCAGGTAGCCGGTGATCAGCGCCCGCACCACCTTCTGGGTGCTGCGGTCGGCTCCCGGCAGTCTGACGGCGCGGGCCAGCCGACGGCCCTCGATCAGCCCGCCCGGCTTGGCCCCGTTGACCGTGCGCAGCGTCGCTTTGTCCCACGCCCTGGCCAACTCGACCGCGTTGGACCGCAGCGTCATCGGATCGCCCGGACCGCTGAGAACCAGGCCGGGTACCTGCAGCGTTGCCGCGGGCTCCTCGGCGGGCGGCGCAGTCACTGTGGGGAAGATCGCAACGACGGATTTCGGCTTGACCGGCATTCCCGCCGCGGTGAACACCGCAGCGGACCCGCCGAACCCGTGGCCGATGACGCCGAGCTTGTTGGGATGCACGCTGATCTCTCCCGGTCCCAGCCGGACACCGGTGATGATGTCGAGCGTCGTGCCCAGGTCATAGGCGAAGTTGAGCGCCGACGGGGCCAATCCCGTCTCGGTCGCCGGCGCCGCGGCGACGATGCCCCACGACGCCAGATGCTCCAGCGTGCCGGAATAGCGGTCGGCCGCCGCAAGCCAATCGTGGCCGAACGCCACGCCGGGCAGGCTGAAGCCGGAATCAGGGGTGAACACGACACCGGGAAGCCCGGCGAAGGCCAGGTCACCTCGCAAAACGCGGTGCGGGCCGCGGCGGGTCAGGGCCTTGAAGAGCTTCTTCGTGCTGGCCACCAGACGACCGTAGCCGACGAGGTTCTGAGCCGCTCTTGCACTACCCTGAATGCCTATGTGCGGAATCGTCGGCTACGTCGGGCAGCGTCCTGCCTGCGACATTGTCGTCGACGCGCTGCGCCGGATGGAGTACCGAGGCTACGACTCGTCGGGCGTCGCTCTGCTCGACGGACACGGTGGGCTCACGGTCCGGCGTCGGGCCGGGCGGCTGGCCAACCTGGAAGCCGCGCTGGCCGACACCGAGGCGTCCAGCCTCGCGGGCAATACCGGCCTCGGCCACACCCGATGGGCCACCCACGGCAGGCCCACCGACCGCAACGCCCATCCGCACCGCGACGCCGCTGGCAAGATCGCCGTCGTCCACAACGGGATCATCGAGAACTACGCCGCGTTGCGGGCCGAACTCGAGAAGACCGGCGTGGAGTTCGCCAGCGACACCGACACCGAGGTCGCGGTGCACCTGGTCTCCTGGCAGTTCCACCACGGTCCCACCGCCGGAGATTTCCCCGCGTCCGTGCTCGCGGTGCTGCGGCGCCTCGAAGGGCACTTCACGCTGGTGTTCGCCAACGCCGACGACCCGGGCACGATCGTGGCGGCGCGCCGCTCCACGCCCCTGGTGGTCGGCGTCGGTGACGGCGAGATGTTCGTCGGCTCGGATGTGGCCGCGTTCATCGAGCACACCCGCGACGCGGTGGAGCTCGGCCAGGATCAGGCGGTGGTCGTGACCGCCGACGGATACCGGATCACCGACTTCAATGGCGTGGACGACGGCGCGAGTGCCCGGTCGTTCCATATCGACTGGGACATGTCGGCTGCCGAAAAGGGCGGCTACGAGTACTTCATGCTCAAAGAGATCGCCGAGCAGCCCGCCGCGGTTTCCGACACGCTGCTGGGCCACTTCGTCGACAACCGCATCGTGCTCGACGAACAGCGGCTGTCCGATCAGGAGCTGCGTGAGGTCGACAAGGTCTTCGTCGTGGCATGCGGCACCGCCTACCACTCCGGGTTGCTGGCCAAGTATGCGATCGAGCACTGGACGAGGCTGCCCGTCGAGGCGGAGCTGGCCAGCGAATTCCGTTACCGCGACCCGGTTCTGGACAGCCACACCCTGGTGGTGGCGATCTCGCAGTCCGGCGAGACCGCCGACACCCTCGAGGCGGTGCGCCACGCCAAGGAGCAGAAGGCCAAGGTGCTGGCGATCTGCAACACCAACGGCAGCCAGATCCCGCGCGAATGCGATGCGGTGCTCTACACCCGCGCCGGACCCGAGATCGGGGTGGCGTCGACGAAGACCTTCCTCGCCCAGATCGCGGCCAATTACCTTGTCGGCCTTGCGCTCGCGCAGGCCCGCGGCACGAAGTACCCCGACGAGGTGGAGCGCGAATACCGTGAGCTGGAGGCCATGCCCGAGCTCGTCGCCCGGGTGCTCGAAATCGTCGAACCGGTCAGGGCGCTGGCGCACCGCTTCGCCCAATCGCAGACGGTGCTCTTCCTCGGCAGGCACGTCGGCTACCCCGTCGCGCTCGAAGGAGCGCTCAAGCTCAAGGAGCTCGCGTACATGCACGCCGAGGGCTTCGCGGCGGGTGAACTCAAACACGGTCCGATCGCCCTGATCGAGGACGACCTCCCCGTCATCGTCGTGATGCCGTCACCGAAGAACGCGCCGATGCTGCACGCCAAGCTGCTCTCGAACATCCGCGAGATCCAGGCGCGCGGCGCGGTCACCATCGTGATCGCCGAGGAGGGTGACGAGACGGTCCGCCCCTACGCCGACCACCTGATCGAGATCCCGGCCGTGTCAACGCTTTTCCAGCCGCTGCTGTCGACGATCCCGCTACAGGTGTTCGCCGCGGGCGTGGCGCAGGCTCGCGGCTATGACGTCGACAAGCCCCGCAACCTGGCCAAGTCCGTCACCGTCGAGTAGTGCCGGGCCGGGTCGGGGACTTCAAGGGGGGTCGGGCTCGCAGCCACTTCCTCGAGGTCTACCGAACCGCGATGGCACAGCTCCCCGAAGTCGCCGAAACACACGATGTTGCAACATCATTCGGCTCGGTGCGCATGTACCGGTTCGCCGGGCCGCCCGATCTGACGCCCGTCGTACTGCTTCCCGGTCGCAACGCTTCGGTCCCCATGTGGCGCGGCAACATCCCGCTCCTGCAACGGCACCGAACGGTGATCGGAATCGACCTGCTCGGCGAGGCGGGGCTGTCGGTGCAGGACAAGCCGATCACCGGCCCCGACGACGAGGCGCAATGGCTCGACGAGGCCCTCGCGGGCGCCGGGCTGGACCGGGTGCATCTGATGGGGGTGTCGATCGGCGGGTGGACGGCGGTCAACTACGCCGCTCGCCGCCCTGGTCGCGCCGCCTCGCTGGTGCTGCTCGACCCGGTGTTCACCTTCGCTCCGGTCGCGCTCAAGGCGGTCCTGGCCTCGCCCGCGTTGATCGTCCCCGGCGTGCCCGAGAAACTGCGCAAGCGTGTGCTCCGCTGGATCTCCGGTGGCGCCGACATCGACCGGGCGGCAACCGAAGCGGCGCTGATCTCCTCGGGTGCAACCGATTACACCGTTCGCAAGGCGATTCCGAAGATGATCACCGACGAACAGCTGCGCTCACTGGACATACCGGTGTTGGCCCTGATCGGGGGGCGCAGCGTGATGCACGACGCCGCCACGGCGGCGGAGCGGGCGCGCCGTCTGCTTCGGCGGGGTCGGGTCGAAGTGTGGCCCGGCGCCTCGCATGCGATCAACGGTGAGTACGCAGTCGAGATAGCCGAACGGGCAGTCGATTTCTGGGCGGAGGCAGACGGTCGAAACTGAGCCTCTCGGCACCGTTTACCACTAACGTGGGCAGCGATGCGGCACTACTACACCGCGGACCAGATTCGCGAGGCTGAAGCGCCGCTATTGGCGTCCCTGCCCGACGGTGCCCTGATGCGCCGCGCCGCCAACGGTCTTGCCGTCGTGATCGCGCGGGAACTGGTGCTGCGCACCGGCGGAATCTCCGGGCGGCGCATCTGCGCCGTGGTCGGGTCCGGTGACAACGGCGGCGACGCGCTGTGGGCAGCGACGTTCCTGCGCCGGCGCGGTGCGGGGGCCGCCGCCATCCTGCTCAACCCGGAGCGCACCCACCGCAAGGCGCTCGCGGCGTTCACCGCTGCCGGTGGACGGGTCGTCGGATCGGTTCCGGCCGGCACCGATCTCGTGATCGACGGCGTGGTCGGGATCTCCGGGTCCGGGCCGCTGCGGCCGGATGCCGCCGAAGTGTTCGCCGCCGTCGATGAGGCGGGCGTTCCGGTGGTGGCCGTCGACATCCCCAGCGGCGTCGACGTGCAGACCGGGGTCACCGACGGGCCCCACGTGCGAGCGGCCTTGACCGTGACGTTCGGCGGTCTCAAACCGGTTCACGCACTGGGGGATTGCGGTCACGTCGAACTGATCGACATCGGGCTGGACCTGCCGGTGTCCGACATGGTGTCGTTCGACGCCACCGACGTGGCCGCTCGCTGGCCGGTGCCCGGACCAACCGACGACAAGTACACGCAGGGGGTGACCGGCATCCTCGCCGGCTCGGCAACCTACCCCGGTGCCGCGGTGCTGTGCACCGGTGCGGCGGTCGCGGCGACCTCGGGCATGGTCCGGTACGCCGGAACCGCCGGACAGCAGGTGCTCTCGCAGTGGCCTGAGGTGATCGCCGCGCCCAGTGCCGGCGCATCGGGACGGGTGCAGGCCTGGGCCGTGGGTCCCGGGCTGGGGACCGATGACACGGGCGCTTCGGCACTGTGGTTTGCGTTGGAAAGCGGACTGCCGGTGGTCGTCGACGCCGACGGGTTGACGATCCTGGCCGCCCACCCCGATCTGGTCGACGGCCGGAAGGCGCCGACGGTGTTGACGCCGCACGCCGGCGAGTTCGCGCGCCTGGCCGGTTCCGCGCCCGGCGACGATCGCGTCGGTGCCACCCGCAGGCTGGCCGACCGGCTGGGCGTCACCGTGCTGCTGAAGGGCAACGTGACGGTCATCGCCGAACCGGGCGGCCCGGTGTACCTCAATCCGGCAGGCCAATCCTGGGCCGCCACAGCGGGTTCCGGTGACGTGCTCACCGGCGTCATCGGCGCGTTGCTTGCCGCGGGCCTGCCCGCCGGCGAGGCCGCCGCGGCGGCGGCGTTCGTCCACGCCCGCGCCGCGAACCTGGCCGCCTCCGATCCAGGGCCGCATCCCGCCCCGACTTCGGCGTCCCGCATCCTCGCGCACGTCCGAACCGCCATAGCCAGCTTGTAAGCCAAGTCAGCAACGAGAGGAAATCTCATGTCGCCCACGCGTCCTCACGCACCCCAGGTCGCCCCCGCCTACACCGGACGACTGGCGATGGCGCCGGTGCCGTCGCTGCGGTTGCCCGACGATGCGATGGACCCCGACGCCGCGTACCGGTTCATCCACGACGAACTGATGCTCGACGGCAGTTCCCGGCTGAACCTGGCCACGTTCGTCACGACATGGATGGACCCGCAGGCCGAACGGCTGATGGCCGAGACATTCGACAAGAACATGATCGACAAGGACGAGTATCCGGCGACCGCCGCGATCGAGCAGCGCTGCGTGTGCATGGTGGCCGATCTGTTCCACGCCGAAGACCTGCGCGACGACGACCCGTCGAGCGCGATCGGTGTCTCGACGATCGGTTCCAGCGAAGCCGTGATGCTGGCCGGGCTCGCCATGAAGTGGCGGTGGCGCGAACGCGTCGGCGACAAATGGAAGGGCCGCACACCGAACCTGGTGATGGGCGCCAACGTTCAGGTGGTCTGGGAGAAGTTCTGCCGCTACTTCGACGTCGAGGCGCGGTACCTGCCGATGGCGGAGGACCGCTACGTCATCACGCCCGAACAGGTGCTCGACAACATCGACGAGGACACCATCGGAGTGGTGGCGATCCTGGGCACCACCTACACCGGGGAACTGGAACCCATCGGTGAGATCTGTGCCGCGCTCGACAAACTCGCGGACGGTGGTGGCCTCGACATCCCGGTCCACGTCGATGCGGCCAGTGGTGGCTTCGTGGTGCCGTTCCTGCATCCGGACCTGGAATGGGACTTCCGGCTCCCGCGCGTGGTGTCCATCAACGTCAGCGGGCACAAGTACGGCCTGACCTACCCCGGAATCGGCTTCGTGGTCTGGCGCAGCGCGGAGTACCTGCCCGAGGGCCTGGTCTTTCACGTCAACTATCTCGGCGGCGACATGCCGACCTTCACATTGAACTTCTCCCGACCCGGCAACCAGGTCGTCGGGCAGTACTACAACTTCCTCCGGCTCGGGCGCGGGGGCTATCTACAAGTGATGCAGTCTCTTTCGCAGACCGCGCGGTGGCTGGGTGACCAATTGCGCGAAAGCAGACACTTCGAGGTCGTCGCCGACGGATCGGCGATCCCGGTGGTGAGTTTCAAGCTCGCCGGCGATTTCGGTTATACGGAGTTCGACATCTCGCAGGCTCTGCGCGCGTTCGGCTGGCAGGTGCCCGCCTACACGATGCCGGAGGGCGCCACCGACGTCACGATGTTGCGCATCGTGGTGCGGGAGGGATTCTCCGCGGACCTGGCCCGAGCGCTGCACGACGACATGGTCACCGTGCTCTCCCACCTCGACGAGCTCAAACCCCGCGGCCACTTCAACCAGTTGCAGCCCTTCGCGCACTAGCGTCGGGCCGCTGCTCGCCCGTCTGGGACAATCGGCCGTGGTGAAACGACGATGCACACGACCGAGCTGACGACGCCGACCGCGACCGCGGCCCCCCAGGCGGTGGTCGACCTGGACGCGATCGCGCACAATGTGCGGTTGCTGCGCGACCTCGCGGGCACCGCGCAGGTGATGGCCGTCGTCAAGGCCGACGGATACGGACACGGCGCCACGCAGGTCAGCCGGGTCGCGCTCGCCGCGGGAGCGTCCGAACTCGGGGTGGCGACCATCGCCGAGGCGTTGGCGCTGCGCGGCGACGGCATCACGGCTCCGCTGCTGGCCTGGCTGCACCCGCCGGGTATCGATTTCGCGCCGGCCGTGGCCGCCGACGTCCAGATCGCGGTGTCGTCGGTGCGCCAGCTCGATGAACTGATCGACGGTGTCGCACGGGCCGGGCGCGGCGCCTTGGTGACCGTGAAGGTCGACACCGGGCTGAGCCGCAACGGCGTCGGTCGTGCCGACTACCCGGCGATGGTCGCCGCGCTCAAGCGGGCGCAGGCCGACGACGCGATCAGCGTGCGGGGGCTGATGTCGCACCTGGTGCACGGCGACCAACCCGACGATCCGCTCAACGACCTACAGGCGCAGCGACTCAGCGAGATGCGGACCTATGCGGCCGAACGGGGCGTGCAGTTCGAGATCACCCACCTGAGTAACAGCCCGGCCGCGATGACGCGGCCGGACCTGGCCTTCGACCTCGTGCGCGCCGGTATCGCGGTGTACGGTCAGACCCCGATACCCGAGCGCGGGAACATGGGCCTGCGTCCGGCGATGACTCTGAAATGCCCTGTGGCACTGGTGCGGTCGATACGGGCGGGCGACGGGGTGTCCTACGGGCACACCTGGGTCGCCGATCGCGACACCACCGTGGCGCTGTTGCCGGTCGGTTACGCCGACGGGGTGTTCCGTCCGTTGAGCAACCGCTTCGATGTGCTGATCAACGGCCGACGGTGCCGCAACGTCGGCCGGATCTGCATGGACCAGTTCGTCGTGGACCTCGGACCGGCGAGCGGAGTCACAGAGGGTGACGAGGCGATCCTGTTCGGGCCGGGCACGCACGGCGAGCCGACGACTCAGGAGTGGGCCGACCTGCTGGGCACCATCAACTACGAGATCGTGACCACTCCGCGTGGCCGCTTCGTGCGGACCTATACGGCAACGATGGACGAGACGCCTTGATGGACGACGAAATTCCGGGCCCGGGCCGCCGCCGCAACTCGAACGGGCGTTGGCTCGCGGGCGCGGCAGGCCTGACAGCGGTCGGTAGTGCAGCGGGAATGTCGGCCGCACGCTCGCTGCGGCGTCGACTCGACACCGTGGACCACTACAAGGACGAGGATTTCGAGCTACTCGACGCCGACCGCAGTTCCGTCGTCACCACGCCCGACGGCGTCTCGCTGGCGGTCCGCGAGGTGGGCCCGCAGGACGCGCCGCTGACCGTGGTGTTCGCGCACGGATTCTGTCTACGGATGGGCGCCTTCTACTTTCAGCGCGTCAGGCTGACCGAGCAGTGGGGGCCCCAGGTCCGGATGGTGTTCTACGATCAGCGCGGACACGGCCAGTCCGACGAAGCACCGCCCGAGACCTATACCGTCACCCAACTCGGACAGGATCTGGAAGCCGTGTTGACGGTGGTGGTCCCGCGCGGTCCCGTGGTGCTGGTCGGGCACTCGATGGGCGGGATGACCGTGCTGTCACACGCGCGACAGTTCCCGCAGCACTATCCGAAGCGGATCGTCGGTGCCGCGATCATCGCCTCCGCGGCCGAAGGCGTTTCGCGATCGCCGGTGGGGGAGATCTTGAAGAACCCCGCACTGGAGGCGGTGCGCTTTGCGGTGCGGTACGCACCCAAGATGGTGCACCGCACCCGCGGCGCAGCGAAGTCGGTGATCGCGCCGATCCTGCGCGCGGGCTCCTACGGCGACGAAAAGATCAGTCCGAGTGTCGTGGCGTTCTCCGAGAGGATGATGCACGGCACACCGATCGCGACGCTCGTCGAGTTCCTGCATGCGCTCGAGGTGCACAACGAGATCGACGGGCTGACCACGCTGGCCAAGGTGCCGACCCTGATCGCGTGTGGTGACCGCGACCTGCTGACCCCGATGGAGTACTCGCAAGCCATGGCCGCGGTTCTCCCGAAGGCGCAGTTGGTGATCGTCGGTGGCGCAGGACATCTCGTTCAACTCGAACAACCCGAGGCGATCAACGAGGCGCTGGTCCGACTCGTCGAACGTGCGACACCGTCCAAGCTCGTCGCGTTGACGAGGCGGGTGCGCGAGAAGGTCCGCAACAATGGGTGAACGCCGCTCGGGCACGGCCGAACTGCCGACCGCAGAGGACACCGTCGCGCTCGGCGCCGAACTCGGTGGACAACTGCACGCCGGTGACGTCGTCGTGCTGTCCGGACCGCTCGGCGCGGGAAAGACCGTGCTCGCCAAGGGTATTGCGCAAGCGATGGATGTCCAGGGGCCGGTGATCTCGCCGACCTTCGTACTGGCGCGCGTACACCGGGCCCGCCGATCGGATGCGCCGGCCATGATTCACGTCGACATGTATCGCCTCCTCGACCACCCGTCGGTCGACCTGCTCGCCGAACTCGACTCGCTGGACCTGGACACCGATCTCGACGACGCCGTCGTGGTCGTCGAATGGGGCGAGGGGCTGGCCGAACGGCTCTCCGACAGCCACCTCGACGTGCGGCTCGAGCGTGCCCGCGACACCGAGGTGCGCACCGCGGTGTGGGAGTGGAGCAAGGCGTGAACGTACTGGCCATCGACACCGCGACGCCCGCGGTGACGGCGGGCGTCGTTCGCCTCCACGGACTGCAGGTGCTCGCCGAGCGGGTGACGGTCGACGCGCGGGCGCACGCCGAGCAGCTCACCCCGAACGCGGTGCAGGCGCTGGCGGACGCGGGAATCGGCGTCGACGAGCTGGCCGCGGTCGTGGTCGGCTGTGGCCCGGGACCGTTCACCGGCCTGCGCGTCGGAATGGCCACCGCCGCGGCCTACGGGCACGCGCTGGGCATCCCGGTCCACGGCGTCTGCAGCCTCGATGCCATCGGGGTGGACACCGTCGGCGACGTGCTCGTGGTGACGGATGCGCGTCGTCGTGAGGTCTACTGGGCGCGTTACCGCGACGGGGTGCGCACCGATGGACCCGCCGTCTGCGCAGCCGCGGACGTGCCCGCAGGTGCCACTGCGGTCGCCGGCTCGCCCGAGCACGCGGCGCTGTTCGACCTGCCGCGCCAGGCTCCGGTGTATCCGACCGCTTCGGGACTGGTGCGCGCGGTGGCGGACTGGGACGCCGAGCCGGCGCCGCTCGTCCCGCTCTACCTGCGCCGGCCCGACGCCAAACCCTCGGTGGTCAGGCGATGAGCATCACCTACGGGCCGCTGAAGCCGTCCGACGCGGCCAGGTGCGCCGAGCTGGAGGCCCAGCTGTTCGACGGCGACGATCCGTGGCCCGAGCGCGCCTTCCTCGCCGAACTCGCCGCCAAGCACATCCGCTACGTCGCCGCACGCGATCACGACAAGCTCGTCGGCTACGCGGGCATCGCCCGGCTGGGCCGGAAGAAGCCCTACGAGTACGAGATCCACACCATCGGCGTCGACCCCGCCTATCAGGGCCAGGGGATCGGCAAGCGCATGCTGGCCGAGCTGCTCGACCACGCCTCGGGTGGCTGCGTGTTCCTCGAGGTTCGCACCGACAACGAAGCGGCGATCAAGATGTACGAAAGCTTCGGCTTCGCGAATGTGGGTCTGCGCAAACGGTATTACCGGGCCAGCGGCGCCGACGCCTATACGATGCGGCGAGACCCGACATGACGATCATCCTGGCCATCGAGAGCTCCTGCGACGAAACCGGCGTCGGCATCGCTGAACTGGGTGCCGGCGGATCGGTGCGGCTGCTCGCCGACGAGGTCGCGTCCAGCGTCGATGAACACGCCCGCTTCGGTGGGGTGGTTCCCGAGATCGCGTCCCGCGCGCACCTGGAGGCGTTGGGTCCGACGATGCGCCGCGCACTGCAGGCGGCCGGGATGGCCAAACCCGATGTCGTCGCCGCGACGATCGGGCCGGGCCTGGCAGGTGCGCTGCTGGTGGGAGTGGCCGCGGCCAAGGCCTATTCGGCTGCATGGCAGGTGCCGTTCTACGCCGTCAACCACTTGGGTGGGCACCTGGCCGCCGACGTCTACGACCACGGCCCGCTGCCGGAGAGCATCGGTCTGTTGGTCTCGGGCGGGCACACCAACCTGCTGCACGTGCGGTCGCTGGGCGAGCCGATCGTCGAACTCGGCAGCACCGTCGACGACGCCGCAGGAGAGGCCTACGACAAGGTGGCGCGCCTGCTGGGCCTGGGCTATCCCGGCGGCAGGGTGCTCGACGAGCTGGCCCGCGAGGGTGACAGGGACGCGATCGTGTTCCCGAGGGGTATGACCGGCCCGCGCGACGATCCGTACGCGTTCAGCTTCTCCGGGCTCAAAACGGCGGTCGCCCGGTACGTCGAAAGCCACCCGGAGGCGTCGACGGCGGATGTGGCGGCCGGATTCCAGGAGGCGGTTGCCGACGTGCTGACGCTCAAGGCGGTGCGGGCCGCCAAGGCGCTCGACGTCTCGACGCTGCTGATCGCCGGCGGCGTGGCGGCGAACTCGCGGCTGCGTGAGCTGGCCGAGGAGCGGTGCGCCGCCAACGGGCTGACGCTGCGGGTTCCGCGACCACGCCTGTGCACCGACAACGGCGCGATGATCGCCTCGTTCGCGGCGCACCTGATTGCGGCCGGGGCGCGGCCGTCCCCGCTGGATGCCGTGAGCGATCCGGGTCTGCCCGTCGTGCAGGCACAAGTGGCCTGATCTTGTCGATACCCGGCCTTGAGTGCTAGCACTCTCGTGTATAGAGTGCTAGGTGGCACGCGGCCAATCCCTGCGCCGGCACCCGCGACGACGGTGCGTGGGCACGGACGCATGCCGAACACCTGGTAACTGAGAGATCCGGGAACCCGGATCGACACCCGAACTAGTGGAGGGCTCCATCGTGGCGAGCGTGAACATCAAGCCACTCGAGGACAAGATCCTCGTTCAGGCCAACGAGGCCGAGACCACGACCGCATCCGGTCTGGTCATCCCCGACACCGCCAAGGAAAAGCCGCAGGAAGGCACCGTCGTCGCTGTCGGCCCGGGCCGCTGGGATGACGAGGGCGAAAAGCGCATCCCGCTGGACGTCTCCGAGGGCGACACCGTCATCTACAGCAAGTACGGCGGCACCGAGATCAAGTACAACGGCGAGGAGTACCTGATCCTCTCGGCACGCGACGTGCTGGCCGTCGTCAACAAGTAAGCACCCGTGTTCCGCCCCGGGAATCCCCGTCCACACGGGTGATTTCCGGGGCGGCATGCGTATATAGCGAATTGCGACTCAAGAAAGACACTTATGAGTAAGCAGATTGAGTTCAACGAAACCGCGCGCCGCGCAATGGAAGCCGGCGTGGACAAGCTGGCCGACGCGGTGCGGGTGACCCTTGGGCCGCGCGGCAAGAACGTCGTGCTGGCCAAGTCATGGGGCGGGCCGACCATCACCAACGACGGTGTGACGATCGCCCGCGAGATCGACCTGGAAGACCCGTTCGAGAACCTCGGGGCGCAGCTGCTCAAGTCGGTCGCCACCAAGACCAACGACGTCACCGGCGACGGCACCACCACCGCGACGGTGCTGGCGCAGGCATTGGTCAAGGGCGGGCTGCGCAACGTCGCGGCCGGCGCCAACCCGATCGCGCTCGGCGCGGGCATCGCCAAGGCCGCCGACGCGGTGTCGGAGGCCTTGCTGGCCGCGGCGACGCCGGTGTCGGAGAAGAGCGCCATCGCCCAGGTTGCGACGGTCTCGTCTCGCGACGAGAAGGTCGGCGAGCTGGTCGGTGAGGCGATGACCAAGGTCGGCGCCGACGGCGTCGTCTCCGTCGAGGAGTCCTCGACGCTGGAGACCTACCTGGAGATGACCGACGGCGTCGGCTTCGACAAGGGCTACCTCTCGGCGTATTTCGTCACCGACTTCGACGCCCAGGAGGCGGTGCTCGAGGACGCGCTGGTGCTGCTGCACCGGGAGAAGATCAGCTCGCTGCCCGACCTGCTTCCGCTCCTGGAGAAGGTTGCCGAGGCCGGTAAGCCGCTGCTGATCATCGCCGAAGATGTTGAGGGCGAAGCACTCTCGACGCTGGTGGTCAACGCCATCCGTAAGACGCTGAAGGCGGTGGCGGTCAAGGCTCCGTTCTTCGGCGACCGCCGCAAGGCGTTCCTCGACGACCTCGCCGTCGTCACCGGCGGCCAGGTCGTCAACCCGGATGTCGGCCTGGTGCTGCGCGAGGTGGGCCTCGAGGTGCTGGGCACCGCCCGGCGCGTCGTGGTGGACAAGGACAGCACCACCATCGTTGAAGGTGGCGGCACCAAGGAGGCCATCGAGGCGCGAAAGGCGCAGCTGCGGTCCGAGATCGAGGTCTCCGATTCCGAATGGGATCGCGAGAAGCTCGAGGAGCGGCTGGCCAAGCTGGCCGGCGGCGTTGCCGTCATCCAGGTGGGCGCCGCGACCGAGACCGATCTGAAGAAGCGCAAGGAAGCAGTCGAGGACGCCGTCGCGGCGGCCAAGGCCGCGGTCGAAGAGGGTGTCATCGCCGGTGGCGGTGCGGCTCTGCTCCAGACCCGCGGCGCGCTGGAGAAGCTGCGCGACAGCCTGTCCGGCGACGAGCGCCTCGGTGTCGAGTTGTTCACCGCCGCGGTCGGTTCCCCGCTGTATTGGATCGCCACCAACGCCGGCCTGGACGGCGCGGTCGTGGTGAACAAGGTCGCCGAGTTGCCTGCCGGACAAGGCTTCAACGCGGCGACGCTCTCCTACGGTGATCTGGCGGCCGACGGTGTCGTCGACCCGGTCAAGGTCACGCGTTTGGCGGTGCTGAATGCGGCGTCGGTGGCCCGCATGGTGCTGACGACCGAGACGGCTGTCGTGGACAAGCCCGAGGAGCCGGAGGACGACGGTCACGGCCACGGGCACGGCCATCACCACCATCACTGAGTGAATTGAACGAAGCACCCCCGGTCACATGGCCGGGGGTGTTTCGTTCTGACATGGAGCGTATCTGGCAGTGGGCGTGGAACGGGTATGGAGCGAGGTACTCGTGGATGATCTGGGGATTGACGTTCGCCGCGATGTCTACATCCTGTGGTCGCAGCTTCTCGTCGCTTTCGAGAACTCGGATCGCTACCTCGCGGCGGCGGTGGTCACAGGAATCGCCGTTCTGGTGAATGCGTCGGTGTCGATACTTCCCGCCAGCCGGATGTTTCGTCGAGCGCATCAGTGGGCGGCCGGTCGCGAGGTCGACCGGATGCAGGCGCTGACAGACACCTACGCCTGGGCCCGTGCTGCTACGGCCCGAGCGATCTGGTTCCTGCCTGTTTGGACTGCACTCTTGACGGTGTCCGTCGGCGCGATGGCGGAAGCGAGGGGGTGGCGGCTGGCCCAGTACGGAGTCTTGGGTGCCGCATTGGGCATTGCCATGGCGCTGCTCGGTATGCACACCTCTGTGCAAGGAGCTATGCGGCCGGTTCGAGCCGCACTTGCCGCCGATACCGTAGTCGGTGACGAGCTGCCCCGCTCACATCCGACCTTCGCGGCGTGGCTCAACGTCGCGATGCTGGGCTCTCTGTTCGCTTCCACAGTCATAGGCGCGATGCTGGGCATCGTGTGGGATGCTGCCGCAAGGTTCCCGGCGCTTCTCGTCTTAATCGGTTGTGTGGCAATCGGTCTCTACTGGCCGATCACCGTCAGCGGCATCGTTCTACCGTCTTTGCGACCGATTCGCGACCTCGCCAGCGGCACCGAGCGGGTCGCCGCCGGGGACTACAGTCAGCGCCTTCCCGTAGTCCAGGATGACGACTTGGGAGCGCTTGCGGCGTCGTTCAATCGCATGCAGACGGGACTGGCTGAGCGGCAACGACTCCAGGCGGCCTTCGGCACCTACGTCGACCCCGCGCTTGCCGGCCGTCTCCTCGAGCAGGGCGACGACGTGTTCACCGGTGAGCGCCGCGAGGTGACGGTGATGTTTATCGACATTCGCGACTTCACACCGTTCGCAGAAACCAACCCCGCCGAGGACGTCGTCGCGCGTCTCAATGCGTTGTTCGAGATCGTCGTGCCTGCCGTCGTGGATGCCGGTGGACACGTCAACAAGTTTCTCGGCGACGGCGCCCTGGCCGTGTTCGGCGCACCCAACGAATTGACCGGTCACGGCGACGCTGCCTTGACCGCCGCGTTGCTAATTCACCGCCTCGTCGCGGATCGGTTCGGCGGGGAGCTTCGAATCGGGATCGGGATCAACACGGGTGTGGTTATCGCCGGAACCATCGGTGGCGGAAGCAAGCTGGAGTTCACGCTCATCGGTGACACCGTCAACGTCGCTGCCCGCATCGAGCAACTCACCAAGACCACCGGTGACGCGATCCTGCTGACTCAGCAGACTGTCGAAGCGCTGGAATCTCTACCACTCGGACTGACCGACCGGGGATCGCAGGCGGTGAAGGGTAAGGCCGCCGCTGTAAAGGTGTTCGGGCTCGACCCAGCGGTGAGAGCGCCTGACGGGTGAGTTCGACCCGAGTACGGCGGCGCGTCTGTCAGTGCCGATCCGGCCATTTCCTTAAACTTTTTGTTCACCGGCGAAAGGATCAACCGTGGGCAACACCGCTATCCGGCGGTCCCCCCGCCTGGGACTGCTGGTGGCCATCGCGGCCGCCAGCGTCGGCATCATTTATGGCTACGACCTCTCCAACATCGCCGGTGCGCTTCTGTTCATCACCGACGAGTTCGGGTTGACCACCCGGCAGCAGGAATTGGTGACCACAGCGATAGTCATCGGCCAGATCGCCGGGGCGGTCGGCGGCGGGATGCTCGCCAACGCCATTGGGCGCAAGAAGTCGATGGTGCTCGTCGCCGTCGCGTACGCGGCCTTCGCGCTTCTCAGCGCGTTGTCGGTGTCGGTGCCCATGCTGCTGGTGTCGCGCTTTCTGCTGGGCCTCACCATCGGTGTGTCGGTGGTGGTCGTGCCGGTGTTCGTCGCCGAATCAGCACCGGCGAAGTCCCGCGGTTCGCTGTTGGTCGCCTATCAGGTGGCCACGGTCGTCGGCATCATCATCGGCTACCTGGCCGCTTACTTCCTGGCCGGCTCGGGCAGCTGGCGGTGGATGCTCGGCCTGGCAGCGATACCGGCGGTACTCGTCACGTTGCTGCTGGTGTGGATGCCAGACACCGCGCGGTGGTACATGCTCAAGGGTCGGGTCGACGAAGCCCGCCAAACGCTGCGCCGGGTCGAGGCGAGCGCCGACGTCGAGGCCGAACTCGCCGAAATCAGCCGCGCGCTCAAGGAGGAAACCGGGGGTGCCGTGCGCGAGATGCTCCGGCGGCCCTACCTTCGCGCCACGGTATTCGTGGTGGTGCTCGGTTTCTTCATCCAGATCACCGGCATCAACGCGATCGTCTATTACAGCCCCCGACTGTTCGAGGCCATGGGCTTCGAGGGAAACTTCGCACTGCTGATACTTCCAGCGCTAATTCAGGTAGCGGCCCTGGCAGCGGTGTTCGTTTCGCTGATGCTGGTCGACCGAGTAGGTCGCCGACCGATTCTGCTCGGCGGTATCGCGATGATGGTCGCCGCCAACGCCGTGCTGATCGGCGTCTTCGTGGCCGGAACGGAGTTCGGCGGTGCGCTCACCACGATCGGGTTTCTCGGCGTGCTGCTGTTCACCATCGGATTCACCTTCGGCTTCGGCGCATTGGTCTGGGTTTATGCCGGTGAGAGCTTTCCCACTCGGCTGCGGTCGATGGGCTCGAGTGCGATGCTCACCTCCGATCTGGTGGCCAATGCCATCATCGCTGCCTTCTTCCTGACGATGCTCAATTCGCTGGGCGGTGGCGGGACATTTGCGCTGTTTGGTGCCTTCGCGCTGGCCGCGCTTGTATTCGTCTACCGATTCGCGCCGGAAACGAAGGGCCGCCAGCTCGAGGAGATCCGCCACTTCTGGGAAAACGGCGGACGCTGGCCGGATGAAGCCGGCGGCGCGGCCGAGGATCTCAACGCGTTGAAACAATGACGGCGGACAAGCCGCGCGGGCTGCACAGGTTCGTGGAGATGCGGTGACGCTCATCGCCGCGGGAACGATCGTCCTGGAGGACCGGGTCTGCAAGCCGGGTTGGCTGGCCATCTCTGCCGGTCGAATCATCGACTGCGCGCCCGGCCCGCCACCGCGACCGCCCGACCATGACTTCGCGGATCACGTAGTGGTGCCCGGTTTCGTCGACATGCATGTGCACGGAGGCGGCGGTGCGTCCTACGCCGACGGCATCGGCTCAGAGATCGAACAGGCAGCCGAGTTCCACCTGCGCCACGGCACCACCACGACGGTGGCCAGCCTGGTCACCGCATCACCGAAAGACCTTCTGAGGCAAGTGCGCGTGCTGTCGGAGATGACTCGGCAAAAAACCGTCGCCGGAGTGCACTTGGAAGGCCCGTGGCTGAGTGCGGTCCGCTGCGGTGCACACGACGCAAGCCTGATGCGGAACCCGGACCCCGCCGAGATCGACGCTTTGCTCACTGCCGCGGACGGCACCATCCGGATGGTCACCCTGGCACCCGAACTGCCGGGCAGTCAGGACGCCATCACCCGCATCGTGGACGCAGCTGTGGTCGTCGCCATTGGCCATACCGATGCCGGCTACGACGACGCGCAGCGTGCGATCGAATCGGGCGCGACCGTCGGTACCCACGTGTTCAACGCGATGCGGCCACTACACCATCGCGAACCGGGTCCGGCGTTGGCGCTGCTGGAAGACCCGCGGATCACAGTGGAGCTCATTGCCGACGGCGTGCACCTTCATCCCGCGCTCGTGCGGCAGGTCATCGAGACGGTCGGGCCCGATCGCGTCGCGCTGGTCACCGACGCGATGGCGGCAGCCGGACTGCCGGACGGCTCATTTCGAATGGGGGCCGTCGAGGTGGAGGTCACCGAGCGCGTCGCGCGCGTGCGCGGGACGTCGACGATAGCCGGCAGCACGACGACCATGGATAAGCTTTTCCGGACAGCGGTCGGCCAACTCGGTGGCTCGGATGAGGCGCTGGTGAAGGCGGCGCGGATGACGGCGACCACCCCGGCCCACGCGTTGAAGCTCGACCGTGTCGGCAGCCTACGCGTCGGCATGGATGCCAATTGTGTTGTGCTAGAGGAGGATCTACGTGTTCAGCAGGTGATGCGTAACGGTTCGTGGCTACTTCACTGTTAGCAGTTCAGGTGCTCGCCGCGCTCGGTTCGAGCTGTAGGGGATCGCCACCAACGCCGGCCCGGATGTCGTGGTCGCGGTGAATGGGATCGCGGAACCACCTGCGGGACAACGCTTCAACGCCGCGACGCTCGTCTTCGGTGAATTGGCGACCGACGGAGTCGTCGACTCGGCCCGTGGTGCTGACCACCGAGACCGCCGTCGCCGACATGCCGGAGGACCATGGGCATGGACACGGGTGCGGGCATCACGACTATCGCTGAGTAACAAAACGAAACACCACGGGTGGGCGAACCTTCGACGACCCGACGCGAGGGCACACCCTTGTACGGTGTGAACTCGAAATTTCGTACAAGGGTGCGCGCTGGGCCGGCAGAATTCCGCGTGCATCGCGATCCTGGGGCTTACGCTCCGAGAAGCCGACACGAGGTGGTGAGGACGTATGCCACATCTGTTCCGCGCGGCGGCCGCGGTGATCGCCGGCATGACCGCGATCGCGACTGCGCCACCGGTCGCGGCCGACCCGATGAACCCAATTCCGGGCAACGGGTTCTTCCTCGTCGGACCCGACATCGCGCCCGGCGTCTACAACACGGCCGGCTCCGCGTCGACCTGGGGCGAGTGGTTCACAAACAGCACACCGGATGCCAACAAGGACAACGTCGTCGCGACGAACATGTCGATCGGCCCGATGAACGCCAACATCAACTCGTCGGTGAAGGCCTTTGAATCGAGGAACTGCCAGCCCTGGAGACGGCTGACCTGACCCGACTTTTGGCAAACCTCCGGGCCCGGTATAACCTGGTCGGCGTGAACATCGCGACGCGCGCCGGCTATTGGCGCTTTATCGAGGCTCCGGGCGGAGCCGATAAAGCGCAGCGCTAAGCGACGCATCCACCCGGAGCCCAGGCAGTGACCACCAGGTCGCTGCCTTTCGTCATTCAAGGGCCCGGGGCTTTCACCGGGCGCCGACAACATCTGAGAAAGGCACCCGAACATGAACCTGGCGCAGACCGCCACCCCGCCCGCCACCTCGGACCGGCGGGTCCGCGGTTTCAGCGAGATCCCCAGCCCGCACGAGGTGCTCACCGAGTTCCCGCTGGGCGCCCGGCGTGCAGAGCGAGTGGTGCGTGACCGGGAGGAGATCGCCGACATTCTCGCGGGCCGCGACGATCGGCTGCTGGTGGTCGTGGGACCGTGCTCGGTGCACGACCCGTCGGCGGCGCTCGACTACGCCAGCCGCCTGGCCAAGGTGGCCGACGAACTCAGCGATCGCCTCAAGATCGTGATGCGGGTCTACTTCGAGAAGCCGCGAACCACGATCGGGTGGAAGGGCCTGATCAACGATCCGGGCATGGACGGCACCTTCGACGTCGCGCGCGGGCTGCGCATCGCGCGCCACCTGCTGCTCGACATCGTCGACATCGGCTTGCCGGTCGGATGCGAGTTCCTCGAACCGACCAGCCCGCAATACATCGCCGACGCCGTCGCGTGGGGTGCGATCGGTGCCAGGACCACCGAATCCCAGGTGCACCGCCAGCTGGCATCCGGGTTGTCGATGCCCGTCGGCTTCAAGAACGGCACCGACGGCAACATCCAGGTCGCGGTCGACGGGGTCAAGGCCGCCGCCGCGCCCCACGTCTTCTTCGGCATGGACGATCTCGGCCGCGGCGCGTTGGTCAACACCGCGGGTAACGAGGACTGCCACGTCATCCTGCGTGGCGGCACCCACGGGCCGAACTGCGACGCCGAAGCCATCCAGGCGACCGCAGCCAAGCTGACCGCGGCTGGGCTGCCCGGGCGCGTCGTAATCGACTGCAGCCACGCCAATTCCGGGAAGGATCACGTCCGTCAGGCGCAGGTTGCCGCGGAGGTGGCGCAGCTGGTGCGCGACGGCTTACCGGTCAGCGGGGTGATGCTCGAGAGCTTCCTCGTCGCCGGTGCGCAGGCCCCCGAATCCCGTCCCCTGACTTACGGGCAGTCGGTGACCGACAAGTGCATGGACTGGCCGACAACCGATTCGGTGCTGCACACGCTTGCCGACCGCGGGTAGGTGCCCGCGGCCGTCAGGAGGCGCGCCGGATGCCGCGTTTGAGCAAAAGCTCGCGCTCGGACTCCGACAGCCCGCCCCAGATGCCGTAGGGCTCGCCGACGGCGAGGGCGTGTGCGCGGCACTGTGCGATCACCGGGCACTTGCGGCACATTTCCTTGGCGCGCATCTCGCGTTGCGCGCGGGCGCGGCCGCGTTCGCCGTCGGGGTGAAAGAACATGGAGGAATCGACGCCTCGACAGAGCCCGGCCATCTGCCAATCCCAAATGTCGGCGTTGGGTCCGGGCAGTTGCTGCGGTTGTGGCATTGGAAACCCCTCTCTGCACATCCATTTCGGAAACGAACGGATGAGTGAGTTCAAAACCGATTCGAGCTCAAGTCGCCGATGACCACTCGTGGAGACAAAGTATGGGCGCTCACGAAATCTCGTCAATAGCCTGCCTATGTGCTTATTGGCATAACCGCAGGCCAAGAATTTACCTCACGTTCATCATTGCGACGCACAGGCAACGAGAACGGTGCTAAACGAACCGAACGCGGTGGACCGCGGAAACCATTTTTCCAGTTCGCGTCAATTTCCCGTTCGCGGGCAAACTCGGCCCGCTTACATGCAAGTAACATTGCGACCACCAACTGTTAACCAATGCCGCGCCGCAATTGATACGGTCGCCACTCGATGTCCACAGAGACCGCTCTGGCCAGAGCCGCATTCGGTGACGATCCCGGCCGTTGGCCGTTGCCCGTCGCCGCCACCCCACACGAGTTGTGGTTGCGCGCCGTCGCCGCCGGCGGACAGGGCCGCTACGCCAGCGCTCGCGTCGACCTGGCGGCACTGGTCCGGGGCGCCGGACCCGAGCGGGCGTTGGCCCACAGCACCGAGGCGTCGTTTCTGCGTCAGCTCGGGTGGCACGCCAAGGCGCGGCGATGGGACGGTCGGGCACTGGCGCTGGCCGGATCGGACACCGAAGCGGCTGCGGACGCCTTGATCGGTCTGGCCGCCGACGCGTTGGGAGTCGGCCGGTTCGACGCGTCGACCCGCGCGCTGGGCCGTGCCGCCGAGCGGATGGCTGATACGGCGTCGCCGAGGCTGTGGGTTCGGCTGGGTTGGGTGTCGGCCGAATTGGCGATGGTCCGCGGCCGCGGCGAGGCCGCGGTCGGGCACGCGAAACGCGCCGTCGACGCCGCCGCGGACTTCGGTTCGGTCCGCCACGAGGTGAAGTCGTCGGTCGTGCTCGCCGCCGCCCTGTGCAGCGCGGGTGATCTGGCGGCCGCCCGGTCGGTGGCCGACGCGGCGCTCGACGACACACAGCGCTTCGGAATGGTTCCGCTGCAATGGGCGTTGGCCTGCTTGCTGGCCGACATCGGCAGCGCCGCGCATCCGACACTCGACATGGTGAAGATCCGCGACCATTGTGCCGATACAGTGCGTCGGCGGGGCGGCGTGTGGTCGGTGCGGTAACCGGGTCCACACGGAAGTGAAAGTTATTGTTTAGCTGACCGGCCTACCGGATCCGGTCCTGTTCGTAACGTTGGAGAGATCGCCCACGATGACATTTTCGGGAGAACGTCTCGATGCTGTCGTTGCTGAGGCCGTGGCAGGGAACCGGGACGCGCTCCGGGAGGTGCTGGAGACCATTCGTCCGATCGTTGTTCGGTACTGCCGGGCGAGGGTCGGGGCGACAGAGCGCAGTGGCCTCTCAGCCGACGACGTTGCGCAGGAGGTTTGCTTGGCCGCCATCACGGCGCTGCCGCGTTACAAGGATCAGGGACGACCGTTCCTGGCCTTCGTGTACGGCATTGCCGCCCACAAGGTTGCTGACGCGCATCGCGCAGCGGCCAGGAACCGATCCGACCCGACCGATGTCGTGCCGGAGCGGTTCTCGCTGGACGCCGGGCCCGAGCAGATGGCACTCGATGCCGAGGCGTCGGCGCGCATGAAGAAGCTTTTGGCGGTGCTCCCCGAGAAGCAGCGCGAGATCCTGATCCTGCGCATCGTCGTCGGAATGAGCGCCGAGGAGACCGCAGAGGCGGTCGGCAGCACCCCGGGCGCCGTCCGCGTCGCTCAGCACCGTGCGCTGGCTCGACTGAAGTCCGAGATCGTGGCGACGGGGCGTGACTATGCCTGACTTCGGACGCTGGACTTCCAACGGGGGAGACCCCTCGCTCAACGAGATCAACCGCACCGATCGGTTCCTCGATGCGCTGGCCACACAGCAGTCGGTGTATTCGACCGACCCCAGTGAGGCCGAACTGGCTCAGCTGCTGGCGGGCTGGCGCGACGAGGTCCGTGGTGCACCTCTGACCGCAACGGTCACACCGCGCGACGCGGTGCTCGCGCTTGACCGGGCCGCGGCATCGCGCCGCCGCACGCGCACGTCCCTGGCGGTCGTGGGGTCCGCCGCGGCCGCGGTGTTGTGCATCGGCGGGTTCGGTGCTGTGGTCGCCGGCGCCGGGCCGGGCGACTCGCTCTACGGCCTGCGCACCATGCTCTTCGGCGAGCAACAGGACACCCGCGACGACGCCGTCGTGCTGGCCGCGCAGACGCAGATGGCCGAGGTGCAGCAGCTGATCGATCAGGGTCAGTGGCAAGCCGCCCAGGACAAGCTCGAGACATTGACGACGACCGTGGCGACCGTGAACGACACTGTGCGCAAAGAAGAGTTGGTCACGCAGTGGCAGGAGCTGACGGTCAAGGTCGAGGCCCAGGACCCGGCGGCGACGCTGCCGCCGAACGCGCCGCCGCCGACCTTCCCCGAGGTCGTCGTGATTCCGAGTGACGGCGCGACCTCAACGGAGACCACTGCGCCGACGGACACCTCTGAGACGTCCGCGCCGACCACACCGTCGACGTCGGCGCCGACTACACCGTCTACACCGTCGACGTCGCCGTCCGGGACGCCCTCGCCGTCGGACTCGCCGACACCATCGACGTCGCCTACCGCTCTGCCGGGCACCCCGCCGCCCACGGTGAGCGCCACGCCGCAGCCGACGACGGTTCCGGACTCGCCGACGGCGCTGCCCACACCATCGGCCACGCAACAGCCGACCCCGTCGGCCAGCGCACCGCTACCGACTCCGAGCACGCGAGTTCAGGTTCCGACACCGACGTCTGCACCCTCGGTGGTCGAGCAGCAGGAGGTTGAGCAACCGTCGGCCGCGCCGACGACGCAGCAACCGACCGTGGAGGCACCGGCACCGAGGACGGCCGTCACGACGGTGACCGTCCCGGACGCGGTCGAGGAGCCCAGCTAGTCAGCGGTAGCCGTCGGACTCCGACGTCGCCTCGTTGAGCGAGGCATCGGCGTAGCCGCGGCAGTAATCCCACGTCACGTAGGCATCGGGTTCGGGATCATATGCGGGCTCGTGGGGGCGCACCGTGCCGTCGACCAGCAGTTGCAGCAGGTTGGCGCGCAGCATGTCCCAGTCGTGATAGTGGTCCTGCTGGCATTCGTCGCAGCACACGACCAGCCCGCGGATGCCCCTGTGCGCCAGAAGCGCCTCGTACACCGCCAGATCGGCGAGATCGGCCTCGACCGCCGTCCGCTCCTGCGGGTCCAGCGGCTGGCCGGGCTCGAGCGCGTCGAGGGCAGCCGAAGGGTCGCACGGGTCATCGGCGAACGGGTCTGGTGGCAAACCCGGGGGCAGGTGGTCACGCACGAGTCCACACTACGCAGCGGGGCGGGGATAACGCTAGCCGTCACGCCCACGTCGTCGACGTATGAATAGTTGTGTGCGTCATGGCACGTGAGACGGGGATGCGGGCCCGCAGCCGATAGGATGGTTTCTCAGCTCGACGACAGTGTTCGGCTGCGTTTGTATCTGGAGGCCCCCGCCATGTCGATCGCCGAAAGCAGCATCCCCATCGCGGTGCCGGTGCCCACCGGCGGGGATGACCCGACGAAAGTCGCCATGCTCGGCCTGACCTTCGACGACGTGCTTCTGCTGCCCGCCGCCTCCGACGTGGTGCCCGCGACCGCCGACACCTCGAGCCAGTTGACGAGGAAGATCCGCCTCAAGGTGCCGCTGGTGAGTTCCGCGATGGACACCGTCACCGAGTCGCGCATGGCGATCGCGATGGCCCGTGCCGGCGGGATGGGCGTGCTGCACCGCAACCTCCCGGTGGCCGAGCAGGCCGGCCAGGTCGAGACGGTCAAACGGTCCGAGGCGGGCATGGTCACCGACCCGGTCACCTGCTCGCCGGACAACACGCTGGCCGAGGTCGACGCGATGTGCGCGCGGTTCCGGATCTCCGGGTTGCCCGTCGTCGACGACACCGGCGAGCTGGTCGGCATCATCACCAACCGCGACATGCGCTTCGAGGTGGACCAGTCCAAGCCGGTCTCCGAGGTCATGACCAAGGCCCCGCTCATCACCGCCCGCGAGGGCGTTTCGGCGGAGGCGGCGCTAGGCCTGTTGCGCCGCAACAAGATTGAGAAGCTCCCCATCGTCGACGGACACGGCAAGCTCACCGGGTTGATCACGGTCAAAGACTTCGTCAAGACCGAACAGTTCCCGTTGTCGACCAAGGACAAGGACGGCCGGCTGCTCGTCGGGGCGGCCGTCGGTGTCGGCGACGACGCCTGGACGCGGGCGATGACGCTGGTGGACGCGGGTGTCGACGTGCTGGTCGTGGACACCGCGCACGCGCACAACCGCGGTGTGCTGGACATGGTCAGCCGGGTCAAGGCCGCCGTCGGCGACCGGGTCGAGGTGATCGGCGGCAACGTCGCCACACGTGCCGCCGCGGCCGCGCTGGTGCAGGCCGGTGCCGACGCGGTGAAGGTCGGCGTGGGGCCCGGTTCGATCTGCACCACCCGCGTGGTGGCCGGCGTCGGCGCGCCGCAGATCACCGCGATCATGGAAGCCGTCGCGGCCTGCGCACCGTCGGGTGTGCCGGTCATCGCGGACGGTGGACTGCAGTATTCCGGCGACATCGCCAAGGCCCTGGCCGCCGGCGCGTCGACGACGATGCTGGGTTCGCTGCTCGCGGGCACCGCCGAGTCGCCCGGCGAGTTGATCTTCGTCAACGGCAAGCAGTTCAAGAGCTATCGCGGTATGGGGTCGCTCGGCGCCATGCAGGGCCGCGGTGCTGCGGGGGCGTTGCGCGGGTCCTACTCCAAGGACCGCTACTTCCAGGACG
The DNA here is from genome assembly GCF_001499835.1 of Mycolicibacterium novocastrense. Taxonomy (NCBI): domain Bacteria; kingdom Bacillati; phylum Actinomycetota; class Actinomycetes; order Mycobacteriales; family Mycobacteriaceae; genus Mycobacterium; species Mycolicibacterium novocastrense. Next base: position 66,880 of record NZ_LQIH01000008.1, read on the forward strand.
ACGTGCTCAGCGAGGACAAGCTCGTGCCCGAGGGGATCGAGGGCCGGGTGCCGTTCCGCGGTCCGCTCGCGACGGTGATCCACCAACTCACCGGCGGGCTGCGCGCGGCGATGGGCTACACCGGGTCGGCGACTATCGAGCAGTTGCAGCTGGCCCAGTTCGTGCAGATCACTGCGGCGGGTCTCAAGGAGAGCCACCCGCACGACATCACGATGACGGTCGAGGCGCCGAACTACTACACCCGCTGACGAGCGCTTGCGCGAAGAACAGAACGTACTGACAGGAGAAACTGGCCATGCGAGACATGGTTGAGCTCGGCATGGGCAGAACCGCCCGCCGCACCTACGAACTCGACGACGTCAACATCGTGCCGTCGCGGCGCACCCGGTCGTCGCAGGACGTTTCCACGGCCTGGCAGCTGGACGCATACCGGTTCGAGATCCCCGTGGTGGCCCACCCGACCGATGCGCTGGTGTCCCCGGACTTCGCCATCGAGATGGGTCGGCTCGGCGGGCTCGGTGTGCTCAACGGCGAGGGGCTGATCGGTCGGCACGCGGACGTCGAAGCCAAGATTGCGCAAGTCATCGAGGCGGCCGAAAAAGAGCCGGAACCCTCGGCCGCGATCCGGCTCCTGCAGCAGTTCCACGCCGCCCCGCTGGACCCGGATCTGCTGGGCGCCTCCGTGGCGCGCATCCGCGAGGCCGGTGTGACGACGGCGGTGCGGGTCAGCCCGCAGAATGCCCGCGCGTTGACGCCGACACTGCTCGCCGCGGGGATCGACCTGCTGGTCATCCAGGGCACGATCATCTCCGCCGAGCGGGTGGCCTCCAACGGGGAACCGCTGAACCTCAAGACCTTCATCTCCGAACTCGACGTGCCCGTGGTCGCGGGCGGTGTCCTCGACCATCGCACCGCGCTGCACCTGATGCGGACCGGTGCGGCCGGCGTCATCGTCGGGTACGGCTCGACCAGCGGTGTCACCACCAGCGACGAGGTGCTCGGGATCAGCGTTCCGATGGCCACCGCGATCGCCGACGCCGCCGCCGCGCGACGCGAATACCTCGACGAGACCGGCGGGCGCTACGTCCACGTCCTGGCCGACGGCGACATGCACACCTCCGGTGATCTGGCCAAAGCCATCGCCTGCGGCGCCGACGCGGTGGTGCTCGGAACGCCGCTGGCCACGTCGGCCGAAGCGCTGGGCGCGGGCTGGTACTGGCCGGCCGCCGCCGCGCATCCGTCGCTGCCCCGGGGCGCGTTCCTGCAAATCGCGATGGGCGAGCGCCCGTCGCTGGAACAGGTGCTGACCGGCCCGTCGGACGATCCGTTCGGCTCGCTGAACCTGGTCGGTGGGCTGCGACGCTCGATGGCCAAGGCCGGTTACTGCGATCTCAAGGAATTCCAGAAGGTCGGCCTGACCGTCGGGAGCTGAGTTTTTGCGCCTACGCTGGACGAGGTGTTCTTCTTCCTCTTCAGTTACGGCACCAAGCAGAAGCACCTCGGTGCGGGAGAGGTCAGGACCTGTCCGCGCTGCCACAACACCACGCAGTGGTCCCGAATCCGCGAGTTCAAGCAGTTCTCGCTGTTCTTCGTCCCGGTGGCGCGCTGGAACCGTCGCCAGTTCGAGGTCTGCGGCATCTGCGGTACGGCCGTCGCGATCTGATCGGCTAGGAAGTTACCCCTCGGTAACGCCATACTGGACGCATGAAACCTGACTACGACGTCCTGGTGATCGGTTCGGGATTCGGCGGCAGCGTCACGGCGCTGCGGCTCACCGAAAAGGGCTACCGCGTCGGGGTGCTCGAAGCCGGCAGGCGCTTTGCCGACGAGGACTTCGCCAAGACCTCGTGGAATCTGCGCAAGTTCCTGTGGGCGCCGCAACTCGGCATGTACGGCATCCAGCGAATCCACCTGCTGCGCAACGTGATGATCCTGGCCGGTGCGGGTGTCGGCGGCGGATCGCTGAATTACGCCAACACGCTCTACGTACCGCCGGACCCGTTCTTCAACGACCCGCAGTGGAAGAACATCACCGACTGGCGCGCGGAGTTGATGCCGCACTACGACCAGGCGCAGCGCATGCTCGGCGTCGTCACCAACCCGACGTTCACCGACGCCGACCGCATCGTCAAGCAGGTCGCCGAGGAGATGGGCGTCGGCGATACGTTCGTGCCGACGCCGGTGGGCGTCTTCTTCGGCCCCGACGGCACCAAGGCGCCCGGCGAAACCGTGCCCGATCCGTACTTCGGCGGTGCCGGGCCCGCGCGCAGGGGATGCATCGAGGTTGGCGAATGTATGACCGGTTGCCGGCACAACGCGAAGAACACGCTGGTCAAGAACTATCTGTACCTGGCCGAGAAGTTTGGGACAGAGATTCACCCGATGACCACGGTCACCGGTTTCGAGCAGCGCCCCGACGGGCTGTGGAACGTGCACACCGTCCGGACCGGTCGCTGGGTTCGCAAGCAGAAGCGCACGTTCACCGCGTCGCACGTCGTGCTGGCGGCCGGCACCTGGGGCACGCAGCGGCTGCTGTTCAAGATGCGTGACAAGGGCAAGCTGCCCAACCTGTCCGACAAGCTCGGTGTGCTGACCCGCACCAACTCCGAATCCATCGTCGGCGCTGGACGTTTCGAGGTGTCCGACGACCTCAACCTCACACACGGCGTGGCGATCACCTCGTCGTTCCACCCCACCTCGGACACCCACATCGAGCCCGTGCGCTACGGCAAGGGCTCCAACGCCATGGGCCTGTTGCAGACGCTGATGACCGACGGCGACGGCCCTGAAGGCTCGGACACGCCGCGGTGGAAACAGCTGTTCATCAACGCGCGCAAGGATCCCCGCGGCACGCTGCGGCTACTCAACGTCCGGCGGTGGAGCGAGCGCACGTTGATCGCTCTGGTCATGCAGCACCTCGACAATTCGATCACCACGTTCACCAAGCGGAACAAACTGGGGATCAGGCGCTATCTGAGCAAACAGGGCCACGGGGCGCCCAATCCCACGTGGATCCCGGTCGGCAATCGGGTCACCCGCCGAATCGCCGAGAAGATCGACGGCGTCGCGGGCGGCACCTGGGGCGAGTTGTTCAACATCCCCCTCACCGCGCACTTCCTCGGCGGCGCCGCCATCGGTGACGACCCACAACACGGCGTGATCGACCCGTATCACCGGGTGTACGGCTATCCGACGCTCTCGGTGCACGACGGTGCGTCGATCTCGGCGAATCTCGGTGTCAATCCGTCACTTTCGATCACCGCCCAGGCCGAACGCGCGGCGTCACTGTGGCCGAACAAGGGGGAGCAGGACCTGCGACCGGAGCAGGGGCAGCCGTACCGTCGGTTGGAACCGGTTGCGCCGCAGAACCCCGTCGTTCCCGCCCATGCGCCGGCGGCGCTGCGCTGGTTGCCGATCCAACCGGTCACCTCGGCCGGTTGAGAATCGACCGATCCGGGTAACTAAAGCCGGTGCGGACCGCCTATCAGGAGCAACTCGCCGCGCTGAGTGCCCAGCTCGGCGACATGTGCGGGCTGGCGGTCAGCGCGCTCGAACGCGCCACGCAGGCCCTGCTCGATGCCGATCTCTCGCTCGCGGAGCAGGTGATCGCCGACCATGAGCACATCATCGCGCTGAACCGGCGCGCCGAGGAGGCCGCGCTGCGGATCCTGGCGCTGCAGCAGCCCGTCGCCAGTGACCTGCGCACCGTGGTCGGCTCCATTCACATCGCCGCGGACATCGACCGGATGGGTGCGTTGGCGGCCCACGTCGCCGGCATCTCGCGGTTGCGCCACCCCGATTGCGCGCTGCCAACCGACGTGCGCGCGAGCTTCGCCGAAATGGGTGCGCGCGCGGTGCAACTGGCGAAGACGGCGCAGGAGGTGCTGCTGTCGCGGGACCCGGAGAAGGCCGCGCGGCTGCGCGACGAGGACGACGCCGTCGACGCCGAGCACCGGCACCTGTTCACGCTGCTGATCGACCACAAGTGGCAGGACGGGGTGTGTTCGGCCGTCGACGTCGCGCTGCTCGGCCGCTACTACGAACGGTTCGCCGACCACGCCGTCGAGATCGGCAAGCGCGTGGTGTTCGAGGCGACCGGCGGGCTGCCGGGTCACAAGCAGATGGCCTGACGTCACCCGGCTAAGCCGGTCGCCGGCGCAACGGCTCCCGCCCGGGCGGCTGCGCAGGCGTCGGCAGCAGCGGTCGGCAGTGGTTGACCGGAACGGTCGTGGGCTGTCGCGATTGCAGTTGCAGGTCCTCGCCGCCGTGGCGGATCAGCAGCTCGCCCCGCGGGCCGTCGCGCAGCGTATAGGTGACCTCGTCGTGATCGGCATCGACGGTGAGGCGAAAGTTCCTCCACCGCAACCGGAATCGGAGTCGAGAGATCCCGTCGGGTAGCCGCGGGTTGAGTTCGAGCACACCTTCGTCGTCACGTAGCCCGCCGAATCCCGCCACCATCGCCGCCCACGCACCGCCGAGCGATGCCATGTGCAGGCCGTCGCGGGTGTTGTGGTGGAGATCGCGAAGGTCGATCATCGCCGCCTCGTAGGCATAGTCATGGGCCAGTTCGAGATGACCGACGTCGGCACACATCACCGCCTGGGTACACGCCGACAGCGACGAATCCCGGGTGGTGCGTCGTTCGTAGTAGTCGACGTTGCGGGCCTTCTGTTCTGCGGTGAACGCGTGGCCCTGCCAGTGCATCGCCAACACCAGGTCCGCCTGTTTGATCACCTGCGCCGGATAGAGCCGAACATACGGCTCGTGCATCAGCAGCGGGTAGATCGTGTTGGCGTTGAAATCCCACTCGCGCAGCGTCGTGAAACCGTCACATTGCGGGTGCACACCCAGCTCCTCGTCGAACGGGATGTGGGCGGCGTCGGCGGCGTGACGCCATGCGGCCATCTCCTCGGTGGAGACGCCGGACGCCTGGGCGGCGTCGACGTTGCGCGCACACGCGTCGGCGGCTGCCCGAAGATTGGCCGCAGCCATCAGGTTCGTGAACACGTTGTCGCGCACAATGGCCGTGTACTCGTCCGGTCCCGTCACCCCGTCGACGTGCCACACCCCATGACGATCGTGGTGACCGAGCGATGCCCACAGCCGCGCGGTCTCGATCAGGACCTCGAGCCCGCACTCCTCTTCCAGCGAATGGTCGCCTGTGACAATGCGGTAGCGCTCGAACGCCATGGCGATGGTGGCGTTGACGTGGAAGGCCGCGGTCCCTGCCGGCCAGTAGGCCGAGCATTCCTCACCGCGGATGGTGCGCCACGGGTACGCGGCGCCATCGAGATCCAGCACCGACGCCCGCTCTTTGGCCAGCGGGAGAATGGAGGCGCGCCACCGCAACGCGTCGGCGGCCGCTGAGGGCTGGGTGTAGGTCAGCACCGGCAGGACGAAACCCTCGGTGTCCCAAAAGGCGTGGCCGTCATAGCCCGTCCCGGTCAGACCCTTACCGGGAATCGCCCGGCGCTCGGCGCGCGCGCTGGCCTGCAGGATGTGGAAGAGGGCGAACCGCACCGCCTGCTGACAGTCGGGGTCGCCCTCCACCTCGACGTCCGCACCGTCCCAGAAATCGTCGAGGTAGGCCCGTTGGGCATCCAGCAACCCCTGCCAGCCGGTGTAGCGCGCGCTGCTGAGCGCGGCCGCCGCCTGGTCGCGCAGTGCCGGTCGCGACCGCAGGCTGGACCATCCGTAGGCGAGGTACTTGACGATGCGGAGCTGCTGTCCGGGGCGAAGGCCGCAGATGACCGTCGTGTTGGCCCAGTCGTGCCCCGCGCCGGTGTCCACCTCGACACGACCGGGAACCTCGATGTCGTGGTCCATGGCCGCGGCCATCATCAGGTTGCTCCCACGGGTGCGGTGTAACAGGATCGCGCCGTGTTCGGAGTGCTCGTGCTGCACCGGCTCCAACGGCTTTTCCAGGACGGCCGATACCCGCGGGTCCTTCGTCGACGGTGGCAGCTCCTCGTTGGCCACCAGTTCCGATTGCACCGTGACACGGGCGAATTCGTCATGCGCCTCGACGATGTACTCGATGGCCGCGACACTGCGCTGCGTAAGCGAAACGATTCGCGTGGAAGCGACTTTGATCTTCTTGCCTGCCGGAGAACGCCAGCACGCGGCGCGCTTGAGCGTGCCGGTCCGAAAATCCAGAATGCGTTCGTGGTCGAGCAGCTCGCCGTAACGCACGTCGAACGGTTCGTCGTCGACCAGCAGGCGCATCAACTTGCCGTTGGTGACGTTGACGATTGTCTGCCCGTCCTCGGGCCAGCCGTATCCCGCCTCGGCGTACGGAAGGGGGCGAACCTCGTAGAACGAATTGAGGTAGGTGCCGGGGAAAGCGTGCGGTTCGCCTTCGTCGAGATTTCCACGCATGCCGATGTGGCCGTTCGACAGCGCGAACAACGACTCCGATTGTGCGAGCACGTCGAGATCGAGGGATCGCTCCCGCACCTGCCACGGTTCCACGGGGTAGATGTCGTCGTGCAGGCTCATGTGAGCATTTCCGCAAGGTCGCTAACCACGATGTCAGCCCCGTTGCGCCGCAACGCTTCTGCGTGGCCTACCCGATCGACGCCGACCACCAGGCCGAATCCTCCGGCCCGTCCTGCGGCCACCCCGGAAAGCGCGTCTTCGTACACGGCGCCCTCTTCGGGCTTCACGCCGAGGAGCTGGGCCGCGCGCAGAAACGAATCGGGTGCGGGTTTTCCCGCGATGTTCTCCTCACGCAGCACAACGCCGTCCACCCGGTGTCGGACAAACCGCGCAAGCCCAGTCATTTCGAGCACCTCGCGGGTGTTGGCGCTGGACGACACCACCGCGATGCCCAACCCCGCGTTAGCCGTCGCTTCGAGATAGCGGCGCGAACCCTCGAACACCTCGACGCCGTCGGTCCGCAGGATCTGTTGGAACACCTCGTTCTTGGCGTTGCCCAGTGCATGGACGGTTTCCAGCGGCGGCGTGTCGTCGGGAGCGCCGTCGGGAAGCTCGATGCCCCGACTCGCCAGAAACGACCGGACGCCGTCCTCGCGCTTCTTGCCGTCGACATAGGTCAGGTAGTCGCTTTGCACGTCGAACGGGGTGAACGTCTCCCCGGTCTGCTCGGCGCGTCGCCGGAGAAAGTCGTCGAACATCGCCTTCCATGCTTTCTTGTGCACGCTCGCGGTGTCTGTCAACACGCCGTCGAGGTCGAACAATGCGGCGCGGATCCCAGCGGGTAGACCCAGTCTTTCGGTTTCAGGTCTTTCGGTTTCAGGCACACATCACCCATTCCCGTTATTTCGCGCAGACATACCTGTGCATCGATGAACCTACTGCAGCGAATCGAAATTGACGCACCCAGCAAACAATTGCCTTATATTGAGCGAGCTTGTCGTTCGACAGGGTGCTACTCGAGAAAAGGGACCCCATGACCTATCCGCCTCAGCCTCCGCCGCCACCGCCGCAGGGTTATGGACCGCCTCCCGGTGGTTACCCGGCACAGCAGCCCGACACCAACCTCGTGTGGGGCATCCTCGTTACGGTGTTGTGCTGCTTACCGTTTGGCATCGTGTCGATCATCAACGCCGCCAAGGTGAACGGCCTGTGGCAGTCGGGCCAGTACGCCCAGGCCCAAAAGGCGTCCGACGACGCGAAGAAGTGGGCGATCTGGGGCGCGATCGCCGGCGCGATCGTCATCGTCATCTATCTCATCATCGGGGTCGCGGGCGGCGGACTGGCCTACATGTGATGCACGTGCGCTCGCTCGCCGCGCCGTTGGCGGTCGCCACCGCCGCGGTGGGCGGGTGCGCGGCGATCTGGTTGGCGGATCCGACCGTGCCCGGCGGGATACTGCCGGTTTGCCCGACCAAGGCGCTGCTCGGCATCGACTGCCCCGGGTGCGGGAGCCTGCGGATGATCTACTCGCTGCTGCATCTCGACGTCGCCGCGGCGGTCCGGTTCAACGCGCTCGGCGTGCTCGCGTTGGTCTTCCTGCTGTGGGCGTACGGGACCTGGCTCTACGGGTCCCTGGCGGGCAGGCGGGTGCGCAGTTGGCAGCACCTGCGGTGGTCGGCGCCGGTGGCAGTGGTGCTGACCTTGGCGTGGTTCGCTCTGCGTAACTTGCCGTTTGAGCCGTTCACCGCGCTGCACGTGTGACGTCGTCGCAGCCAACTAGACTGACCGAGTGACATCAGGATCTCCCCGGCCCGTACTGGTTGTCGATTTCGGAGCGCAGTATGCGCAGTTGATCGCCCGACGGGTCCGCGAGGCGCGGGTGTACTCGGAGGTGATCCCGCACACCGCCAGTGTCGAGGAGATCAAGGCGCGCGACCCGCAGGCCATCGTGCTCTCCGGAGGGCCGGCCAGCGTCTACGAGGACGGCGCCCCGCAACTGAACCCGCAACTGTTCGACCTCGACGTACCGGTGTTCGGAATCTGCTATGGCTTTCAGGCGATGGCGCAGGTGCTCGGCGGTACCGTCGCGCGTACCGGAACGCGGGAGTACGGTCGCACGGAGCTGAAAGTTACTGGCGGAGAGCTTCATTCGGATCTGCCGTCCACCCAGCCGGTGTGGATGAGCCACGGTGACGCGGTGACCGAGGTGCCCGACGGCTTCGAGGTGGTGGCCGCCAGCAGCGGTGCGCCGGTCGCGGCATTCGAGCATCGCGGCCGTCGGCTGGCAGGCGTGCAGTACCACCCGGAGGTGATGCACACCCCGCACGGCCAGCAGGTGCTGAGCCGTTTCCTGCACGAGTTCGCGGGGATCGACTCGACCTGGACGCCGGCCAACATCGCCGATGCGCTCGTCGAACAGGTCCGCGAGCAGATCGGCGAGGGACGGGCCATTTGCGGGCTGTCGGGCGGTGTGGACTCCGCGGTCGCCGCGGCACTGGTGCAGCGGGCCATCGGTGACCGGTTGACGTGCGTGTTCGTCGACCACGGCCTGCTGCGGGCGGGGGAGCGGGCCCAGGTGCAGCGCGACTTCGTCGCCGCCACGCACGCCAACCTGGTCACCGTCGACGTCGCCGACCGCTTCCTCGAGGCGTTGACCGGGGTGACGAACCCCGAAGGCAAGCGCAAGATCATCGGACGGGAGTTCATCCGGGCGTTCGAAGGGGCGGTGCGGGGCCTTGTCGAGGGGGGTGGGCCTGACGTCGAATTCCTGGTGCAGGGCACGCTGTATCCCGACGTCGTGGAGTCCGGCGGAGGGTCGGGCACCGCGAACATCAAGAGCCACCACAACGTCGGGGGCCTGCCCGACGACCTGAAGTTCACACTGGTCGAGCCGCTGAGGCTGTTGTTCAAGGACGAGGTCCGCGCGGTGGGTCGCGAGCTCGGTCTTCCCGAGGAAATCGTTGCGCGCCAACCTTTTCCGGGACCGGGCCTGGGTATTCGGATCGTCGGCGAGGTCACTGCCGCGCGGCTGGAGACGCTGCGTCGCGCCGATGCGATCGCTCGTGAGGAACTGACCTCCGCCGGGCTCGACAACCAGATATGGCAGTGCCCTGTCGTCCTGCTCGCCGACATCCGTTCGGTGGGGGTGCAGGGTGATGGCCGGACCTACGGACACCCGATTGTGCTGCGCCCGGTTTCCAGTGAGGACGCGATGACCGCTGACTGGACCCGCGTGCCGTACGAAGTTCTCGAACGCATCTCGACCCGCATCACCAACGAGGTGGCCGAGGTCAACCGGGTGGTGCTCGACGTGACGAGTAAGCCGCCCGGCACCATCGAGTGGGAGTAGTTCTCCCCTCAGTTTCTGCATCCTGAGATCGACTGAACCCGCTTGACGCTGTCGGTGGGTGGGTGTTTACTCGGCGTATCGAACATACATTCGAAAAACCAGTGAGTCAGACGATGCGGGAGGTGCTGTTGTGACAGCCGCCGTGAGCCTGGATCAGCGTCAGCTTACCCGCGCTGAACAGGTAGAACACCTGCGTCGCAAGATTGCGGCGGTATCCAGCAAGGTGGGCGGTAGCCGTCGTGGAACGGCGGCGACGAGTGAGCCGCTTCCGGACTCGGAAACTTTGCTGCCGATGCCCGAATCGCTGGATGGGCTGCTTCCGGCGCCGTTGCCGCGCGGGACGGTGGCGGTGGTCGCGGGTGCCCGGTCGCTGCCACTGAGCGTGGTCGCGGCGGTGACGGCGGAGGGCGGGCACGCCGCCATCGTGGGCCAACCCGACGTCGGCCTGCTGGCGGCCGTGGAGATGGGCGCCGACCTGAGCCGGATCGCGGTCATCCCCGAACCGGGCGCCGATCCGGTCGAGGTCGCCGCCGTGCTGATGGACGGTATGGATCTGGTGGTGCTCGGCCTGGGCGGGCGGGCGGTGCCGGCCACCCGCGCGCGGGCGGTGGTGGCCCGGGCCCGCCAGAAGGGCTGCACGCTGCTGGTCACCGGTGGCGACTGGCAGGGTGCGTCGGCCCGGTTGGAGGCCTCGGTGTGCGGCTATGAGATCACCGGGCGGGGCCGCCCGGGATTCGGCCGCATCAGTCGGGTGCGGCTGGCCACCCGGGCCTGGGGGCGGTCGTTCGGTTCCGTCCGCGCGGTAGGCGGATGAGTGTCGCGCGTTCTGGCCATCTGGTGCATGGACTGGCCGGCCGTCGCCGCGGCGGCCGCGGCCGACCTGCCGCCGACCGCCCCGATCGCGGTCACGCTGGCCAACCGGGTCATCGCCTGTTCGGCCTCGGCCCGATCGGCGGGAGTGCGACGCGGGTTGCGTCGCCGGGAAGCCCAGGCGCGGTGCCCGGAACTGCATGTGGCCACCGCCGATCCGGCGCGCGATGCCCGCCACTTCGAAAACGTCACGATCGCGGTGGACGACTTGGTGCCGCGTGCCGAAGTGTTGCGGCCGGGCCTGCTGGTGCTGCCGGTCCGGGGTGCGGCCCGCTACTTCGGATCCGAACAAACCGCCGCTGAGCGGTTGGTCGACGCGGTGGCCGCCGCCGGCGCCGAATGTCAGGTGGGGGTCGCCGACCAGTTGCCGACTGCGGTCTTCGCCGCGCGGGCGGGGCGGATCGTCGAGCCCGGACAGGATGCGCTGTTCCTGTCGGCGCTGTCGATCCGCCAGTTGGCCACCGAGCCCAGCCTGGCCGGCCCCGGCCGGGATGACCTGGCGGACCTGCTGTGGCGCATGGGGATTCGCAACATCGGACAGTTCGCCGCGCTGTCCCGCAGCGATGTGGCCTCGCGGTTCGGGGCCGACGCGGTGGCCGCGCACCAGTTCGCGTGCGGTGAGCCCACCCGCGGTCCGTCCGGCCGGGAACCCGAACCCGAACTCGACGCCGTCATGGACTGTGATCCGCCGATCGACCGGGTGGACGCCGCCGCTTTCGCCGGCCGGTCGCTGGCCGCCGACCTGCACCGCACCCTGGCAGCGTCCGGGGTGGGGTGCACCCGGCTGGCCATCCGCGCGCGCACCGCCAATGGTGAAGAGCTGGAACGTGTTTGGCGTTGCGCCGAACCGCTGAGCGAGGACGCCACCGCCGACCGGGTGCGTTGGCAGCTCGACGGCTGGCTGAACAGGCGCAACCCCAACGACCGGCCCACCGCGCCCATCACGGTGATCCGGTTGCGCCCGGTGGAGGTGGTCTCGGCCGAGGCGCTGCAGCTGCCGCTGTGGGGCGGGGTGGGTGAGGAGGATCGCCTGCGCGCCCGCCGCGCGCTGGTGCGCGTGCAGGGTCTGCTCGGACCGGAGGCGGTACAGGTTCCGGTGCTCAGCGGCGGTCGGGGCCCGGCCGAGCGCATCACGTTCACCCCGCTGGGGGATGAGCAGGTGCCGCGGGCCGATCCGCATCAGCCGTGGCCTGGCCAGCTACCCGAACCGTCGCCGACCGTGCTGCTCGACGATCCGGTCGAGTTGTTCGACGCCGACGGCCGTCCGGTGCGGGTGACCGCCCGGGGCCTGTTCTCCACCGACCCCGCGCGGTTGGACGCGCCGGGCAAGGCCGTCAAAGCGGGCAGATTGGCCTGGTGGGCGGGACCGTGGCCGGTCGACGAACGGTGGTGGGATCCCGAAGGCCGCAAGGCCGGCCGCACCGCCCGCGCCCAGGTGTTGCTCGACGACGGGTCCTCGCGCGATGCCCGGCCGGGGCAGGCCCTGCTGCTGTGTTACCGGCAGCGGCGGTGGTACGTCGAAGGGATTTATGAATGACGACCGCGTGAAGGGGTACCCGTCCGTCGATGACCGCCATACCGCCCGATCCAGAACCGTCCATTACGCCGGACCTCGAACCCGGTGGGGGAGTGCCGCCAGGGTCGACGCCGCCCGACTCCGACCAGATCTCCGGTGTGGGCGCCGTCGAGTCGCGGCCGCGGCACCGGTGGACGCCGACAGCCGTCGTCAGCGTCATCGCGCTCGGAATCTTCTTGCTGTTGTTCCTGGCCGTCGTGATCGGGGTGTTCGTCAGCTGAGCTTTGCGGCGAACGCGCCCACACGCGCGATGAACCGGTCGAAGAACGCTCCCGGGTCGACGTCGACACCGATGAGTGCGTTAGGTTCCCGGCCCCAGCGGTTGCTCCAGTCGGCGATGGTCATGCCGCGGGTCAATGTGCCCGTCAACTCGACGTCGACGGTGGTGGGCCGGTACGTGACGAGGTCGGGGTCCAGCGCCACGGCCGCGGCCAGCGGGTCGTGCAGGTGAGCCAGGTAGCCCTCGCCCTGGTCGAAATGAAACTCGAAGTAGAACCGCATCGCGTCCACAAGCACCGCGATCAGCGGGTTGCCCGACGCCGATCGGGTGCCGCGATCGTCGGACACGCTCATCGCCACCGATCCCGCACCGGCCTCCTCCGCGAGCCGGTTCAACAGGGCCGGCGTCATCGCGATGTGTTCGGTCAGGTTCAGGCCCAACATGATTGGAAGGTGGGTGGGTTTCTCGGCTCCCCACGCCGCCGTCCATCCGGTGAACACCTCGGCCGCGGCTTCCGGATCCACGCTGATGTTCCATTCGGCGACCGGGGTCGTGTTGCCGCGGTAGTCGAACGCGCCGCCCATGATGACCAGCCGGCGTAACAGCCTGGGAAGGGTGGGCTCGGCGCGCAGCGCAAGCGCGAGGTTGGTCAGCGGCCCGACGGCGATCGCGACCAGTTCGCCGGGATGTGCGTGAGCGGCGCGCACCCACGCCTCGGCGGCGTCGTACTCGGTGAGCCGGCGCCCGGAGGCGGGCATCTGCGCATACCCCATCCCCTCGGGCCCGTGGGTGTCCTCTGCGGTGCGCAGCGGCGAGCTGACGGGTTGCTCGGACCCTTTGGACACCGGGATGTTCGGCATCCGGCACAGGTCCAGCAGGCCGAGGTTGTTGCGGCAGACCTGTTGTACCGGAACGTTTCCCGCCGTCGACGCGATGCCGACCACCTGGGCGTCGTCGCTGGCGAACAAATACGCCAACGCCATCGCGTCGTCAACGCCGGTGTCGACGTCGACGAAGACGGGGTGCGTCACGCCGCCAACCCTATCGGGGGACAGATATCGTGCGGGGTATGCCTCTCGACCCCAACGCCATCGGCGCCAAGACCGACCCACAGCTGTTCGAATGGACCGACCGCGACACGCTGCTGTACGCGCTGGGCGTCGGCGCGGGCACCGCTGACCTGGCGTTCACCACGGAGAACAGTCACGGTATCGAGCAGCAGGTGCTGCCGACCTACGCGGTGATCGCCTGCCTGCCGTTCGCGGCGGCCGGCCTGATCGGCTCGTTCAACTTCGCGATGCTGCTGCACGGGTCGCAGGGGATCCGGCTGTATGAGCCGCTCAAACCGGCGGGCAAGCTCAGCGTCGTGGCCGAGGTCGCCGACATCCAGGACAAGGGTGAGGGCAAGAACGCGATCGTCATGCTCAAGGCGACGGGCACCGACCCCGAGACATCGAAGGTCGTCGCCGAGACCTTCACAACCGCGGTCATCCGTGGTGAGGGCGGATTCGGCGGGCAACCGGGGCAGCGCCCTGCCGCTCCGGAGATCCCCGACCGCGAGCCCGACGCGCGAATTGCCTTGCCCACGCGCGAAGATCAGGCGTTGATCTACCGGCTGTCGGGCGATCGGAACCCGCTGCACAGCGATCCGTGGTTCGCGCGGGAGCTGGCCGGGTTCCCGAAGCCGATCCTGCACGGTCTGTGCAGCTACGGCGTGGCGGGTCGCGCGCTGGTCGCCGAACTCGGTGGCGGTGACGCGACGAAGGTCAGCGCGATCGACGCCAGGTTCACCTCGCCGGTGTTCCCGGGGGAGACACTGACCACCTCGATCTGGCGGACCGAGGCGGGCCGCGCGGTGTTCCGTACGGAAGCGGCCGAACCCGACGGGTCCAACTCACGGCTCGTCCTCGAGGATGGTGCCGCCGAGTATCGCGACTGACGCGCATTTGGTCGATCCACGGGCGTTGATCGCTTCAGGTTGAAAGGATGATCGACCATGAGGCTCGTCGTTGGATATCTGGCCACTCCCGGCGGCGCAGATGCGCTGGCACTCGGTGTGCGGCTTGCGCGCACGCTGGGCGCCGAACTCGATCTGTGCATGGTGCTGCCGCCGGACCGGGTGGTGCCGTCCATCAAGCCGGTCGGGGACTTCGAGAAGCATCTCGTGGCGCAGGCCGAGCAGTGGTTGGAGGAGGCCCGCGCGTCGGTGCCGGACGAGATCGTGCTGCGCAGCCACGTCCGCATCGACGACTCGCCCGCTGACGGGCTGATCCAGGAAGCGGCGCGCGTGGAGGCCGACATGATCGTCGTCGGCGGATCCGGCGGCCTGGTCGGCAGTTACTCGCTGGGATCGACGGTCAACGGGCTGTTGCACTCGGCGCCGTTGCCGGTAGCCGTAGCGCCTCGGGGTACCAGGAATTCACCCGTCGACCGTGTGCGGGAGACGACGTGTGCGATCGGTGAGCGTGAAGGCGCAGATGTGTTGTTGGACATAGCTGTTCGCTTCAGCCGTGCAGCGGGATCGCCGCTACGGTTGGTCTCGCTGGTGGCACTGGACCCGGCCTTCGGTGCACTCCGCGGCGACGGCGATGCCGTGCGGGAGCGTGCCCTCGCCCATGCGCATCATGTACTCGAGTTGGCGAAATCAGAGCTGCCAGATGACTTTCCGGTGACGTCGATGATTGTCGAGGGTGCGACGATCGAGGAGGCGGTGGGCAAGTTGGAGTGGCGCGACGGAGACCTGATCATGGTCGGGTCGAGTCGGCTCAGCGTGCCGCGGCGATTGTTCCTCGGGTCTAAGGCCGCCAAGATGCTGCGGGTGCTCGACGTGCCGATGGTGGTGGTGCCGCGCGAACAACTCGGTCCCGACGACTTGCCCTAAATCTTCGGGCGATGTTCGCGGAGACGCGTTATGCATTGAACGGTGACTTGCGGGTCGCCTATCGCGCGTCGCCCCCTGGCGCTCGCGACATCGTTGTGGTCCCGAACTGGTTCTCAAACTGCGAACTCGCTCCAGAGCTTCCGGCCACACGCGGATGGGTGGAGGCGATGACATCGCTCGGTCGGCTGATCTTCTTTGATCAGCCAGGCATGGGGGCCTCTGATCCGGTCCCGGGAGATGCGCCGGCGACCTTGGAAACATGGGTCGACAGCATCAGCGCGGTTCTCGACGAACTGGGCAGTAGCGAAGCCGTCCTGATCGCGGGTGTCGGCGCGTTCGCGGCGGGAGCGCTTTTCGCGGCAACGCATCCTTCACGCACAATCGGGCTGGTCGTGCTGGAGGGCTATGCCGATCCGAACGCTGCGCGCGTTGGTGGACCCACTCCCGAGGAGGTCCTAGCCGCAATGGTCGGCAAGTGGGGCACCGGAGAGTCGCAGCACTTCTTGAACCCGGACATGCCGTGGAACGAAGAGGTCCGGGCAAGCTGGGCTCGCGTGGAACGCCTGTCGGCCAGCCCGAGCACCGCCGCCTCGATGATGCGGTTCATGTCCGAAATGGACGTGCGTGCACTGCTACCGGCGATCCGGGTACCCACCCTCGTCATCCAACACCTGGATGACGCTGTCGTACCGCGGGATTGGGGCAAGTACATCGCGGATTGCATTCCAGGTGCCAAGTATGCCGAGCTACCCGGACGCAATCTGCTGCACATTGTCGAACCCTGGCGAGATTCCTTCGAGGAAATAGCGCATTTCCTCACCGGACACCAGCCCGAGATGGTCGATGACCGAGTGCTGGCGACGGTGTTGTTCACCGACATCGTGGACTCGACGCGCCGCGCCTCAGAGATGGGTGATCGCGACTGGCGCGCCCTGCTTGATGCGCACGATGCCGTCATCCGTGCGCAGTTGGCGCGTTTTCGCGGTCGCGAGGTGAACACCACGGGCGATGGATTCGTGGCGATGTTCGACGGTCCTCAGCGAGCGATCCGCTGCGCCATGGCGATTCGCGATGCGGTGCAGGCGCTTGGCATCGAAGTGCGCGCGGGCTTGCACACCGGCGAGTGCGAGATGCGTGGCGCCGACATCGGTGGTATCGCCGTGCATATCGGTGCACGCGTCGCCGCCCTGGCCGGGCCCAACGACGTGCTGGTGTCAAGTACTCTGCGCGACCTGGTGATTGGCTCAGGGCTCGAGTTCGCGGATCGTGGGACACACCAATTGAAGGGTGTGCCCGGCGATTGGCGCCTGCTCGCCGTCGCCGATTAGAACGGCGGTGGCTTATTGCGTTCGTCGGCGTAGGGCTGGTTGCGCTGACGCTCGGCTTCGATGGCCGCCGCGCGGTTCTGTTCGCGGGTTCGCCTGCGCCGCGGCATCTTCAAGCATCCAACCGCGTCATCGAGAAGATCGACGCTCGGATCGATGACCGCGGGCGCTGTCGGTCGGCACAGCGACGGGAACAGCAGCCTGCTACCCGGATGGGTCGTGTACTTCTGCCCGGTCGGTGAGAGCCAATCCACTGTGCCTGCCGTCAACCTCCTGGGATACCCCTGCGCTCAGCGAGCGCTTTCGCGTGTCGACGGACGTGCCGCACCGCTCGGTGGCTGGCAGCCTATGAGTCGAGAGATGTTGGCCCGTCTGGTTCGCCCGGCGGAATAACCTGTGCTAGCGGCTACCGGAGCGTCGATCTCTTTCTTCCGACAAGTCCGTGATTTCCCGCAGCTTGGCTCGGGCGAGGCCATGCATAACTACCGACCTCGCCAAGGCCACAATTTCCAATGCCGACATCAGAAACAGCGTGACCAACACACCAAACAACCACGGCTCCAGGCCTTTTGGCAGAAAGTTGGCAAATGCACGGTACCCCACTGCGCCGACTACTGTCGTCACCTGTATTCCGATCACCAGCATGAACGGCGACAAGAATGCCAGCAGCCCCTGTTCGGCATCCTCAGCGTTAAGCAACCTCAGGTAGCTCTCGGAGAGCAGTGCGACGACCAGGGCTAACGCAGCGAAGACGACACCGACCAAGGCCGCAGTCAAGGACAGAATGTCGCCCGCGAACCCGACTCGCGCAGTGACATCGGTGTGTGTCACAAGGAAGATGGAAGCGGCGATACCGACGACCAGGGCCCCGCCCAATTCGATAGTTGCGAATTGGGATAAACGAAGACGACCGACGGCGGCCAGGAAGCCCACACGGCGGCGAAGCTCACCCACGTCCAGCCCTCCTCTCAGCACGGCGTACGGCCTCGCGGACCCCCGTCGTCGCCGACGCCCAGGTGACGCCGACGGTGTCGGTGGTCTCGCTCATGAGGTTCTGACGCTGATCGAAACGCACCTTCTTGTTTCCGCGTCTACCTCTCGCCACGATATACCCGAAGGCTGCCTTGGCGGCGGCGATGTATCTCTTGGCTGTCTCATCGTTCAGGAGCGCTTCTTTGTCCAAGCCGGCTCGGGCGTCTTGGGCTGCAATCCGTTCGGCGATCAGTTCGGCCTTCATCGTGTTCATCCGCTGAAACAGCGGTTCGAACTCCTCCTCCGCATCCGGATTAGGCCGCTCGAACACGAACTGGACGGACCTGACTGCGTCGGTGCGTTCGACCCATGATCTGAACTCTTGCTCGTCAACGACGGGGTCAATAGCCCAAATGACCGTCGGTAGAGCACCGGATTCGGATCGTGCGCGCCTACGCTCGGCTGCATTCAACAACTCGGCGAGCACGGCGCTTACAACACGCGGCTTGAAGGAAGGATGCCGCAGCACACCTAAAAATCTAGTTTCAGTTTCCAGCCAGAAGGGGGCAGCAGCAGACGCGTCGCTCGCTACGACGGTGTCAACCCATGCCCTGGAGGTTTCATCCCAAACGTTGGTGATTTGCTCGCCGTGTCGATGCCAGCCGAGTCGTCCGCTGATCGCGCCGTCGTCGGTATCTCGCAGGTTGCCTACTCTCCACGTACGTTGGTATCGACGCCCCGTGGTTACCTCCGAAGCAGATTCGAGGGTGAGGATGAAGTGTTTCCGCAAATCTGATAGGGGTTCATCGAAAAGCGTCCCGGCCGGCCGTCGATTAACTCGGTAAATCCAAACTTGGAGGTCTCTGCCTGCAAACCACGGCGCGTCGTCTGGAATGGCTTCCGGACTCAATTGGCTTTCCCCTCCGTCTGCAATCCGGATATTTCTGAGACCATATCGCCTTACGGCTGCCCCCGACCGTCAACATCTACTCCAAGCTCCTACCAACTCGGCCACCGAGGCAGGCTCGTGCGGCCTTTCGCGTGCAGGTCGAACTGGTGCCGCTGTCGGGCGAATCGAGCGAGCCAACCGATATCGTGAGGTTTAGCGGAGAACGCCATGGCCAAGTTGGGCACTTAGTAACGACGCAAGTCGCGACTAGCGGCCAGTACCGTGTCCGTCATGGGTTTGGCAAAAAACGAAGGTGAGCGCGCTGCGGCTCGTGGCTACTCATCGTTCGACGAGTTCGGTCAGGCTGTCTGCCCCCATCACGTCGATGACGCTGTGCTGAAACAGCGAATCAGCCTGTACGCCTCTGAAGCGAAGTGCAGCTATTGCGACAGACGAGGAAGCGATGAAGATCCAATCGCTGCGCCGTTCGATGACTTCATGGACTGCTTCATGGTCGGAGTTCGCCAACGCTTCGCACGCGCCGACGATGAAGCGGTCCTCTTCGAGGACGGCGACTACGTCGGCGCAACCACCTACAGCTCAGGCGAAGTCGCAGAAGAAATCTTCGATGAGGCGCTCGACGACTATCCCGACGATGTACAGATTGAACTGCTGACTCACATCCAATCGGTGATGCTCGAAGACGCATGGGTTCGCCACGACTGGCAATGGCTCTCAGAGGACAAGCGCCTTTCATACAGCTGGGACGAGTTCAAGGATCTCGTGAAGCACCACACGCGCTTTCTATTCATGGGGTGGCCGAAGAGACATGAATATGATCCCGACGAGTTGTCGCCTGTGGAGTTCTTCGAAGCGCTCGTTGCACTGATCGTGGATCTTAACTTGATCGGCACCGTCGATGGGCCACTCTTCAGAGGGCGAATGTTTACACTCGAGCCGAACGTCGCCGATCATTCGGCGTCCACCCTTGGTCCGGCTCCTGCAGATGTCGCAACGGCCAACCGGATGAGCCCCGCTGGCATCTCTATGTTCTACGGCGCGAGCGATAACGCAACCGCAGTGGCGGAAATCGGCGTTCATAGCTCCGACTCGTGGGCTGTGGTCGGCGAATTCACCGCTGCGCGTGAGCTTCGAGTAGTCGACCTTTCGACCTTGCCTGATCTTCCAAGTATTTTCGACGATGATGAGCGCGCACAAAGCACATATCACAGCATCTTGTTCCTGCGTCAGTTCGTCAGAGACCTAACATTACCTGTCGTACTCGATGGCCGCGAGCACATCGACTACGTGCCCACACAAGTGCTCACTGAGTACTTGCGCTACTCATTCCCCTTTCGCATTGATGGACTCAAATTCCCTAGCGCGCACGGGCATGGACACAACTTCGTGATCTTCTATGGGCAGGACTTCTGTTCGTCACCAGACGAGGTTGGCGAGTATACGAGACTAATATTGGACCCCGAAAAGATCCGAAAGTACCGCGTCACAACGACTATCAAGGACATCTGAGTCGACGCGGTAGCGAATCGGCGGCCTTGGCGATGTAAAGATCGTAACCATTGTCAAGGCCAAGGTTCACGATAGCTTTTCGAATCTCGTCACGGTGTCTGACATCGCAGCATCGACAGGAGTCGTGTATCGGATGCGCATATCGCGGCGGGCATTCCACGTTGTGCCCATGGTCTTTTCTCGGAAGCGCAACTCAGTCAATATGCCAACCTTCGCGTCAGACTCCATAGCGGCAGCGGCAATCTCGCAGGTATCCATCGCGTACTGCCAGTCCGATCCACTCCACCCACAGGCGAGCGTGCGCACCGTGCGCCACGCCTCCCACTTCTCACGCATCCATTCAGGCGAAGACTCTCCGTTGCGATGGCACGTTGGCAACTCCAGTCCATTATCGAATGGCGTGTTCTCCACCTCAATCCAACCGTGCATCCGCTGGCCGCGGAATCGGCTCTCACTCTGTGGTTTCGGCTTGGTGCCTCTAGGGCCATAGCAAAATTGTAAATTTTTCACTGTTGTCTGAAAGTCTCGTAATCCCTACAGGCCACCAGGCGTTATGCCAGACGGGCATTGGTTCAGATAGATCCGGAGCGGCCCCCAGGGATGGGCCGCCTAGCCGCGACGAGCAGTTGTCGCTCGTCATGGTTCACTTCGGCCCAACGTGGCGGGGCCGACCGCATAGCTTGATAGTTGCGCTTAGATATCAATAATGGGGTTGCGGCACGATCCCTGGCGGGAATGGTCCGTCGCGGTCTGGTCGTGGCACGAGGTTCCAGTTGCCGCGCGTCACCTGAATTCCGTGCTTTCGACGGCTCCGGTGAACGAATTTAGCCACTGGTCGCGCACGTGTCGAATTAGCCAACTTACCTTCGAGTGCGAAAGGGTATATCCGATACTGGTATAGCTTGACGTGGTTGCGCCCCATAACGATTGGTTCGAACTCGTTGCCTTCGTCGGGCTGGAAGGTCGTCTTCGTCACCCCAGGAGCCGTCTCCTGAACGTCGATCGTGAGTCCGTCAAGGCCGGTGTTGCCGGCAACGAAAATGCTCGGATCATCGGAGTCTGGGACGGCATCGAACTCCCACTCGAGCGCGAGGAGGGTCGTGTCGGCATCACCCGTGTTGGTGACGGTCACTTCGGCCACCCATCCGAGATGGTTTACTCGGCCTGGCCCATGCTCTTCCTGTGTCATTACTCGTTCGCCCTCGAAGGCGATGTTTGGACGGTTCCAGTAGAGAAGCTTGACCTGCCAGGCGTACAAACCAAGAGTGCCCAGAGCAGCCATGGTCGCCACCACGTCGGCGTATTCGACCCCCATGTCGGGAGCTTAAGCAAGAGGGATCTTTCCGTCTTGGATTTGCGCGTTCCAGTGCGCTCCGTTTACGAGAAGGGTCGCGCCGTTCGGCCGATACTGACCCCGAGCCAGGATCGCACTTACTACCGCGCCGCTTGGCTGGCTACTGGTGTCTCTTCGGGATCGATCGGGATGTGATAGACGATGCCATCGCCTTCCTCGGTGCGTTCCTGCATCGGCGCGGGCCTACGGTACGGGCGCAGTGCTTACGTGTCTCGGCCTGCGCGGCTTTCAGGTCATATGTAATCAGACCTGCGATGGTGGGGCGCATCAGCTCCTTGCGTACCTTGCTGCCATCCCCATTGGCGACTCCGAGATGTTCTGAGGCCTTGGATATTCCACTGTTTAGCGATACTCCACAGCTAGCTCCATTGAGGATGGTGTGGGCGGCCTTGCGGATCGCCTGCGCCTCGGCGGGCACGGTGGTGGTGCCGTCCTATCCGAATGTGCGCTGCACCCAGGGCTTTCCAGCTTCGGCGCGCTGCTGGTTGGCAACCTTCTGCGCCGACTTCCGTTGCACCTCACGTTTGGCTCGAGCCGCCTCCAGGTGGGCGGTGAGTTCGGCAGCGGCATTTGAGGTTTGACGCCTGCGTGGCGCATCGTGGATAGGGGACAGTGTGGTCGGTGTCGCACTGAGTGGCCGGCCTACCGCAATTCGGGAAGCGGCAAGTCAGATCGCGGCAGCGGACGAACCACGCCAGCGCCGCCGAGGGAGTACGCCGCTTCTCCGGAGGTGCATCCCCGGGATGCCTCACGGGTCGACGCTTGGCGACGGCGAGCTTGGCGGCCACGATCGGCGCCGGCACCACTCCGCGACCGATCACATAACCCGGCCCCGCCGCGGCCGGCCCACCGAGCGTGGGATCGTCGGCCTCGATCGGCTCAACGGGCTTGTCGCCGTCCAATTCGGCCGGGTCGCATCATTCAGCGAGTCTTCGCCGGCCACGACGTGCACCATCACATCGCCCGCGGTGACACCCGCGGACGGGCATTCGCCAGACCCGCATTCGCACGTGAGTGATTGGGTCCCGCTCATGGCCGCAGCGGCGGCGTCCGCCCGACGCTGCTCGTGGGTGCGGGGGTCGTTTTCGCACACCGTGGCGGCCAAGGCGTCAAGTCTTTGGTCGATGAACTCGCCGTGGTGGGCGAACACCGTAGCTTCGATATGGGCAACACCGGAGCCGTCTCCGCTGTCCTTGATCTCGATATAGCGGCTGCGCGAACTGTTCTCGGCGCGGCGCACAGCAGCGGGGTCGAAGCGGTCGACCCAATAGTCGGCGCTGTGCAACTTGTTTAATGACAGCGCGGTCCATCCCTGGACATGCGCGGCGATAGCGGAATCGACGCCGGCCAGCGCGTCGCCATCCTGGATCAGGTAGGTGCGGAACACGATGGCAGCGACAGTGCGGTAGGTGATTGCACCGGTCAGGAACACCGCGTTCGTTCGAGGTAACCGGTCGCGCAGGGCGATCGCGATCTCCAACTGGGACGCCGCGATTCCCAGCGACACCTGCTGGGCGGGGGCGATCTCGGCGGCGACCGCGGCGTAGTTGTCGAGGATCCATTGGTCGCGCTCGGCCGAACCGTCGGCGGCGTACATCCGATCCAAGACATCGGCCGCTGCCGAGAGCCGGCGCGCGCAGGCGGCGTTCTCGATGCGCGCCCACGCCCCGGCCGCGCCGGCACCGCCAGTGCCTTGGGCTGTCTCGAGCAGCGGTTCGAACATACGAGCGAATGTAGCCGCGGGAGCAGACGCGGAGCGGCCGACCGGCGCACTCCGGCGTCCGCCCTGTGGATGAACCTGGCCTTGGGGATAACGGGGGCATTGAGGCCGGATTAGAACGAGTGCCCGGATTATTCGAACACAAGTTCGATACACTGTCCCCATGGGCTGGCATACCGGGCCGCCGAGCTGGGTGGAAATGGAGCGCGTGCTCAACGGCAAACCGCGGCGCGCCGGCGCTTGGCCCATCGACGAGCAGATCGGCGACGGCGGCGACAGCCCCGCCTGGTCGAGCAAGCGCGGCGAGTACCAACCGCTCGACCTCCAGCGGCCCAGGTCCTCGATCCCCTACGCCGAACTGCACGCGCATTCCGCGTACAGCTTCCTCGACGGCGCCAGCACACCGGAGGAACTGGTCGAGGAGGCGGCCCGCCTCGATCTGCGGGCGATCGCGCTGACCGACCACGACGGCCTCTACGGGGTGGTGCGCTTCGCCGAGGCCGCCAAGGAACTGGACATGTCGACGGTGTTCGGCGCCGAACTGTCGCTGGGCGGGGGCAACCGGACCGAAGACCCCGACCCGCCCGGCCCGCACCTACTGGTGCTTGCGCGCGGCCCCGAGGGCTACCGGCGGCTGTCGCGCGAACTCGCCAAGGCGCACCTCGCCGGCGGCGAGAAGGGCAAGCTGCACTACGACTACGACGCGTTGACCGAGGCCGCGGGCGGACACTGGCACATCCTCACCGGTTGCCGCAAAGGCCATGTCCGGCAGGCGCTTTCCAAAGGCGGTCCCGAGGCGGCGAGCCGTGCGCTCGCCGACCTTGTCGACCGCTTCGGCCGCGACCGGGTCAGCGTCGAACTCACCCACCACGGGCACCCCTGCGACGACGAACGCAACGCCATTCTTGCCGAGCTGGCGCCCCGGTTCGGTCTGAGCGTGGTCGCGACCACCGCCGCCCATTTCGCCGAACCGTCACGCGGTCGGCTGGCCATGGCGATGGGGGCGATCCGCGCCCGCCACTCGATGGACGAGGCCGCCGGTTACCTTGCGCCGCTGGGTGGATCACATCTGCGATCGGGTGCGGAGATGGCGCGACTGTTCGCCGACCGACCCGAGGTCGTGACCGCCGCGGCAGAACTCGGTGAGCAATGCGCGTTCGGGCTCGCCCTGATCGCACCGCAGTTGCCGCCGTTCGACGTCCCCGAGGGCCACACCGAGGACAGTTGGCTGCGCCACCTGGTCATGACGGGGGCCCGTAACAGGTACGGCCCGCCGCAGCGGGCGCCGCGCGCGTACGCGCAGATCGAACATGAGCTGAAAGTCATTGAACAGCTGACCTTCCCCGGGTACTTCCTGGTGGTCCACGACATCACCCGCTTCTGTAAGGAGAACGGCATCCTGGCCCAGGGCAGGGGATCGGCGGCCAATTCCGCGGTCTGCTACGCGCTCGGTGTCACCAACGTCGACCCGGTCGCCAACGAGTTGCTGTTCGAACGGTTTCTGTCCCCGGCGCGCGACGGCCCACCCGACATCGACATCGACATCGAATCGGACCTGCGGGAGAAGGCCATTCAGTACGTCTACGACCGCTACGGCCGCGACTACGCCGCGCAGGTCGCCAACGTCATCACCTACCGCGGCCGCAGCGCGGTGCGCGATATGGCCCGCGCGCTCGGCTTCTCACAAGGCCAGCAAGACGCCTGGAGCAAACAACTCGGTCAGTGGGGCAACCTCGCCGACGCACCCCACACCGAGGACATTCCCGAGCAGGTTGTCGACCTGGCCAAGCAGATCTCCAATCTGCCCCGGCACATGGGCATCCACTCCGGTGGCATGGTCATCTGCGATCGGCCCATCGCCGACGTGTGCCCGGTCGAATGGGCCCGGATGGAGAACCGCAGCGTATTGCAGTGGGACAAAGACGATTGCGCGGCAATCGGTTTGGTGAAGTTCGACATGCTCGGCCTCGGCATGCTCTCGGCGCTGCACTACTGCATCGACCTGGTGCGCGAGCACAAGGGCATCGACGTCGACCTGGCGAAACTGGACCTGTCCGAGCCCGCCGTGTACGAGATGCTGCAGAAAGCGGACTCCATCGGGGTGTTCCAGGTGGAGTCGCGCGCCCAGATGGCGACCCTGCCACGGCTCAAACCCCGCGTGTTCTACGACCTGGTCGTCGAGGTGGCGCTGATCCGGCCCGGCCCCATCCAGGGCGGGTCGGTACATCCCTACATCAAGCGACGCAACGGGGAAGAACCCGTCACCTACGACCACCCGTCGATGGAGCCCGCGTTGCACAAGACGCTGGGGGTGCCGCTGTTCCAGGAACAACTCATGCAGCTCGCGGTGGACTGTGCGGGTTTCTCCGCCGCCGAAGCCGACCAGCTGCGCCGCGCGATGGGATCCAAACGGTCGACCGAACGGATGCGCCGGCTGCGGAGCAGGTTCTACGACGGTATGCGCCAGCGTCACGGCATCACCGGCGAAGTCGCCGACCGCATCTACGAGAAGCTCGAAGCTTTCGCGAATTTCGGTTTCCCCGAGAGTCATTCGTTGAGCTTCGCGTCGCTGGTGTTCTACTCCTCGTGGTTCAAATTGCACCACCCCGCCGCGTTCTGCGCCGCGCTGCTGCGCGCGCAGCCGATGGGCTTCTACTCCCCGCAAACCCTGGTGGCCGATGCCCGCCGGCACGGTGTCACCGTACACGGGCCGGACGTCAACGCCAGCCTGGCGCACGCGACCCTGGAGAACGCGGGCACCGAAGTGCGGTTGGGACTGGGGGCGGTCCGGCACATCGGCGACGAACTGGCCGAGCAGCTCGTCGAAGAGCGAAAGACCAACGGCGCGTTCGATTCCCTGTTGGATCTGACGCAGCGGGTGCAGCTGTCGGTGCCGCAGACCGAGGCGCTGGCCACCGCGGGAGCGCTGGGCTGCTTCGGCATCGCCCGGCGCGAAGGGCTGTGGGCGGCCGGTGCGGCCGCCAGCCAACGGCCCGACCGACTGCCGGGTGTGGGCGCCTCGTCGCACGTCCCCTCACTGCCGGGGATGACCGAACTCGAGCTGGCCGCCGCCGACGTGTGGGCGACCGGTGTGTCTCCCGACAGCTATCCGACGCAGTTCCTCCGTGGAGATCTCGACGACCTCGGTGTCATCCCGGCCGACAAGCTACTGGACGTGCCCGACGGCTCGAGGGTGTTGGTGGCCGGGGCGGTGACGCACCGGCAGCGGCCGGCGACCGCGCAGGGGGCGACCTTCCTCAACCTCGAGGACGAGACCGGAATGGTCAACGTCATCTGTTCGCGCGGGGTGTGGGCGCGGTACCGCAAGCTGGCGCAGACGGCTCCGGCACTGCTGATCCGCGGTCAGGTGCAGAACGCCACCGGCGCCGTCACCGTCGTCGCCGAGCGGATGGGCAAGCTCACCTTGGCGATCGGCTCCAAATCTCGCGACTTCCGCTAGCCCGCTACGGTTGAGCAGTGCGGCGACCCGTCTATTTTCTCGTCGGTGCGGGTACCGCACTCATCGCCTGCTGCTACGGCTTCGGGCGGTTCTCCTACGGCCTGTTCGGCCCGGTGTTCGGCGAAACCTTTCGTCTGAGCCCCACCATCACCGGCGTGATCGGCGCCGGCAGCTACATCGGTTACTGCGCGGCGATCACCGCCAGCCTGTTGCTGACCGACCGCATCGGCCCGCGACGAGTCGCGGTTACCGCCGGAGTCGTTGCCACACTGGGGATCTCCCTCATCGCGCTGGCGCCCTCGGCGTGGGTGCTCGCGGTCGGTGTGCTGGTCGCTGGCTGTAGCACCGGCATCGTCTCACCTCCACTGGCCGCCGCCGTCGCCCAGCACGTGCCACCGAAGGGGGCCGACCGCGCCCAAACCGTGGTCAACGGCGGCACGGGAATCGGTGTGCTGCTGTCGGCGCCGATCGCGCTGCTGTTGTTGAGCCACTGGCGCGCCGCGTGGGTGGTGTACGCGCTGGTGTCGGCGGCGGTGACGCTCTGGGTGTTCCATGCCGTCCCCGCCTCAACGCGGCGCGCCGCGAAACGGGTTGATCGCCTATGGCGCCCAGGCACTTTCGGCTTGCTGCTGGCATCCTTGCTGACGGGCGTCGGCAGCGTCGCGGTGTGGACGTTCGGCCGCGACCTGATCACCACGGTCGGCGGGGCCGGCGCCACCCGCTCGTTGTCGCTGTGGCTTGTCATCGGCGCAGCGGGTATCGCCGGGGCGCTCGCAGGTGATGCGGTGCAGCGGATCGGATTGCAGTGGGCCTGGGTGGCCGCGACCGTTACGATGGCCTCCGCGACGGCGCTGCTGGCGGTCGCCCCGTCCAGCCTCGTCGTCATGATCGTGGCCGCCACGCTGTTCGGCGGGTCCTACATCGCGTTGACGGGACTGGCGTTGCTGTGGGGCGCACGGCTGTACCCCGACAGCACCTCCACGGGTGTCGGGCTGTCGTTCTTCACGCTCGCGGCCGGTCAAGCCCTGGGCGCGCCGGCGGCCGGTGCGCTCATCGACCTGGCCGGTGGACGGACCGCGTTCGGTGCGATCGCCGCGGTCGGCCTGTGTGCGCTTGCGGTGCGGCCGATTCGGACCGCGACGGTGCCGGCGGCGACCCGGCCCTAACCCTCGGTCGGCGTGGTCCAGACCTTGTCGACGCTGATCTTCAGCCGCATGTTGTAGGCGGCGAGAAACTCGTCGCAGAAACCGAGGCCGGCCGCGAACTCGCCGTACTTGGCGCGATACCGCTCGTCCTCCAGCGGATTCGCGTCCTCGGCGTCGACGCTTGCGGTTCCGCCGACGGCGATGATCCCGCTGCCGTTTCCATCGGAGTCCAGATTGAGGCTGACCCGCGGATGCGCTCTGATATGCCTGACTTTGGCGGCGTTCGGTGCGGTATAGACGAGCACGTCGGTGCCGTCGAAGTAGAACCACACCAAGCGCGGCACGGGCTGTCCCGACTTGGCCACGGTGGTCAACCAGCCGTGCTTGTCCGACGAAAGCCTGTCGGCTACCTCCTGGGTGAAATTGACTGCCATGGTGCGAATGTAGTCTCGAAAAATGACTTTGAACCTGTCCGTCGACGAAGTCCTGACCACCACCCGTTCGGTGCGCAAGCGGCTCGATTTCGACAAGCCGGTGCCCCGCGAGGTGCTGCTGGAGTGTCTGGAGATCGCGATACAGGCACCGACGGGATCGAACGCGCAGGCCTGGCAGTGGATGTTCGTCGACGACGCCGAGAAGAAGAAGGCGCTCGCCGACATCTATCGCACCAGCTGGAAGCTGTACCGCACCATGCCCGAACCCGAGTACGCCGAGGGGGACAGCCGAGGCGAGCGGCGCCAGGCCGTGGTGTCGTCGGCCGAGTATCTCGCCGAGAACATGGAAAAGGCGCCCTGGCTGTTGATTCCGTGCCTCGAGGGGCGGGTCGACGGCGTGCCCGGCGCCGTCAGCGCCAGCTTCTGGGGGTCGTTGCTGCCCGCGGCGTGGAGCTACATGCTGGCGTTGCGCTCGCGCGGTCTCGGTTCGGCGTGGACCACGCTGCACCTGCTGGGGGAGGGCGAGAAGCAGGCCGCCGACATCCTCGGCATTCCGCACGACCAGTACAGCCAGGGCGGGTTGTTCCCGATCGCCTACACCAAGGGCACCGACTTCCGCCCGGCCAAGCGACTACCCGTCGAGCAGGTCGCCCACTTCAACTCCTGGTGATCAGGTCGCGCCGCTGAACCCGTGCTGCCGCCACGCCTCGTACACCGCGACCGCGGCCGCGTTCGACAGGTTCAGTGAGCGCCTTCCGGCCAGCATCGGGATCCGCACCTGCGCGGTGATGTGCGGGTCGGCCAGCGTCGCCTCGTCGAGGCCGGTCGGTTCTGGACCGAACATCAGCACGTCACCCGGCCGGTACTCGATGTCGGTGAACGACGTCGACGCGTGCGCGGTGAACGCGTAGACCCGGCCCGGCGCCATCGCGGCCCACGCCGTGGGCAGATCTTGGTGGACGGTCACCGACGCCAGGTCGTGGTAGTCCAGGCCGGCCCGCCGCAACTTCGGCTCGGACAGGTCGAAGCCCATCGGTTCCACCAGGTGCAGTTCGCAGCCGGTGGCCGCCACCATCCGGATCGCGTTGCCCGTATTGGGCGCGATCCGCGGCGAGAAAAACAAGAGATTGAACAACGACGACCTCTCGGTGGCAGCGCGCTTCGGGGCGTTTGGGATAATGCTCGCATGGTCGCGGAAAGCCTCTGGATGCAGAAGGTGGCGGCCGACCCCGGCCATTCCCACTGGTATATCGAACGATTCCGCGCGATGGCGCGAGCCGGTGACGATCTGGTGGGCGAGGCGCGCCTGGTCGACGCGATGGTTCCCCGCGGCGCCCACATCCTCGATGCGGGCTGCGGACCCGGTCGACTGGGTGGCTACCTGGCGGCCGCCGGTCACCGCGTCGTCGGCGTCGACGTCGACCCCGCGTTGATCGGGGCGGCCGAACAGGACCATCCCGGCCCCCAGTGGCTCGTCGGCGACCTCGCCGAACTCGACCTGCCCGCGCGGGGCATCACCGAGAAGTTCGACGTCATCGTGTCGGCGGGCAATGTCATGACCTTCCTGGCGCCGAGCACCAGGGGCGAGGTGCTCACCCGGCTGCGCGCTCATCTGAAGGACGACGGGCGGGCGGTGATCGGCTTCGGCGCCGGCCGCGACTACGCGTTCGCCGACTTTTTCGACGACGCCTCGAACGCTGGTCTCGCGCCCGATCTGCTGTTGTCCACGTGGGACCTGCGGCCGTTCACCGACGACTCCGACTTCCTCGTCGCGATCCTGCGCCCGGCGTAGGCGGCTGCCGCAGCCGGGGCCGTATCACGATCGGGTCCCGGTATTTGCTCGGTATCCTCACACCGCCTTTCACCTGCGGTTATGAACTCTGTCTGTTCAGTAAGAATGGTGGATTCGGCCGCATATCGCTGGCATACTCGTCCAATTGCCAGGGCCGGAACGCGCCCGCCGGGTGGGCATATCAGTAGAAGATCAGTGGGAAGTATCCGAACGGACGTATGCCGATGAGCGTGTTCTCCCAACTCAAGCAGTCCGACGGCACGCTGATCGACTTCGAACGCGAACCGCAGCCACCGGTCAAACGGCCGTCGCGGTGGGCCCTGTCCAACTGGCCGGTCCGCTGGAAAGTGCTCGCGATCGTCGTGGTGCCGTTGATCGTGGCCGCGACGTTCGGCGGCTTACGCATCTACGGCGACGTGACCGCCGAAGCCGATCTGCGCCGCGCCGCCGATCGCGCGGAAATGGTGCCGGCGATCGAGGGCTACATGGAGTCGTTGGAAGCGGCGATGCTGGCCACCTCGACCGAGGGTGACATGCAGACTGCGCTGAGCCGCTTCGACACCAGCCGTCGTGAGCTCGAGCTGCGGATGGAGGCCACCGACGTGGCCCCGGACGTCCGCCAGGGCATCACCACGATGATCAACGACGGTCAGGCCTTGATGGACAGGGTCACCTCGAACAGCATCGGGTTACGCGAGGGCATCCAGGCGTACGCGCTGCTGCTGTTGCCCGCCGAGGATGCGGTGACCGGATCGGTCCGCGTCGACGACGAACGCATCCGCGCGCAGACGGTTGGTCTGGCCCGGGCGATCGGGGCGCGCGGACAGATGACGATGCAGACGCTCGCCCTGACCCGCGGCGCGGAACTACCCGAGCCCGAGTTGCGGACAGCGGTCATCGCACTTGCCGGCACCGAGCCGTCGACGCTGTTCGGCATGAACCAGGTGCTCGGTGTCGGATCGCCCGACGCCAAGAAGCTGCAGGCCGAGTTCGTCAAGCGGATGGCGCTGATGACCGACCCGGCGGTGCCGCTGGTCAACAACCCCGAACTGCTGGGGTCGGTGGCCGTGACCGACCAGATCGCCCGCCAGATCATCGACCGGACCAGCGAGGCCGTCACATCGGCGGTGCGGGATCGAGCCGATGCCCAGCGCGCCACCCTGATCCGCGATGCGGTCATCGTCGGCGTGTCGATGCTGCTCGCGCTGATCATCGTGATCCTGGTGGCGCGCACGCTGGTGCGACCGCTGCGGCGGCTGCGTGACGGTGCACTCAAGGTCGCCCACGAAGACCTCGGCGCGGAGATCGAGCGGGTGCGTGCCGGCGGTGACGCCCCGCAGATCACGCCGATCCCGGTGCACACGACCGAGGAGGTCGGCCAGGTCGCGCATGCCGTCGACGAGCTGCACGAGCAGGCGGTGTTCCTCGCCGCCGAACAGTCCCGGTTGCAGTTGCAGATCTCCGACATGTTCGAAACGCTCTCGCGGCGCAGCCGCTCGCTGGTCGACCAGCAGCTGGCATTGATCGACCGGCTGGAGCGCAACGAAGAGGACCCCGAACGGCTGGAAAGCTTGTTCCGGCTGGACCACCTGGCCGCCCGGATGCGACGTAACGGTGCCAACCTGCTGGTGCTGTCCGGCGCGAGAGTGCCTCGCGAGCAGGCCGAGCCGGTCCCGGTCGCCGCGGTGATCAACGCCGCGGCCTCCGAGGTCGAGGACTACACCCGGGTCGTCACCGCGACCGTGCCCGACAGTGAGGTCGTCGGCGCGGTCGCCGGCGATCTGGTGCATCTATTGGCCGAACTGCTCGACAACGCGCTGCGCTACTCGCCGCCGATCTCGCAGGTTCGGGTGTCGGCCGTACACACCGCCAACGGCGGACTGGTCATCGAGGTGAGCGACATCGGGCTCGGGATGACCGAGTCGGATCTGCGGGTGGCGAACACCCGCTTGCAATCGGGCGGACAGGTCGACCCGTACACCGCGCGGCACATGGGGTTGTTCGTGGTCGGTCGCCTGGCCACGCAACACGGGCTGGTGGTCCGGCTGCGGTCCACCATCGGCGGCGAACCCGATTCGGGCACCACAGCGGGCGTGTACGTGCCTGCGGAGTTGTTGAGGCGACCGGGCGAGCCGCACCAGTTCAGCGCGCCCGAGTACGCCACACCCGCCGACGCCCATGCGGGGATCGCGACGGCGCTGGCGCTCGACGAGGATCACGCCGAGCCCGAGTACCGCGACACGTCGGTGCTGCCGCAGCGCGATCCCGGCGCCAGCGGAATCTCGGCCGTGCCGACCCCGCCGGCGGGGGAGGACGAAGAGCCGGAACCGGCCGGCCGGCCGACGGACACGTCGAGTTTCTTTGCGGCGCGGACGCAGACGGTGCAGACGGCCGATGCCGATGACTCGATTTACCAGAGCATGCTGTCGGAGTGGCTGGTCGACCCGACCGAACTCGCCAACAGCGAGGACCTGAACTGGGAGTCGGTGTGGGACCACGGGTGGTCGGTCGCGGCCGCCGCCGACGAGGCCCCCGTCACCGAAGTCACCGACGAAGGTCTTCCGGTGCGCACGCCGGGTGCCCGCCTCGTGCCGGGTGCCGCCCAAACCGGCGAGGTAGCATCGGCGGCTGAGTTCGACGCGCCACCGGGAGCCTCGCAACGCGATCCGGAAGCCGTTCGCGCCAGCATCAGCAGCCACTTCGGCGGGGTGCACGCCGGGCGCTCGCACGCACGAGAGACCAGAGGGACCGATACCGAATGACTTATCCGGCTCGTTCGACGCAGCGCGACTCGCTGGACTGGCTGGTCTCCAAATTCGCGCGCGAAGTGTCGGGGGTGACCCACGCGGTGCTGGTCTCGGCCGACGGGCTGTTGATGGCGGCCAGCGAGCACATCCCGACCGAGCGGGCCGACCAACTCGCGGCGGTGGCCTCCGGACTGGCGAGCCTGTCCACGGGTGCGGCCCAACTCTTCGACGGGGGCCACGTGCTGCAGTCGGTCGTCGAGATGGAGAACGGCTACCTGCTCCTGATGCGGGTCGGCGACGGCTCGAATCTGGCCACCCTGGCCGCGCGCAATTGCGACATCGGCCAGATCGGTTACGAGATGGCGGTATTGGTCGAGCGGGTGGGCACCGTCGTGCAGTCCGCGCGACGACGCGCACCCCAGCATTCGTGAGCCGCCGATGGACCAGTGGGAGGGCGACGTTACGGCCGAGCCGAGCCTGGTCCGGCCCTACATCCTGACCGCGGGACGCACCGACTCCCGCGTCTCGTTACCGCTGGAAGCACCGATCGAGACGGTCGACTCGGCCAAGCCGCCGCGCTGGCCGGGTAACGACGTGCGCGGGCAGATCGTGGCGATGTGCGTCGACCACCCGTCGGTTGCCGAGATCGCGGTGAAGTTATCGTTGCCGCTCGGCGTGGCGCGGGTGCTCATCGGGGATCTCGTGACGCAGGGTTATGTGGCGGTCGGCAGCACCCTGGGCGAGTCGGCCGACGTCGACGAAAGACGTGAGCTGATAGGAAGGACACTGCGTGGCCTCAAGGCACTTTGAGGAGACCGCCTCCACGAAGATCGTCATCTCCGGTGGCTTCGGCGCCGGGAAGACGACGTTCGTCGGCGCGGTCTCCGAGATCATGCCGCTGCGGACGGAGGCTCTGGTGACCACCGCATCGGCGGGTGTCGACGGTCTGGAAGCCACACCGCAGAAGAACACCACGACAGTAGCCATGGACTTCGGTCGCATCACCCTGGCCGACGACCTGGTGTTGTACCTGTTCGGCACCCCCGGGCAGCGGCGGTTCTGGTTCATGTGGGACGACCTCGTCCGCGGCGCGATCGGCGCCATCAT
Source organism: Mycolicibacterium novocastrense (assembly GCF_001499835.1). Taxonomy (NCBI): domain Bacteria; kingdom Bacillati; phylum Actinomycetota; class Actinomycetes; order Mycobacteriales; family Mycobacteriaceae; genus Mycobacterium; species Mycolicibacterium novocastrense. The sequence goes on from NZ_LQIH01000008.1 coordinate 100,629, forward strand.
CCTCGTCGATGTGCGGCGTCTGCAGGACAGCTTCGCCGCGGTCGACTTCTTCGAGGCGCGCAAGCTGCCCTTCCTCGTCGCGATCAATCAATTCGACGGCGCGCCAAGTCATCCCGTCGCCGCGGTGCGCACGGCGTTGGCGCTGGGCGAGCACGTTCCGGTGATCACCGTCGACGCGCGTGACCGGCAGTCGGCCAAGGCGGCGTTGATCGCGATCACCGAGTACGCCCTGGCGAGCCTGCCTGGTTGACCGAGTGCGTCCCGACGAAAGACTGTGGTGCGAGCAGCAATACAGTGGTCGCGACTTTCGCGATGACGACCTCAGCAGGCTGCGCACCGAACGCGTCGTGTTCGACGAGTGTGATTTCCGCGGCGTCGACCTCACCGAATCCGAGCATGCCGGTTCGGCGTTCCGGAACTGCAGGTTCGAGCGGGCGACCCTGCACCACAGCATATTCCGGCAGTGCAGCATGCTCGGATCGGTATTCACCGGGAGCCGCCTGCGGCCGATCACACTGGTGGACGTCGACCTGACGCTGGCCGTCCTCGGCGGATGCGATCTTCGGGGTGTGGATCTGACCGGGTGCCGGTTGCGCGAAGCAGGCCTGGTCGACGCCGATCTACGGAAGGCGGTGTTGCGCAGCGCGGATCTGAGCGGGGCGCGGGTGCAGAATCTGCGACTGGACGGGGCCGACCTCCGCGGCGCCCGGACCGACGCGTCACTGTGGACCACCGCCAGCCTCACCGGCGTGAGGATCGACGTCGAGCAGGCTCTGGCCTTCGCCGCCGCGCACGGACTGAACATCCACGGGGAATGAACTCAGGAATCGCCTGATCAAAAAACCGCAGCGTATGTGGTGTTTAAGCCCACATCGGGAAAACTCGCATCTGCGATACCGAATTACTACGTTCTGTCGTATGCAGCTCACCCGGTTCACCGACCTCGGTCTTCGGACGATGATGCTGCTCGCCGCCGGCGAAGCAGAGGAGCGACGGGTCACCACACGCTCCATCGCAGTCGGTGCGCACGCCTCGGAGAACCACGTCGCCAAGGCGGTCGCCCGGTTGGCCGAACTCGGTGTGGTGAGCACTCAGCGCGGCAGGGTCGGCGGACTGACCCTGACCGCGGCCGGGCGAGAGGCGTCACTGGGCTGGCTGATCCGTCGCCTCGAGGGTGACCGGGAGGTCATCGATTGCGACGGCACCCATCCGTGTCCGCTGGTGTCGGCATGCCGGTTGCGCCGCGCGCTCGCCGACGCCAAGGAAGCGTTCTACCGCGAGCTCGACCGCCACACCATCGCCGACTTGACAAGGGACGCAGGGCTTCTCCTGATTCACGGGCCGCCGCTCAGAGGCGTCGACTCGCAACCTCCAACCCAACCCGCCGAAAGGGCCCCCCGATGACCGCCTTTGCCCCCGCAGCCGCCGACCTCGATCCGCAGCACGCCGAGATCGTGTCGGCCACGCTCCCTCTGATCGGTGCGCACATCGACGAGATCACCACCGAGTTCTACCGCAGTCTGTTCGCCAATCACCCCGAACTGCTGCGCAATTTGTTCAACCGCGGCAATCAGGCCCAGGGTGCCCAGCAGCGGGCGCTGGCGGCGTCCATCGCGACCTTCGCCGCCCACCTCGTCGACCCGGAGCTTCCGCACCCGGGCGAACTGCTGTCCCGCATCGGGCACAAGCACGCATCACTGGGCATCACCGCAGAGCAGTACCCGATCGTGCACGAGCACCTCTTCGCCGCGATCGTCGCGGTCCTGGGCGCCGACACGGTGACCGAGGAGGTGGCCGCCGCCTGGGATCGGGTCTACTGGATCATGGCGCAGACCTTGATCGAGATCGAGCACGAGCTCTACTCGGAGGTGGAAGTCGCCGACGGTGACGTCTACCGACGCGCCCGTGTCGTCTCCCGGGTCGACGACCCGTCGGGCGCGGTGCTGCTGACAATCCGCCCGGACGGCGCAAAGTTCCCGGAATTCCGTCCCGGACAGTACGTTTCGGTCGGTGTCACGCTGCCAGACGGTGCGCGTCAATTGCGCCAGTACAGCCTCGTCAATGCGCCGGGAGAGGAGCTGACGTTCGCGGTCAGGCCGGTCGGCGCGAACGGCGATCAGCCCGCCGGTGAGGTCTCCACCTGGATCGCGGCGAACGTCTGCGTCGGCGACATCCTCGACGTCACCGTGCCGTTCGGTGATCTGCCCGCCCCCACCGGCGACCAACCACTGGTGCTCATCTCGGCCGGAATCGGCATCACTCCGATGGTCGGCATCCTCGAGTACCTCGCGGCCGAGGCGCCCAACGCTCCGGTGCAGGTGTTGCACGCCGACCGCAGCGACGGCAGCCACCCGCTGCGGGAGCGACAGCACGAACTGATGGCCCAGCTGATGAACGGCTCGCTGGACGTCTGGTACGAGGACGGCCTGACCGGTGGGCAGACCGGCGTGCATCCGGGGCTGCTCACGCTCGACGGCATCGAGTTGCCCCCGACCGCGGAGGTCTATCTGTGCGGCAACAACGGATTCGTGCAGGCGGTGCGCACCCAATTGTTGGCGCGGGGCGTGACCGCGGCGCGAGTGCACAGCGAGCTGTTCTCGCCCAACGACTGGCTGCTGTCGTGAGCGGCTTGCGCTAGCTGCTGCTCAGCCGGATCCGCCAGCGCACGAACGCCGTGTAGCCGATGCAGATCAGTGCCAGCATGGCCATGTCGAACAGCCATGTGCCAGCGCTGTGTTCCCAGTGGCGGTCGTTGGGCGTCAACGGGCCGGGCACCAGCCGGATCAGGTCGATCGTCGAGGCCGAAGCCGCGAAACCCCAACGGGCAGGCGTGAACCACGACATCTGATCGAGCACGATGCGGTCCGTCACCGGGATCATGCCGCCCGAGAACACCAGCTGCGACATGATCGCCACCACCAGCAGCGGCATGATCTGCTCGTTGGACCTGGCCAACGCCGACAGCGCCAGGCCCACCATCGCCGCGGCCACCGTCGTCACCGCGATGTCGACGAACAATTCGATACTGCGGTTACCGATCAGCGCACCGCTGTCCACGGCGCCCGGACCCCAGCCCTTGCCGATGATCGCGATCGCCGTCACGATCGCCGACTGCACGATCGCGAACAGCGTGAACACGAACACCTTCGCCAAAAGGTATGCGGTCGTGGACAATCCGACGGCCTGCTCGCGGCGGAAGATCGCCCGCTCACCGATCAGCGCCCGGATGGTCAGCGCGGTGCCCATGAAGATGGCGCCGACGTTGAGCATGACCAGGATCTGGCCCGGCTCGTTGGGTGCCGGGCCGCCCTGCATAGCGGGCACCGGCACCCCGAACCCGACGTCGCCGGGAACCGACAGCGACAGCACGCCCATGATGAACGGCAGCAGCATCAGGAACGCGAAGTAACCGCGGTCGGAGATCACCAACCGCACCTGACGGCGCGCGATCGTCGAGAACTGCCGCCGCACGCTCGTACTCGTGGGGCTGCCCAGATCGGACGGCTGTTCGGTCGGCGGTGGCGGTGGCGGCGGCCCGTGCTGGGAACGGAACCGCTCGTTGGCCGCTTCGGGGTCGCTGGCCACCGAGCTGAAGATGTCGGCCCAGTTGGTCGTGCCCATCGACGGACCGATCTGGCTGGGCGGGCCGTAGAACGCGGTCTTTCCGCCCGGCGCCAGCAGCAGCACCTGATCGCAGACGTCGAGATAGGTCAGCGAGTGCGTGACCACCAGCACGACACGCCCGGCGTCGGCCAGTTGCCGCAGCATCGTCATGACCTGGCGGTCCAGTGCGGGATCCAGGCCCGAGGTCGGCTCGTCGAGGATCAGCAGCGACGGGCCGGTCAACAGTTCCAGTGCCACCGAGGCGCGTTTGCGCTGGCCGCCGGAGAGCTTGTCGACGCGGGTCTCCAGATGCTTGGTCATCTCGAGTTCCTCGAGCACCTGCATGACGACCTGTTCCCGGTCGGCCTTCGTGGTGTCGGGCGGCAGACGCAGTTCCGCGGCGTACATCAGCGCCTGACGCACGGTCAACTGACCATGGACGACGTCGTCCTGCGGAACCATCCCGATCCGGGAGCGCAGCGACGCGTATTCGGCGTGCACGTTGTGTCCCTCGAAGGTCACCGTGCCCGTCGTCGGATGGGTGTAGCCGGCGACCAACCGCGCGAACGTCGACTTACCGGCGCCCGACGGGCCGATGACGGCGGTCAGTGTCCCCGGCCGCGCGGCGATCGAGATGTTGTCCAGCAGGGTCTTGTTGTTCTCGATGGTCCACGTGACGCCGTGCACCTCCAGCCCGCCGGTGCGGGTCGCGGCCTCGGTCTCGGTGCCGCGGACCAGCGTCCCGCCGGAGAAGACGAGGTCGATGTTGCCGATCGTGACCCTGTCGCCGTCGCGAAGCAGCGCCGAGTCCACCCGCGCACCGTTGACGAACGTGCCGTTGATGCTGCGGTTGTCGACGATCTCGGTACCGGCAGGTGTCGGCACCAGCGTGGCGTGGTGGCGCGACGCCAGCACGTCGGGTACGACGATGTCGTTGTCGGTGGCTCGACCGATCTTGACCGCGCCGGGAGCGTTGTCGGCGGGTCTGCTCCCCGGTCGCAGGATCTTGAGCATGCTCGTGGCGAGGTTGCCCTCGCTGGAGCGCGGAGCCGCCGTCGGCCCCATCATCGTCGCCGACTCGAGCGCCGGTGACGATATCGGCTGGCGCACCGGCTGCTGCGGGGTCGTATAGGCCGCGGGCTGCGGCGTGCTGGGATACCGGGGTGGCGCAGGCGCGCTCGGGTAGGTCGGTTGTGGACGCGATTGCCCCGGCGGCGGCCCGTACGGCCGCGCGGTGTGCGGACCCGAGGGCGGACCCGACGGGTAGTTGCCCGTCGGCCGCTGGTTGGCGATCGGTACCGCCACGGTCGGTGTGCGGCCCACCGCGCCCTGGTGGCGCCCGATCTCGAAAGTCAGGCGTGGACCGTCCGGATTGCCGATGTTGACGGTCTGCCCGTCGTGGATGTCGACCGCGGGAACCCTGCGGTTGTTGACGAACATCCCGTTGAGGCTGCCGTTGTCGATCGCGACCCAGCGGCCCTGATCGAAGCGCACCACCAGATGCGCACGGGAGATCAGGGGGTGGGCAATGCGAACGTCGGCGCGGAGATCGCGGCCGATGACGACGTCGTTCCCCGCCGCGAAGGTTCGGGTCGATCCGTCGTACCGAACGGTCAGCGCGGGCGGGGCGGGTCGGCTCATCGACGCCAACTCTAACGGTAGGCACCGCGGGCACGGTGGTCCGACCGTGAAAGTTTGCCGGTCGTCCGGCGAGTCGCGCGCAGATGGCGACGAAACGTGGTCACCATAGGTCATGGTGTCTCGGGCGCCGTTCCTGGTCGTCGGCATTGGCGGGCTTTGTGTCGTTGCGGCGTTCCTGGCGCCGACGGTCGATGCGCAGAGCGCCATCGCGATCGACGCCCGCGGGTTCGTCGACTCCAAGGCCCGGTGCGAGGCGCCATGGCAGCCAGCGGCTTTGGGCCGCACTCAGTTCGCGCTCGTCGCGATCTGCGAACGGGGCGGCAACTACGAGTACCGCGGGGTGCGGATGAGCGACGGTCTGGTGCTGACCGCGCCCGCGGTCGCAAACAGTGACGGCGTCTTCACCGTCGAGAACGAGGGCGCCACGTACACGTTCTCGGCCAAGGAACTCGTCGTGACCGCCGAAGACCGCGTGTTGGTGACCGAACCGATGGTGGCCTACGTCGAACCGCGGCCCGCCGTCGACGGCTGATAGTTGTCGGGCGCCCCGGTCAGCACGCAGTGGGTGTGGCTGTAGATCGTCGGCATGCACTTGTTGCAGTGATCGCAGATCGAGCGCACCGAACTGTCGGCCTGGATGCGGTTGATCAGGTCCGGTTCGGCCAGCAGCGCACGCCCCATCGCGACGAACTCGAAGCCTTCGGCCATCGCGAGGTCCATCGACTCGCGGTTGGTGATGCCGCCCAACAGGATCAGCGGCATCTTGAGCTCGGCGCGGAACTTCTGGGCGTGGCGTAGCAGGAACGCCTCGCGGTAGGGGTACTCGCGTAGGAATTTCTTGCCGGTCATCCGGATACCCCACCGGATCGGCGGCTTGAACGCGCCGGCGAACTCCTTGATCGGAGCGTCGCCGTGGAACAGGTACATCGGGTTGACCAGCGAACTGCCCGCGGTGAGTTCGATGGCGTCCAGGCCGCCGTCCTCTTCGAGCCATTTCGCGGTCTGCAGCGACTCCTCGATCGGAATGCCGCCGCGCACACCGTCGGTCATGGTCAGCTTCGCGGTGACCGCGATCGGGGTGCCTTCCTTTTCCACCGCGCGCCGCACCGCCATGACGACGCCGCGGGCCACCTTCGCGCGGTTCTCCAGCGAGCCGCCGAACTCGTCGGTGCGGCGGTTGAGCAGCGGGGACAGGAACGAGCTGGCGAGATAGTTGTGGCCGAGGTGGATCTCGACGGCGTCGAAACCGGATTCGATGGCCAGGCGCGCGGCGTTGGCGTGCGCCTCGGTGACCTCGCGGATGTCCTCACGGGTGGCCTTCTTGGCGAACCGCATCGACAGCGGGTTGAAGAACCGGATCGGCGCCAGCGCCTTGGCCTTGTTGGTCCGCGCGTTCGCCACCGGTCCGGCGTGGCCGATCTGCGCGCTGATCGCGGCGCCCTCGGCGTGAATCGCATCCGTCAGCCGCTTGAGTCCCGGCACCGCCTCCGGGCGCATCCAGATCTGCCAGCCGTCGGTGCGCCCACCGGGGGCCACCGCGCAGTAGGCGACCGTCGTCATCCCGACACCGCCGGCGGCGGGCAGCCGGTGGTAGTTGATCAGATCGTCGGTGACGAGCGCGTTCGGCGTCGACGCCTCGAACGTCGCCGCCTTGATGATCCGGTTGCGCAGCGTCACCGGGCCGAGCTTGGCCGGGGTGAACACATTGGGCGCAGTGTTCATAGACAAGGAGCATGCCAGACTGTGACCCGTGGGTGCGATCACACTGGACGGCAAGGCCACGCGCGACGAGATCTTCGTCGACCTCACCGAACGCGTCGCGGCGCTGACACAGGGCCGTCTTCGCGGCTCGGCCGCGGTGGCGGGGCGCACGCCGGGGCTGGGGACCGTGCTCGTCGGCGACGACCCCGGCTCTCATGCCTACGTGCGCGGCAAGCACTCCGACTGCGCGAAGGTCGGCATCAACTCGATCCGCCGCGACCTGCCCGCCGACATCGACCAGGCCACGCTCGACGAGACGATCGACGAGCTCAACGCCAACCCCGAGTGCACCGGTTACATCGTGCAGTTGCCGCTGCCCAAGCACCTCAACGAGAATGCCGCGCTGGAGCGCGTCGATCCGGGTAAGGACGCCGACGGTCTGCATCCGACCAACCTCGGGCGGCTGGTTCTCAACGAACCCGCCCCGCTGCCGTGCACCCCGCGCGGGATCGTGCACCTGCTGCGGCGCTACGAGGTGGAGATCGCCGGCGCGCATGTCGTCGTCATCGGCCGCGGTGTGACGGTCGGGCGCCCGCTGGGGCTGCTGCTGACCCGTCGTTCGGAGAACGCGACGGTGACGTTGTGCCACACCGCGACTCGTCATCTGCCGGAGTTGGCGCGAGAGGCCGACATCATCATCGCCGCGGCGGGGATGCCGCACATGGTGACCGCCGAGATGGTGCGGCCCGGCGCGGCGGTCGTCGACGTCGGGGTCAGCCGCGACGAGAACGGCAAGCTCGTCGGTGACGTCCACCCCGACGTCTGGGACGTCGCCGGGCACGTCTCGCCCAATCCGGGTGGCGTGGGCCCGCTGACGCGGGCGTTCCTGCTGACGAACGTGGTCGAGCGCGCGGAGGTACTGGCCGCGACGTGACGCCAAAGGAGTTCGCGCGCAAGGTCTTCACCGGTCAATGGCCGTTCTGGTCGGTCGGGCTGATCTTCGCCGCCGCGTTCGTCCTGGTGGTCGCGGGCTATTGGCGACGCGGCGCGCTGGTGATGGCGATCGGGGTCGGGGTGGCGGCCGCGCTGCGGCTGCTGTTGAGCGACGACCGCGCGGGGCTGCTGGCGGTGCGCAGCCGGGGCGTCGATTTCGTCACCACCGCGACCGTCAGCGCGACGATGCTCTACATCGCGTGGACCATCGACCCGCTGGGCACCAGCTAGGTTTCAGTCTTCAGTCGCCGAGTGTGGGCTTGATGCACGTATTTTCGAACAGGGCGTGCGGGTAACCCACGTTCGGCGCGGCGGTCAGGCCAGCGTGGCCCGGATGCACACCGTGACGTACGGCAGCGCCAGCCCGGTGGCGTTGGCCAGCGCCGGATGGGTCGCCAGCAGCTCGCGCACGCGGTCCAGCGTCCTGGTGCGCACCTGCTCCGGTGAGGTGATGCAGTAGCTGCGCGACGCGACGAGGTCGATGAGCGCTTGGGGCGTCAGGTAACTGGTCCACTCCACCTGATGACGTTCGACGCCGGTGAACGGCTCGGGCAGCGACACGGTGTTGCTGAACGGATCGTGCTCGTGGCCGATGATGCGGCCGAGGTCTTTGACCCAGCCGAGCCGCTCGTCGCGGGTGTTCCACACCAGGCCCAGCCGGCCGCCGGGGCGCAGCACGCGGGCCACCTCCTTGACCGCGATGTCGGGATCGAACCAGTGCCAGGCCTGGGCCACCAGCACGGCGTCCACGCTGTCGTCGGGCAGCGGAATCTCCTCGGCGGTGCCGAGCAGAGCGGGCGTCTCGGGAAGCGAACGGCTCAGCAGCTCAAGCATTTCGGGAATCGGATCGACGGCGACGACGTCGAGGCCGCGCTCCACCAGGCGCGTGGTCAGTTTGCCCGTGCCCGCCCCGAGGTCGAGCACCTTGGCGGCGGCCGACGGCAGCAGCCAGTCGATCGCCTCGGGCGGATACGACGGCCGACCGCGTTCGTAGGCCGCGGCTTCGGCGCCGAAGGACAGCGAGCGGTCCTGTTCCGGTCGGCTCACCGCGCTGCCAGCTCCAACGCCCGCCGGATCAGCTTGTAGACCGCGTCGCTCTCCACCAGGAAGCCGTCATGCCCGTAGATCGACTCCACGACATCGAGACCGGCGCAGCCCGGCAGCAATTCGGCCAGCTCCTCCTGCAGCCGAAGCGGGTAGAGCCGGTCGGAGGTGATGCCGCCGACCACCGCGGGCACCGGACAGCTGCGCAGCGCGGCCTCGACACCCCCGCGGCCGCGTCCGACGTCGTGGCCGGACAGCGCCTCGGTCAGGGCCACATACGTGCCGGCGTCGAACCGCGACACCAGCTTTCGGCCCTGATGCTCCAGATAGCTCTGCACGGCGTAGCGGCCGCCGACGCCGGGATCCTCGTCGTCCTGCGGATCGTTGGCGAACCGCGTGTCGAGCTCTAGTTCCCCGCGGTAGGTCAGATGGGCGAACCGCCGGGCGATCTCCATGCCGAGATCGGGGGACAGGCCCGTGCCGTAGTAGTCGCCGTTCTGCCAGTTCGGGTCGGCCTTGATCGCGGCGACCTGAGAACTCTGGGTGCCGATCTGGTCCGCGGTGGCACGCGCGCCGACGGCCAGCACCAGCCCCGCGCGCACCCGGTCCGGATGGCCGACCATCCACTCCAGCGCGCGGGCGCCACCCAGCGAGCCGCCCATGACCGCGGCGACCTCGGTGATGCCGAACGCCTCCAGCGCGGCGATGTCGGCGCGCACCTGATCGCGCACGGAGACGACCGGGAAGCGCGAGCCCCACGCCTTGCCGTCGGGGTGTGGTGAGCTCGGGCCGGTCGAGCCGCGGCACCCGCCGAGCACGTTGGTCGCCACCGCGCACCAACGGTCGGTGTCGATGGGTCCGCCGGGACCGGCCACGCCGTCCCACCAACCGGGGGTCGGATGGTCGGGTCCCGCGGGACCGGTGATGTGGGAGTCGCCGGTCAGCGCGTGCAGCACCACGACGACGTTGTCGCGCTCGGGCGACAGCTCACCCCAGCGCTGCACGGCGATCGACACGTCGTCGATGACCGCGCCGTTCTCCAGCGTCAGCGGGCCGATGTCGACCACGCCGATCTCGCCTTCCGCGGGCAGATTCAGGAGTGGCACCTCGACTTCCAGGTCGGAGAGGGTCATCAGAACGCCGCCGTGGTGTTCGGATCGGACTTGCCTGCGGAGCGCAGCGGCTTGGCGGCCGCGAAGCCCTGCTCCAGATCGGCCAGGATGTCGTCGATGCCCTCGATGCCGACGGCAAGGCGCACCAGCCCGGGTGTGACGCCGGTGGCCAACTGCTCCTCCGGCGCCAGCTGCGCATGTGTGGTGGACGCCGGATGGATCACCAGCGACCGCACGTCGCCGATGTTGGCGACATGGCTGTGCAGGGTCAGCGCGTTGACGAACGCCTTTCCGGCGTCGACCCCACCGGCCAGCTCGAACGCGAGCACGGCACCGGTCCCCTTGGGCGCCAGCTTCTTTCCGAGCTCGTGCCACGGAGACGACGGCAACCCGGCGTAGTTGACCGAGATGACGTCCTGGTGTCCCGCCAGATACTCGGCGACCTTCTGTGCGTTCTCGACGTGCCGCTCGACGCGCAGGCTCAACGTCTCCAGTCCCTGGGCCACCAGGAACGCGTTGAACGGCGACGCCGCCGAACCGAGGTCGCGCAGCAGCTGCACGCGCGCCTTGAGGGCATAGGCCGGCGGGCCCAGCTCCGCGAACACCACGCCGTGGTAGCTGGGGTCGGGTTCGGTGAAGCCGGGGAACTTCCCGTTGGTCCAGTCGAACGCGCCGCCGTCGACGATCACGCCCGCGATCGCGTTGCCGTGGCCGCCGAGGTACTTGGTGGCCGAGTGCACGACGATGTCGGCGCCGTGGCTCAACGGTTGGATCAGATACGGCGTGGCGATCGTGTTGTCGACGATCAGCGGAACTCCGGCGTCGTGGGCGGCCGCGGCGACGTTGGGGATGTCGAGCACATCGATCTTCGGGTTGGAGATCGTCTCGGCGAAGAAGGCCTTGGTGTTCGGGCGCACCGCGGACCGCCAGGAGTCGAGGTCGTCGGGATCGTCGACGAAGCTGACCTCGATACCGAGCTTCGGAAGCGAGTAGTGGAACAGGTTGTAGGTGCCGCCATAGAGCCGGGGGCTGGACACGATGTGGTCGCCGGTGTCGGCCAGGTTCAGGATCGCGAACGTCGATGCGGCCTGTCCAGACGCCAGGAACAGCGCGGCGACGCCGCCTTCGAGCGCGGCGATGCGCTGTTCGACGACGTCGGTCGTCGGGTTCATGATCCGCGTGTAGATGTTGCCTGGCTCGGCGAGGCCGAACAGCGCGGCGGCGTGATCGGTGCTGTCGAACGTGTACGACGTGGTCTGGTAGATGGGCAGGGCCCGGGCGTTGGTCGCGCTGTCGGGGCTCTGTCCGGCGTGGACCTGTTTGGTTTCGAAGGCCCAGCGAGCGCTCGGGTCGTCGTGTTCGGTGCTCATAGCTTCTCCTGTTGTGAGGGGCCGTAAAGGGGCATTTCACGCACTCAGCGGTAACTGCGCACGCCGGACCTCCGCTGTCTTCTCTGGGGGCCCGTCACAACGGACCCGCGCTTGCCGGTAACCGCTTGTCAGCGGGTACTCAACCTGGTCATCACCCGGGGCACCCCACCGCGGTTGGAGGGTTGCCGACCAGCAAGCCGGGGCTTGTCGCTGGCACTCATGACCGCTGAGAAGCTTATCGCACGTCAGCCGCGTCGTGCCAGCGAGGGATGCCGTCGGCCGGCTACCCGTCAGTAGCCGATCACAGTCCTCCCGCCGGACCCCCTGGCTCACACAGAGGGTCGGGTACGGCGCAATACTGGTAGTCGACTGACCGAGGCCTGACCGATTAGCGAGCCGGGAGAACCCCACCATGACTGCCGAGCAGCCGACCATCATCTACACGCTGACCGACGAGGCGCCGCTGCTGGCGACCTACGCGTTCCTGCCGATCATTCGGACCTTCACCGAACCGGCGGGCATCAACGTCGAGACCAGTGACATCTCGGTGGCCGCACGCATTCTCGCGGAGTTCTCCGACCGCCTCACCGATGAGCAGCGTGTCCCCGACAACCTGGCGCGGCTGGGTGAGCTCACCGAGAAACCGGACACCAACATCATCAAGCTGCCCAATATCAGCGCCTCGGTGCCGCAGCTGCTGGCCGCGATCAAGGAGCTCAAGGCCAAGGGTTACGACCTGCCCGACTACCCGGGTGAACCGAAGAACGACGAAGAAAAAGCGATCAAGGATCGCTACGCCAAGATTCTCGGCAGCGCGGTCAATCCCGTTCTGCGCCAGGGTAACTCGGACCGGCGCGCCCCCAAGGCGGTCAAGGAGTACGCGCGCAAGCATCCGCACAGCATGGGTGAGTGGTCGATGGCGTCGCGCACACATGTGGCGACCATGAAGACGGGCGACTTCTACCACGGCGAGAAGTCGATGACGCTCGACAAGGACCGCAAGGTCAAGATGGTGCTCACCACCAAGAGCGGTAAAACCCTGGTGCTCAAGCCGGAGGTGGCCCTCGACGAGGGCGACATCATCGACAGCATGTTCATGAGCCGCAAGGCGCTCTGCGAGTTCTTCGAAGAACAGATCGAGGACGCCTACAAGACCGGCGTGATGTTCTCGCTGCACGTCAAGGCCACGATGATGAAGGTGTCGCACCCGATCGTGTTCGGGCACGCGGTGAAGGTGTTCTACAAGGATGCGTTCGCCAAGCATCAGAAGGTGCTCGATGAGCTCGGCGTGAACGTCAACAACGGCATGTCCGACCTGTACGACAAGATCCAGGCGCTGCCGGCTTCCCAGCGCGAGGAGATCGTCCAGGACATCCACGCCGTGCACGAGCACCGGCCGGAACTGGCGATGGTGGATTCGGCCCGCGGCATCACGAACTTCCACTCGCCCAGCGACGTGATCGTCGACGCGTCGATGCCGGCCATGATCCGGCTCGGCGGCAAGATGTACGGCGCTGACGGGCGCACCAAGGACACCAAGGCGGTGAACCCCGAGTCCACGTTCAGCCGGATCTATCAGGAGATGGTCAACTTCTGTAAGACCCACGGCCAGTTCGATCCGACCACCATCGGCACCGTGCCCAACGTCGGGCTGATGGCGCAGAAGGCCGAGGAGTACGGCAGCCACGACAAGACGTTCGAGATCCCCGAGGACGGCGTCGCCGACATCGTCGACGTCGACACCGGTGAGGTGCTGATGACCCAGAACGTCGAGACCGGCGACATCTGGCGTATGCCGGTGGTCAAGGACGCCGCGATCCGCGACTGGGTGAAGCTGGCCGTGACGCGGGCGCGGGCCTCGGACATGACCGCGCTGTTCTGGCTCGACACCGAGCGTCCGCACGAGGTGGAGCTGCGCAAGAAGGTCAAGGAGTACCTCAAGGAGCACGACACCGAGGGCCTACACATCCAGATCATGCCGCAGGTGTGGGCCATGCGGTACACGCTGGAACGGTTGATCCGCGGCCAGGACACCATCGCCGTGACCGGGAACATCCTGCGCGACTACCTGACTGACCTCTTCCCGATCCTGGAACTGGGCACCAGCGCGAAGATGCTGTCGATCGTGCCGCTGATGGCCGGAGGCGGCATGTACGAGACCGGTGCGGGTGGTTCGGCGCCCAAGCACGTCCACCAGCTGGTCGAGGAGAACCACCTGCGCTGGGATTCGCTCGGCGAGTTCCTTGCTCTGGGAGCGTGTTTCGAGGACATCGGGCGCAAGACCGACAACAAGCGGGCCGTTCTGCTGGGCAAGACGCTGGACTCGGCCATCGGAAAGCTGTTGGACAACAACAAGAGCCCGTCACGCAAGACCGGTGAGCTCGACAACCGGGGCAGCCAGTTCTATCTCGCGATGTACTGGGCGCAGGAGCTCGCCGAGCAGACCGACGACAAGGAGCTCGCCGACCACTTCGCCGACCTCGCGAAGTCGTTGGCCCACAACGAAGATGCGATCGTCAACGAACTCATCGAGGTGCAGGGCGACTCGGTCGACATCGGCGGGTACTACTACCCGGACCCGGAGAAGACCACCGCGGTGATGCGACCCAGTAAGACGTTGAACTCGGTGCTGGAGGGCGCGACGAGCGAGCCGGTGACCCAGCTCTAACCGCCGAGCGCCTCCCGCGGCGGGGCGGCGTGGCGGTCGACGAACTCGACGATCAGATCGGCCACGCGCTGCGGCGCCTCGTACATCGGGATGTGGCCGACGTCGTCGAGGTGCGTGACCTGCGTACTCGACGGCAGCTGCGCGGTGAAGTGCCGGGTGAACCGCGGATGCGGCAGCACCCGGTCCTTCTCGCAGATCACCAGGTGGGTGGGGCACGCGCTCTCGGCCAGTTCCATCAGCCCCGGGGTCAGCAGCGACTTCACCAGCAGCTGGTAGTAGGCCGGGCAGTGGGTGACGTCGTCGATGATGTCGAGCAGGTCGTCGTCGGACAATCGGTCCGGCGTGGCGCTGATCGGGAAGTGCGCCAGCCAGCGCGTAAAGGGAAGCTTCAGGACACGTTGCCGGAACACCAGCGTGAACACCCACACCGGGAAGCCGGCCAGGAACTTGCCGACGATCTCGAACTTGGCGGGGGTGAACTTGCGCCATCCGCCCGCCGGTGCGATCCCGGTCAGCGTGCGGGCCCGGCCGCGGCGCTCCAACTCGAAGGCCACCCAGCCGCCGAGCGAGTTGCCGACGATGTGCGCGGTGTCCCAGCCCAGCGCGTCCATTCTGCGTTCGACGTCGTCGGCGAGCTCTTTGGTGTCCAGGAAACGGTGCCCCTTCACCCCGCCGTTGTGCCCGGGCATCGTCGGGGCCAGTACCTCGTAGCGGCCGGTGTCGGCGATGAGCGGGGCGACTTTTTTCCACACGTTCTGCGACATCATGAACGGGTGTAGCAACACGATGGGCTCGCCTGAGCCGACGTGGAGCGGGTCGCGCGGCAAGTTTCTAGCCATCAGCCCGACAGTAAAGGCGATACCGCCGGTACCGCAAGTGCGTCGGTATGGTCTGCCGCTGTGACCTCGCTGATCGTCAGCACCATCAACGTCAACGGCATCCGCGCCGCGGTCAAAGAGCGTTCTGCGCAGAACCGAGGCCTGCTGCCGTGGCTGGCGTCGACCACCGCCGATGTGATCTGCCTGCAGGAAACCCGCGCCGACGATGCCCAGCTCGCGGCCGCGTTGGCGCCCGCCCTGGCCGACGGTTGGCGCCTCGCCTCGGCCGAACCGCACATCAAGGGCCGTAGCGGCGTGGCCGTGCTGTCGCGCCACCCGATCTCGGCGTCCCGGCTGCTCGAGTCCGACGAGTTCGGCGCGCACGGCCGCTATCTGGAGGTCGACACCGCGGGGGTGACGGTCGCGAGCGTCTACGTCCAGACCGGCGAGGCGGAGACCGACCGCCAGCTCGAGAAGGAACGGTTCATGGCCGAGCTCGCGGCGCGGATGGCGAAGCTGGTCGAGTCCGAGGCCGTCGTGTGCGGCGACTGGAACATCGCCCACACCGAGAACGACATCAAGAACTGGAAGGGCAACCTCAAGAAGTCCGGGTTCCTGCCCGGCGAACGGCAGTGGCTCACCGACCTGCTCGCCTCGGGTTGGGTCGATGTGGTGCGCGAGTTGCACCCCGACCAGCCGGGTCCGTACGCGTGGTGGTCGTGGCGGGGCCGCGCCTTCGACAACGACGCCGGCTGGCGCATCGACTACCAGTTGGCCACGAAAGCCCTGGCGGAACGGGCCGTTGCCGCCCGCGTGGAGCGCGCCGAGGCGTATGCGTTGCGCTGGTCGGACCACGCGCCGGTGACCGTCGAGTACGGCTCGCGTGAAATGATCGGACGATCATGAGCAGTTCGCGCAATCCCGTCGTCTTCTCCGGTGTCCAACCGACCTCCGACTCTCTGCATCTCGGCAACGCGCTGGGAGCGATCCAGCAGTGGGTCGGGCTTCAAGACGACCACGACGCGTTCTTCTGTGTGGTGGACCTGCATGCGATCACGATCCCGCAGGACCCCGAACGGCTGCGGCGGCGCACGCTGGTCACCGCCGCGCAGTACCTGGCGCTGGGTATCGACCCGGGCCGCAGCACGATCTTCGTGCAGAGCCACGTTCCGGCGCACGCCGAATTGGCCTGGGTGCTCGGCTGTTTCACCGGTTTCGGGCAGGCGTCGCGGATGACGCAGTTCAAGGACAAGTCGCAGAAGGAAGGCAGCGAGGCCACCACCGTGGGGTTGTTCACCTATCCGGTGCTGATGGCCGCCGATGTGCTGCTGTACGACACCGAGCTCGTCCCGGTCGGGGAGGACCAACGCCAGCACCTGGAGTTGGCACGCGATGTGGCGCAACGGGTCAACTCGCGCTTTCCGGACACCTTCGTCATTCCCGAGCCGATGATCCCGAAGGCGACGGCCAAGATCTACGACCTGCAGGACCCGACGTCGAAGATGAGCAAATCCGCGGGCACCGAGGCCGGCCTGATCGGCCTGCTCGACGATCCGAAGACGTCGGCCAAAAAGATCCGCTCGGCCGTCACCGACAGCGACCGCGAGGTGCGATACGACCCCGACGCCAAACCCGGCGTCTCGAACCTGCTGACCATCCAGTCGGCGGTCACCGGCTCCGACATCGACAAGCTCGTCGAGGGTTACGCGGGCCGCGGATACGGCGACCTCAAGGCGGACACCGCGGAGGCCGTCGTCGAGTTCGTGACACCCATCAAGGAACGGGTCGACGAACTGCTCGCCGATCCCGCCGAATTGGAATCGATTCTGGCGGTGGGCGCCGAACGGGCCCGCGACGTGTCTGCGACGACACTGCGCCGGGTATATGACCGGTTGGGGTTTCTGCGGCCGGGGGGCTGACGTGGGGAGGCTGTTGTGAAACCTCCGGGTGAGCCGGAAGCGCCCGACGAGAAGAAGGGGTTCATCGACCGGCTGCGCGCGCGGCACGAATGGTTCGACCACGTCATGCGGGCGCAGGAGCGCTACAACGACAGCAAGGGCGACTTCTACGCGGCGGGCATCACGTACTTCACGGTCTTCGCGATGTTCCCGCTGTTGATGGTCGGATTCGCGATCGGCGGTTTCATCCTGGTCAGCCAGCCCGAACTGCTCGCCGACATTCAGGACCGGATCCGGGCGTCGGTGTCCGGCGACGTCGCCACGCAGCTCGTCGAACTGATGGACTCCGCGATCGAGTCCCGCACCTCGGTCGGGATCATCGGGCTGGCCACCGCGGCATGGGCCGGGCTCGGCTGGATGGCCAACCTGCGCGAGGCGCTGAGCCAGATGTGGGGCCTGATGCGACGCGAAACCCCCGGCTTCGTGCGCACGAAGTTGTCGGACCTGACGGCCATCGCCGGCCTGTTCCTGGCGATCGCGGCCACCATCGCGCTGACCGTGGTGAGCAGCTCTGGAGTGGCCCGCAAGGCCGTCGAATGGGTTGGGCTGGGCGATGTTCCGGGCATGAGCATCCTGCTGCGGGTGATCTCGCTGGCGTTCTCGGTGTTGATCAGCTGGCTGCTGTTCACCTGGATCATCGCGCGGTTGCCCCGCGAATCGATCAGCTTTCACTCGGCGATGCGGGCCGGGCTGCTCGCGGCGGTCGCGTTCGAGGTCTTCAAGCAGGTGGCGTCGATCTACCTGCGCTCGGTGGTGACCGGCCCGGCCGGGGCGACGTTCGGCCCGGTTCTCGGCCTGATGGTGTTCGCCTACATCACCGCTCGGCTCATCCTCTTCGCCACGGCGTGGGCGGCCACGTCGATCGAGAACATGGAGGCCGCACCGCTCCCGCCGCCCGGGCTCGTGCAGATCGCCCCCCGGGTGCAGGTGCACGAGGGTGTCGGGGTTAGCGGTGTGCTGACCGCTGCGGCGGCGGGAGCGCTTGGCGCGCTAGGGATTTCGAAGCTCCGACGGCGTCATTGATTCTGGCTGACCAGCTGCAGGCCGACCACGCAACCGATGATGCCGAGCAGCAGTGCCACCTTGATCGGTGACGCGCTCTCCTCGCCGGTGGCCAGCGCATAGGCGACGGTGAGCGCGGCGCCCACGCCCACCCACACTGCATACCCGGTGCCGACGGGCAGATCTCGCAGGGCGATACCCAGGCCGCCCATCGAGATGATCAGCGCCACAACGAAAACGGTGATCGGAACCGGGCGGGTGAAACCTTCCGACTTGCTCAGGGCGACCGCCCACACAGCTTCGAACGCACCCGAAGCTATGAGGATGACCCAGGGCATGAAGCAACACCTCCGAAACGCCGTCTTGTCGCTGGCCGGGTACGGCGCCGCTCGTCCGGTGTCGACTGCTGACCGCCCCACCGTAACAAAGCGGTAACGTCGCATCCGTGCCCCTTGCGACGCCGTGGTCCCGCCGCATCGGCCTCGAGGTGCCGATCGTCAACGCGCCGATGGGCGGCACCGCGGGCGGGGTCCTGGCCGCCGCGGTATCCCGGGCGGGCGGCCTCGGCATGGTCGGGATGGGGAGTTCGGCCACCGCCGCGAAGTTGGCGACCGAACTGCCGCACGTGTCGGGGCTCGGGCGTCCGTTCGGTATCGGGCTCGTGCACTGGGTGACGGCGGCAGAGCCGGAACTGTTGGAGGTGGCGCTCGCCGCGAAGCCCGCGCTGCTGGCCGTCAGCTTCGGCGACGAATGGTCCTGGGTTCAGCGGGCCCACGACGCCGGCGTGTCGGTGGCCGCCCAGGTCGCCGATGTGACCGGTGCGCGGCGGGCGGCCGACGCGGGTGTCGACGTGATCGTCGCGCGCGGGGCGGAGGGCGGCGGGCACGGCGAGGCGCGCATCGGCACCCTGCCGTTGCTCGCGGAGGTGCTCGACGCGGTGACGGTGCCCGTGCTGGCCGCCGGGGGTATCGGCACGGGCCGTGGGCTTGCGGCGGTGCTGGCCGCTGGAGCCTCGGGCGCCTGGCTGGGTACGGCGTTCATAACCTGCACCGAAGCGACGACGTCCGATGGCGCCCGCGAGCAACTGCTGCGCGCATCGGGAGAGGATACTGTGACGACGCGCGTCTTCGACATTGCTCTCGATTACCCTTGGCCGACAACGTTTCCCGAGCGGGTGCTACGCAACCAGTTCGTCGACCGCTTCGACGGGCGCGAGGACCTCATCGATGCCGACGCGCGCGCCGTACTGGCCGCCGCCGCAGCCGCCGAGGACTACTCGGTGGCGCCCGTCAACGCCGGCCAGGGCGTCGGAATGGTCCGCGAAACGCGCTCCGCGGCCGACGTGGTCGAACGGCTCTGCACCGAGGCGGAGCAGCTGTTGCGCCGCTGGGGTTAGTGCTGCGGGCGCCGGTTCAGCGACCGCGCGCCCATGATCAACGAGAACACGATCATGCTGCCGACCACCGCGACACCGACCCGCACCGGCATCGCGTCGATGTCCGACATCATCGGGGCCGCGTTGACCGCGGGGTTGGTGCCGTCGGCGCCCGGCTTGGTTCCGAGCAACGACGGGTCGGGCTCGATCAGTGTGCCGACGCTGGTGCCCGGCGCCGTGGCGAAGCCGTAGTCGAGGAGATGCGCGGCCTGCTCCCAGGGTGCGATCGGTTGGCGGGTGCCCTTGAGGAGCACGGCGACCAGTCGGCGGCCGTCGCGGTCGGCGGCGCCGACGAACGTCTGGCCGGCGTCGTCGGTATAGCCGGTCTTACCGCCCATCGCGCCGGGATAGTTGAGCAGGAGCTTGTTGTCGTTCTCGATGGGGTAGCCGACGTCGCCGCGGCCGGGGAAGTCGAATGCGCGGGTCAACACGATGTCGCTGAAAACCGGGTTGCGCCAGGCATATCGATAGAACAGCGCCATGTCGTAGGCCGAGGTGCTCATGCCGGGACCGTCGAGCCCGGACGGCGTGGCGACGCGGGTGTCGAGGCCGCCCAGCTTGCGGGCCAGGTCGTTGAGCTTGTGCAGCGTGGCGTCCCAGCCGCCCATCTGGCGGGCCAGTGCGAACGCGGCGTCGTTGCCCGAGTACATCAGCAGCCCGTGCAGCAGGTCGTTGATCGAATAGTGGCCGCCCTCGCCGACCCCGACCTTGGTGCCCTCCTGGGCGGCGTCCTCGGCGGTGCCGGGAACGACCTTGTGCAGCGGCAGCTCCTTGATCGCCGCCATGGCGGTCAGCACCTTGACGATGCTGGCGGGCCGGTGCCTGCCGTGCGGATCCTTGGCGGCGATGACGTCTCCGGAGTCGAGGTCGGCCACCAGCCACGCCTCGGCCGAGATGTCGTTGGGTAGTGGCGGGGTGCCCGGCGCGGTGATGACTCCGCAGCCGGAGAGCTTCTCGCCACCCATCGGCGTGGCCGGCACCGGCAGCGGCGCGGGCGGCGCCTGACCCGGTTTGGGCACCTCGGATGCGTCGACCGCGGGCGGCGTC
Source organism: Mycolicibacterium novocastrense (assembly GCF_001499835.1). Classification (NCBI taxonomy): domain Bacteria; kingdom Bacillati; phylum Actinomycetota; class Actinomycetes; order Mycobacteriales; family Mycobacteriaceae; genus Mycobacterium; species Mycolicibacterium novocastrense. The sequence continues at coordinate 121,021 of NZ_LQIH01000008.1, forward strand.
ACCTCGCGGTACGGGCATGCGCTCGCCTCGGGGGCGGCCGGCGGCTGCGCGCTTGCCACGGCCGGTCCCGCGGCCACGAACAAGGCGGTGGCCAGTACGGCGGCGCGGTGCAGCGGATTTCGAAACTTCGCCATCGTGACCGCACATTAAGCCGCGAAAGGGCGGATCGCGCGTAGGCGCGCTGTGACTGGTGTTACTTGAGTTTCATTTGTGACTTAGCGGATCGACAGCGACGCGACGTCGACGTGCGCGACGGCGGGGAACCCGATGCTGCCCATCCACAGCCGGCCCTCGGATTCGACCAGACCGGTCACCATGCCGAAGTGCGGATGCTCGCAGCGGATGCCCGCGACGACGTCACCGGTGTCGGGATCGAACGCCACCGCCCACACCTCGGGCTTGATCTGGGGCTGCAGCTTGTCGGGCAGCTTCCACAACAACTTGCGCAGGGCGGGCCAGCGCGGTGCGAGCCATTCGGCGGCGGTGTTGAGCGGTGAGACCATCGCACACCAGATGCGGCCGTCGGCGCCGGTGGACAGGTTGTCGGGATGGCCGGGCAGGTTCGCCCGAAGCGGGGTCACCGACCCGGCGCGCTCGCCGGTGAGCCAGAACTTCGACAGCCGGCGCCCCATCGTCTCGGCGAACACCAACGCCGACCCGTCGGCGGTCGGGGTGACACCGTTGGCGAAATACAGCCCCGCCACCGCGGTGAGCACGGTGCCGTCCGCATCGCGGCGGAACAGGCTGCCGCGCGGGCGCGCCTCCATCACCGCGCCCTTGAAGTGGGCGTAGTCGAACGCGCTCGTCGACTCGGTGAAATAGATTGTGCCATCCGGTGATTGGGTGACGTTCGAGCAGAACATCAGTCGCCGGTCGTCGACTTCAGCCACGAGCGTCTGCACCGTACCGCTTGATGGGTCCATCGACATCAGGCCGCCGGGGCTGGTGCAGACCAGGATCCGGCCGTCATGCGCGACGTGCATGCCCAGCGGCCGGCCCTCGGTGGTGGCGACGACGACCGGGTCGCCACCAGCGGGCGCGATGCGAACGATGCGGCCGTCGTCGAGGCCTGCCCAGATGGCGCCCTCGGCGTCGACCACCACGTCCTCGGGCGCGTTGCCGGGCACGTTGACGACGGTCAGGTCGGCCGACGGCAGATCTGGAAGCGGATCGACGGGCGGCGGCTGCCAGCGGACGGGATCGATCGGCGGCTTCTTGGGCTTCGGCTCGGTGGACACGCCGCCAGTCTCGCGCAAACTCAGATGCGGCGGCCGGCTTCGGCGAGCACGTCGCGCATGATCTGGTAGATCGCGTCGAATTCCTTCTGGCCGCTGATCAGAGGCGGGGCCAACTGGACGACCGGATCGCCGCGGTCATCAGCGCGGCAGTACAGGCCGGCCTCGAAGAGGGCGGGGGTCAGGAACCCGCGCAGCATCCGCTCGGACTCCTCGTCGTTGAAGGTCTCCTTGGTGGCTTTGTCCTTGACCAGTTCGATGCCGTAGAAGTAGCCCTCGCCGCGAACGTCGCCGACGATCGGCAGGTCGTACAACTGCTCGAGGGTGGCCCGGAATCTCGGCGCGTTCTCCTTGACGTGGTCGTTGAGCCCCTCGCGTTCGAAGATGTCGAGATTGGCCAGCGCCACCGCCGACGACACCGGATGCCCGCCGAAGGTGTAGCCGTGCGCGAACATGGTCTTGCCGTCGTTGAACGGCTCGAACAACCGGTCGCTGGCGACCATCGCACCGATCGGCGAGTAGCCGGACGTCAAACCCTTTGCGCAGGTGATGATGTCGGGGACGTAGCCGAAGTCGTCACAGGCGAACATCGACCCGATCCGGCCGTATGCGCAGATGACCTCGTCGGACACCAGCAGCACGTCGTACTCGTCGCAGATCTCCCGGACCCGCTCGAAATACCCTGGCGGCGGCGGGAAGCAGCCGCCCGCGTTCTGCACCGGTTCGAGGAAGACGGCCGCGACGGTGTCGGGGCCCTCGAATTCGATGGCTTCGGCGATGCGGTCGGCGCAGTACTGTCCGAACGCCTTCTCGTCGCCCTGGTACGGCGCGGGGGCGCGGTAGAAGTTCGTGTTGGGCACCCGGAAGCCGCCCGGTGTCAGCGGCTCGAACGGTGCCTTGAACACCGGCAACCCGGTGATCGCCAGCGCCCCCTGCGGTGTGCCGTGATAGGCGATGGAACGCGAAACCACCTTGTGCTTACCGGGTTTGCCGGTCAGCTTGAAATAGTTCTTGGCCAGTTTCCACGCCGACTCGACGGCTTCGCCGCCACCGGTGGTGAAGAACACCCGGTTCAGATCGCCGGGTGCGTAACCGGCGACGCGTTCGGCGAGTTCGATCGCGGTCGGCGTGGCGTAAGACCACAGCGGGAAGAATGCCAACTGCTCGGCCTGTTTGGCGGCGGCCTCGGCCAATTCCTGGCGGCCGTGCCCGACCTGGACCACGAAAAGCCCTGACAGCCCGTCGATGTAGCTCTTGCCGGTGCTGTCCCAGATCGTGACACCCTCACCGCGTGTGATGATCGGCGGAGTGATGCCGGCGCCGTGCCGGGCGAAGTGACCCCACAGGTGACGGTTGGCTTTCGCGCCGAGGTCGGCCGAAAGGGTTGAAGTCATCGAGTGCCCCAATTGTATTGCTGCTTGACGAGTTTCAGGTAAACGAGTGTCTCGGTGGATATCACTCCCGGCAGCGCTCGGATCTGGGTGTTGAGCAGGTCGAGCAGGTCGTCGTCGTCCTCGCAGACCACCTCGACGATGGCGTCGAAGGATCCGGCGGTGAGCACCACGTAGTCGACGGAATCGATGGCGGCCAGCTTTTCGGCCACCTTGGTCGTGTCGCCGGTGCAGCGGATCCCGATCATCGCCTGGCGGGCGAAACCCAGTTGCATGGGATCGGTGACGGCGACGATCTGCATGACACCGGCGTCGACCATGCGTTGCACCCGCTGCCGGACGGCGGCCTCGGACAACCCGACCGACTTGCCGATGCCCGCATACGAGCGGCGGCCGTCCTGCTGCAGCTTCTCGATGATCTGCTTGCTCAAGTCGTCGAGCGGAAACGCGGCGCCGGGACGGGACTGGTTGAGTCGGAACGAAACGGGGCCGAGGCCGTGCGTCGCACCCGGAGTAGGCATGCCAGTGATTGTGCACGGAATTCGTCGTCAGAGGCAACCACAGCCATGAAATCACTCGTTCGGGCCCGGCTCGGCTATGGGAAAGCGTAGGGGTCCGTTAGCGTATGGCCATGACTGCGACATCCGTTTCCGCCAGTGTGGCGGGCAGCTGGATCGACGGCGCCGCGGTGGCGACCGGCGGACCCGCCCACCGGGTCACCGACCCCGCGACCGGGCAGGCCGTCGCCGAATACGCGTTGGGCACGCCCGCCGACGTGGACACCGCGGTGGCCTCGGCCCGCGCGGCGTTGACCGAATGGTCCACCGCCACGCCAGCGGACCGCTCGGCTGTCCTGTTCAAGCTGGCGCACCTGGCGGGCGAGAGCGCGGAGGCACTGGTCGCCGAGGAGGTCAGCCAGACCGGTAAGCCGGTGCGGCTGGCCGCCGAATTCGACGTGCCCGGCAGCGTCGACAACATCGACTTCTTCGCCGGCGCGGCGCGCCACCTGGAAGGCAAGGCGAGCGCCGAGTATTCCGCCGATCACACCTCGAGCATCCGGCGTGAGGCGGTCGGTGTGGTCGCCACCATCACGCCGTGGAACTATCCGTTGCAGATGGCGGTGTGGAAAGTATTGCCCGCGTTGGCCGCCGGCTGTTCGGTGGTGATCAAACCGTGTGAGTTGACACCGTTGACCACGTTGACGCTCGCGCGCCTCGCCAAGGAGGCGGGCCTGCCCGACGGCGTCTTCAATGTGGTCACAGGACTCGGCGGCGAGGTCGGCACGGCGCTGGCCGGCCACCGCGACGTCGACGTCGTGACCTTCACCGGGTCGACGCCCGTGGGCCGCAAGGTGATGGCTGCGGCGGCGGTGCACGGCCACCGGGTGCAGCTCGAGCTCGGCGGCAAGGCGCCGTTCGTGGTGTTCGACGACGCAGATCTCGACGCCGCCGTCCAGGGCGCTGCGGCCGGCGCGCTGATCAACACCGGTCAGGACTGCACGGCGGCGACGCGGGCGATCGTCGCGCGCGAGCTCTACGACGATTTCGTCGCGGGCGTTGCCGAGGTGTTCTCCAAGGTCGTCGTCGGCGACCCACAGGACCCGGACACCGACCTCGGACCGCTGATCTCAATGGCGCACCGGGCGAAGGTGGCCGGCATGGTCGAGCGGGCGCCGGGGGAGGGCGGACGGATCGTGTGCGGCGGGTCGGCCCCCGACCGGCCGGGTTCGTTCTATCTGCCGACCGTGATCGCCGACGTCGAAGAGCGGTCCGAGGTGTATCGCGACGAGATCTTCGGACCGGTCCTCACGGTGCGCTCGTTCACCGACGACGACGACGCGCTGCGGCAGGCCAACGACACCGCGTACGGCTTGGCGGCCTCAGCGTGGACCCGCGACGTCTACCGCGCGCAACGGGCGTCGCGGGAGATCAAGGCCGGCTGCGTGTGGATCAACGACCACATCCCGATCATCAGCGAGATGCCGCACGGCGGCGTCGGGGCCTCCGGGTTCGGCAAGGACATGAGCGACTACTCGCTCGAGGAGTACCTCGCCGTCAAGCACGTGATGAGTGACATCACCGGGGTTGCCGAAAAAGAGTGGCACCGCACGGTTTTCGCCAAGCGCTAACCGTTTCGCGCTGCGCCGAGAGTGCTGTTTCTGACGGAATCCGAGCCGAATTCGTCAGAAACCGTAGTCTCGCCGTAGCCCTGGATACGGTCGAGGGCGGCGCGCTGCTGGGCCTTGACCGCTTTGGCCGCGGCGCGGCCACCGGACCGTTTGGCCGACTTGCGCAGGGCGCGGCGGCGGCGTCGCGTCGGCAGCGAATCCAGAACGTCTTCGCCGATGGTGGCGAGTTCGCCGCTGGCGCGGCCGGCCTCGATGCGGGCGATCACCCAGCGCCGCTCGTCACGTAGCAACAAGGCCGCGACGATGAGGAAGAACGCCAGGCTGCCGAGCATCTTGAGCGGCATCGCCGCCACCGGACCCGGTGCGTTCCAGGTGAAGTGCAGCAGCGGGCCGCTCAGAAGCAGTCCGCACGCGATGGCCAGCCGCCGCCCGGTCGACCATCGCTCGCGGTCGCGGAACGACGGCAGCAACAGCAGCACGCCCACCGATGTCAGCGCCGTATAGGTCCAGTGCGCCGGCACGGCGGTGAAGAACCGCACGACGAGGTTTCCACCCGCACCGGCCATATCCGAGTCGAGGTCCTGGAGCGCGCTGTTCGCCGCGTAGGACAGGTCTTCCATCAGGTCGAAACCGAAGCCGACGAACATCCCGACCATCAGCGCATGCGAAATGCGGTTCAACACATGGGCACCCAGCACCAGCACCACCGCCGCGCACAACGCCTTGGACGCTTCCTCGATGATGGGTGCGGTGAGCGCGGCCTCCCAGTCGGTGAACGTCTCCGGCGCCAGCACCATGCTCCACAATTGGCCGAGACCACCGTTGCCGCTCATCGCCATCGCCACAGCTGCGGTGCCGCCCAGTGCGAAGCCCGCCACGAGGGCCTGCGGATAACGCCGCCCACTACGAAACGGGTCGAACCGGAAGATCAGCCACACCATGAACGCGATGAACAGCAGCCATAGCCACGACAGGGCGATGTTGGCGTCGAGCGTCGCACGGATGACCGGGCCGGAATCGTCGAGCAGCGCGAGCGTTCCGAGAATCAGCGCCACCACGAACACCCAGAACACCGCGGACTCGGGTCGGTACACCACAGGACGCCGTTGCGGCACCGTCTGGTCACTCACGGCAGTTCCCTTCCGATCGGTGCCACCACGAGGTCCAGCGGCGGTGCGGGCTGGTCGGCCGTGCCCAGGGTCTGAACCCACACGATCACGTCGTCGTCGGCCAGGAAGGCGCATTCGCCCAGCCGGTCCTCCGCGACGAGCTCACATCCCACACCGGTGAGGGTGCCGTCGGCGGTCGTGACGATTTCGCCTGTCATCGCGGCGCTGGAACCGGTGATGCGGTCGGCCCGCATGAGCCGCCGCGCAACCGCGTCGACGTCTCGGCCTCCCCGGTCGAAGACCTGCACGATGACCAGCTCGTCACCGGAGCGGTAGCCGACCCCGTTGCCGAATTCGCGGGCATCCCAGCCCGCAGGGCCGGCGACGGAGATCTCGTTGCCGTCCTCGCTGGTCAGCACCGTCGTTTCGGAACTCGGCTGCCAGGCGTCGTCTTCGACCATTGCCGCGGCGGCCATCGGGATCCCCGGTACCGCAATCAGTCCCGTCGCCAGCAGCAGCGCTGCCCGCATCTCGATCAACGGCGTCCCCTCGATAAGTCCGGCTATGACGGGGTCGAACCTAGCAAGCGACATGCACCGCGGCGGGCACGCCACGCTGGAAGTGTTGGCGCACTAGGCTGACCGAATGACCGCCAGCGCGCGGGTCGACGAGTTCGAGGAGCTGCGGCCGCACCTGTTGTCCGTCGCCTACCGGCTCACGGGCACGGTGGCCGACGCCGAGGACATCGTGCAGGATGCCTGGTTGCGCTGGAACGGCGCCCACCACGAGTCGATCAAGGACCTGCGGGCATGGCTGACGACGGTGGTCAGCCGGTTGGGCCTGGACCGGCTTCGTTCGGCGGCGCATCGGCGCGAAACCTATGTCGGGGAATGGCTTCCGGAGCCGGTCGTCACTGCGCTGGACGGCGATGACCCGTTGGCGTCGGTGGTCGCCGGCGAGGACGCCCGGTTCGCCGCCATGGTGGTGCTCGAACGGCTCAACCCGGATCAGCGGGTGGCGTTCGTGCTGCACGACGGCTTCTCGGTGCCGTTCGGCGAGGTCGCCGACGTGCTCGGTGTCAGCGAGGCGGCGGCGCGGAAGCTGGCCTCGCGGGCCCGGCGTGCCGTCGCGGACGCTCCGCCGCCAGTACCCGATGACGCCCACAACGAGGTGGCGGGTGCGCTGATGGCGGCGCTCGCCGACGGTGACATGGAAGCCGTTGTGGCACTGCTTCATCCCGATGTCACCTTCACCGGGGACTCGAACCGCAGAGCGCCGACCGCGCCGCGCGTCATCCGCGGACCGGAGAAAGTGGCTCGGTTCCTGTTCGGGCTGGCCCGCCGCTATGGACCGTCCTGGCTCGAGGCGGGTGTGCCTGCGCTGATCAACGGCCAGTTCGGCAGCTGGACGCCGGGATCGCCGGCCCGCGACGGCTATCCGGAGATGATGCCGCGGGTCACCGCGATGACCGTGCGCGACGGCAAGGTCTGCGCGATATGGGATATCGCCAACCCGGACAAGTTCACCGGTTCGCCGCTGAGGGCTCGTCGGTAGCCGTCGTCTCCTCGCGCAAGCGCTCGTCGGAAGCCCACGGAACCCGGCACGCGTCGCCAGAGCCGAAGCCCTGCTCGGTGATGCCCAGCGCCGAGTACATCCGTGCCCGCATGTTCTCGACACCGATCTGATACGTCAACTCGATGACACCGTCGTCGCCGAACCGTTGGCGAAGGTCGTCGACCTGTTCGTCGGTGATGGTGTGCGGATCGCCGGTCATCGCGTCGGCGTAGGCGATCGCCGCGCGCTCGTCGTCGGAGAACAGCGGCGATGTCGCGTACTCGTCGATGTGCTTGAGGCGGTCGACGTCGAGGCCGTCGAGGCGTTGCAGCATTGCGCCGAAGTCGACGCACCACGAGCATCCGACCGTCCGTGCGGCCCAGAACACCGCGAGCTCGCGGACGCTCGTGGGTAGCTTCTTGGATCCCGACTGCAGCATGCCTTCGTGCACGACGTTGGCGATCATCAACCGGGGGTGATGCGCCGCGACGGCGAAGGGCTCGGGGACCTCGCCGAACCGGCGCTTGGCCACCCGGTACAGGAGCTTGGTCAGCAGCGAGGCGCGTTGCGGGGGCAGGGGTTCGATACGTGTTTTCTGTGCGTTCTCGGTCATACCGGTTAGACGAGACAGCCCGCCGATGTGTGACCGCCCGCGGCGGATTCGCGGTCAGGTCCGCGGAGCGGTCGCGTCGCGCACGTGGTCCACGAGCACGTCGTACATGCGCCGCGTCACGTCGGTGTTGTCGCTTCGGACGTTGTAGCCGTGGTCGACGCCGACGACATCGTGATGGCGCACCAGCGAGCCCGCGGCGTCCAACTTGGCGGCGTACCGGACGCCTTCGTCGCGGAGGATGTCGAACTCGGTGGTGATGACGACCGCGGGGGCGATCCCGGCGAGGTCGTCGGCGTTGGACCCCCACGCCGGCGAGGCGAACCGGTGAGTGCGGTCCTCGCGCCGCGGAATGTAGGCCGTGTCGAAGACCTCAGCCATCCACGGTTTGAGCATGGCGTCACGACCCAGCGGAGAGCGCTTCTCCGCAGCCGGTGTCACCAGGTCCAGCGGCGCATAGTGCAGCACCTGCAGCGCGATCGCCGGGCCCCCTTCTTCGAGGGCCATCCGGCTGACCGCGGCCGACAGGTTGCCGCCGGCGCTCTGTCCGCCGACGCACAACCGGCTGCCAACCCAGTCCCGTTCCTCGGCGGCCGCCCACCGCACCACGTCGAGCAATTGTTGCGCCGCGGTGGGGAACCGGTGGCCGGGCGCGAGTACATAGTCGGTGTTGACGACGACCACCCCGGCGTGCGCGGCCAGGTAGCGACACCACGGGTCGTCCTGCTCCGGATGGCCGGCGACGAAACCACCGCCGTGGATGTTGACGTAGACGCCGGGGCCCGGTGTTGCCGAGGGCGGTGGCCGGTAGATCGTCACCGCGGTGGGTCCGTGCCGGGTCGCGACGACGTCGGTGCTCGTATCGCCCTCGATGTCTCCGAATCGCACGCCCGGCTTGGGCTCGGTGTTGAAGGTTCGGGCGAACAGGCGCGCCACGCCGTCGGCGACGGGCTGCCAGGACAGTATCGACACTGCGCTCCTCTCGGGGGTTGTAGTGGAAACAACGGCGAAAGGAGCGCTTCGGTTCGCTATCAGCGCGCGAACATCAGCGCGCGCTTGACCTCCTGGATGGCCTGAGTGACCTGGATGCCGCGCGGGCAGGACTCGGTGCAGTTGAACGTCGTGCGGCAGCGCCACACCCCGTCGACCTCGTTGAGGATGTCGAGCCGCTCGGCGGCGGCTTCGTCGCGGCTGTCGAAGATGAACCGGTGCGCGTTGACGATCGCGGCGGGACCGAAGTACGACCCCTCGCTCCAGTAGATCGGGCAGCTCGTCGTGCAGCAGGCGCACAGGATGCACTTGGTGGTGTCGTCGTAGCGGGCCCGGTCGGTCTGGCTCTGAATCCGTTCGCGCGTAGGCGGATTGCCGCTGGTGACCAGGTACGGCTTGATCGCGCGGTAGGCGTCGAAGAACGGCTCCATGTCCACGACGAGGTCCTTCTCGACGGGTAGCCCGCGGATCGGCTCGATGGTGATGGTGAGCTGCTTTTTCGGGTTCTTCGGCAGCATGTCGCGCATCAGCACCTTGCAGGCCAACCGGTTGACACCGTTGATCCGCATCGCATCCGAGCCGCACACCCCGTGCGCGCACGACCGCCGGAACGTCAGCGTGCCGTCCAGGTACCACTTCACGTAGTGCAGCAGGTTCAGTAGCCGGTCGGTGGGCAGGCACGGAACCCGGAAGCTCTGCCAGCCGCCCGAATCGGCATAGGCGTCCGGGTCTTCCGGATTGAACCGCGCGATCTTCAGCGTCACCATCACCGCGCCCTCGGGCACGGGCGGCAGCTCGGGATCTTTGGTGGCCGGGCCTTTTACGTCAGGCGCTAGGGTCATTTGATCAGTACTTCCGTTCCATCGGCTCATAGCGCGTCTGGACCACGGGCTTGTAGTCCAGCCGGATGTCGGACAGAAGGTCCGCGCCCTCCTTGTAGGCCATGGTGTGGCGCATGTAGTTCGTGTCGTCGCGGTTGGGGTAGTCCTCGCGGGCATGACCGCCGCGAGACTCCTTGCGGTTCAACGCCCCAACGACGGTGACCTCGGCGAGCTCGAGCAGGAAGCCGAGCTCGATCGCCTCGAGCAGATCGCTGTTGTAGCGCTTACCCTTGTCGTGCACCGTGATTCGCGAGTACCGCTCCTTGAGCGCGTGGATGTCGGTGAGCGCCTGTTTGAGTGTCTCCTCGGTGCGGAACACCGCGGCATTGTTGTCCATCGACTGCTGCAGAGCCCCGCGGATGTCAGCGACGCGCTCGTTGCCGTGCTCGGAGAGGATGTCGCCGACCCAGTCCACCACCATGCCCGCCGGATTCTGCGGAAGGGGGACGTGGTCATGTCCCAGTGCGTAGTTGGCCGCGGCGATGCCCGCGCGACGGCCGAACACGTTGATGTCCAGCAGCGAGTTGGTACCCAGCCGGTTGGCGCCGTGGACGGACACGCACGCGCATTCACCCGCGGCATACAGCCCGGGGACGATGGTCGTGTTGTCGCGCAGCACCTGGCCGTTGACATTGGTTGGGATGCCGCCCATCACGTAGTGACACGTCGGGTAGACCGGCACGAGCTCCTTGACCGGGTCGACGCCCAGGTAGGTGCGGGCGAATTCGGTGATGTCGGGCAGCTTGGCCTCGAGCACGTCCTCGCCGAGGTGGCGCACGTCGATGTAGACGTAGTCCTTGTTGGGCCCCGCGCCACGGCCCTCGAGCACCTCGAGCACCATCGACCTGGCGACGATGTCGCGCGGTGCCAGGTCGACGATCGTCGGCGCGTAGCGCTCCATGAAGCGCTCGCCGTCACCGTTCAACAACCGGCCACCCTCGCCGCGCACCGCCTCGGAGATCAGGATGCCGAGGCCGGCCAGACCGGTCGGATGGAACTGGTGAAACTCCATGTCCTCCAAGGGAAGTCCCTTACGGAAGATGATGCCGAGGCCGTCCCCGGTCAGCGTGTGCGCATTGGAGGTCGTCTTGTACATCCGGCCCGACCCGCCGGTGGCGAACACGATGGCCTTGGCGTGGAAGACGTGGATGTCGCCGGTGGCCAGCTCATAGGCGATGACGCCGGTGGCCACCGGGCCGGACTGCGTTTCGGTGATCGCGATGTCGAGCGCGTAGAACTCGTTGAAGAACTCGACGTCGTGCTTGACGCAGTTCTGATACAGCGTCTGCAGGATCATGTGGCCGGTGCGGTCGGCGGCGTAACAGGCTCGGCGGACCGGAGCCTTGCCATGGTCGCGGGTGTGCCCGCCGAAGCGGCGCTGGTCGATGCGGCCCTCGGGGGTGCGGTTGAACGGCATCCCCATTTTCTCGAGGTCCAGCACCGCGTCGATGGCTTCCCTGCACATGATCTCGACCGCGTCCTGGTCGGCGAGGTAGTCGCCGCCCTTGACCGTGTCGAAGGTGTGCCACTCCCAGTTGTCCTCTTCGACGTTGGCCAGCGCGGCACACATACCGCCCTGGGCCGCGCCGGTGTGGCTGCGCGTCGGGTACAGCTTCGTCAGCACCGCGGTGCGGGCCCGCGGACCCGCCTCCACTGCTGCGCGCATCCCGGCGCCGCCCGCACCGACGATCACGACGTCGTAGCGATGTTCCTGAATCATGTGAAGCTCACCCTCATGAGATGTTCGCGTCGAAGGTCACCAGCACGTAGCTGCCCAGCACCAGCGTGAATCCCGTCGCCAGCAGCAACAGCGAGTTGAGCCAGAATTTCGTGGTGTTCTTGCGCGCGTAGTCACCGATGATGGTCCGCAGGCCGTTGGCTCCGTGCAGCTGGGCCAACCACAGCAGCGCCATGTCCCAGATCTGCCAGAACGGCGACGCCCAGCGCTGGGCGACGTAGTTGAAGTCGATGCGGTAGACCCCGTCCTCCCACATCAACATCACGAAAAGGTGGCCGAGCGCCAAAAAGACCAGTGCGACGCCCGAGAACCGCATGAACAGCCATGCGTACTTCTCGAAGTAGGGGATGCCGCGCGGGCGCCGTGGTGCTCGCGGGTGGTCCAGGCCGGCCGGCCTGTCGTGCTCTTTCTGCATCACCGGGGCGATGCGGCCCTCGCGGTGGTGCGGCGTCCAGGCTCCCGACGGCCCGCCGGCTGGCGCGCTCACAGGAACCGCTCCGCCATGTGCATGCCGATGACGCCTAGCGACGGGATGAAGATCGCCAGGAACACGCCGACCACGACCCAGAGCATCAGCCGCTGATAGCGCGCGCCGTGCTGCCAGAAGTCGATGAGGATCACCCGAACGCCGTTGAGGGCGTGGTAGAGCACGGCGACGACCAGCCCAATCTCCATCAGCCCGATCAGCGGAGTCTTGTAGGTCTCGATGACCTCGTTATAGGCCTGCGGGCTGACCCGCACCAGCGCCGTGTCGAGCACGTGGACGAACAAGAAGAAGAAGATCGTCGCACCGGTGATGCGGTGCAGGACCCATGACCACATCCCGGGATCGCCGCGGTAGAGGGTCCGTCTGCGCGACGGTCGCGATCGTGGAGCAGCTGGGCTCTCGGGTGTCGCAGTACTCATCTGGCCTCCAACGCCTTCGGTGGACGATTGGGCTTCGGAGCTGCACCGGGCGGCAGGTTCCTTCCTGGCGGTCGGTTCCGGTTGGCGCACTTCACCCAAACCTCGGGGCGACTCTAAACCCAGTTGTACTGCTAAACGAACTACGGTTTAGCCGTCGATGTCTTGAAAAACGCCGAAGTTAGGGTTGCCTATTCCGGGTTCCGGCTCCGCGGAGGCGGCATCGGAATGCATTCAGAACCGGCCTGGCGAGGGTGGGACGATGTTGGAGATCAACTGGAAAACGTTGCGCCGCAAGGCAACAGAAGTATCTGAGAACGCTTACGCCCCGTATTCGGGCTTCGCGGTGGGCGCGGCCGCCCTGGTCGACGACGGGCGTGTGGTGACTGGTTGCAATGTGGAAAATGTCTCATATGGTCTTGGTCTCTGCGCGGAGTGCGCGGTGGTCTGCGACCTGCATTCGAGCGGCGGTGGACGCCTGATCGCGCTGTCGTGCGTCGACGCGGCGGGGGAACTGCTCATGCCGTGCGGTCGGTGCCGTCAGGTGCTGCTCGAACACGGCGGCCCCGAGATGCTGATCGACCATCCGAGCGGACCGCGGCCGCTGGCCGATCTGTTGCCCGACGCGTTCGGGCCGCAGGACCTCGCCCGGCGTGGCCGGTCGGGAGGCGGGGAAACTCCGTGACGCAGTTCACATTTGATGCACCGTCGGTCATCCGGACCAAGCGCGACGGCGGGGCCCTTTCGGGCGCGGCGATCGACTGGGTGGTCGACGCCTACACCCACGGCCGCGTGGCCGACGAGCAGATGTCGGCGTTGCTGATGGCGATCTTCCTGCGCGGTATGTCTCCGGCCGAGATCGCTCGTTGGACGGCGGCGATGGTCAACTCCGGCGAGCGGCTGGACTTCAGCGATCTTCGCCGGGGCGGTAAGCCTCTGGCGTTGGTGGACAAGCACTCCACCGGTGGTGTGGGGGACAAGATCACCATCCCGCTGGTGCCCGTGGTGATGGCCTGCGGCGGCGCGGTGCCGCAGGCCGCCGGCCGCGGACTCGGCCACACCGGCGGCACGCTCGACAAGCTCGAGTCCATTGCGGGGTTCACCGCAGAGATCTCGAAACATCAGATCCGCCAACAGCTTTGCGACTTAGGCGCTGCGATATTCGCCGCGGGTGAGCTGGCTCCCGCCGACCGGAAGATCTACGCGCTGCGCGACATCACGGCGACCACGGAGTCGCTGCCGCTGATCGCGAGCTCGGTGATGAGCAAGAAGATCGCCGAGGGCGTTGATGCCCTGGTGCTCGACACCAAGGTCGGTTCGGGCGCCTTTCTGAAGACGGAGGAGGAATCGCGGGAACTGGCCCGCACGATGGTCGAACTGGGTACCGCGCACGGCGTGGCCACCCGGGCGGTGCTGACCGACATGTCCACGCCGCTGGGCCGCGCCGTGGGCAATGCGGTGGAGGTGGCCGAATCGCTGGAGGTGCTCGCCGGCGGCGGCCCGCCGGACGTGGTGGAGCTCACGCTGACGCTGGCCGCCGAGATGCTGGACGCCGCGGGCCTCGACAGTGTGGACCCGGCCCAGACCCTTCAGGACGGCTCGGCGATGGACCGTTTCCGCGAACTCGTCGCCGCGCAGGGCGGTGATCTGGCAGGGGACCTGCCCGTCGGCCCCCACACCGAGACCATCACGGCGCCGCGCGATGGCAGGATGGAGAGCATCGACGCGATGGCGGTGGGTCTGGCGGTGTGGCGGCTCGGAGCGGGCCGCTCCGCTCCTGGTGAGCGGGTCCAGCCGGGCGCCGGGATGTACATCCACCGGCGGGTGGGCGAACCGGTGAGCGCCGGGGAGCCGCTGTTCACGCTCTACACCGAGACCCCCGACCGTTTCGAGGGGGCGATCGCCGAACTGGACGGCAACTGGGCCGTCGGCGACGCCGCACCGCCGCCGCGTCCACTGATCATCGACCGAATCACGAGCGGAGACTAGAACCGGAGAGCGAGATGACGACGCCGCTGACGCTGGACTCGATCAGGCAAGCGCCCAAGGCGCTGCTGCACGACCACCTGGACGGCGGGCTGCGCCCGGCGACCGTCCTCGAGCTGGCCGAGGCGACCGGATACGACGACCTTCCGGCCACCGACGTCGACGAGCTGGCGACGTTCTTCCGCACCGCCGCGCACAGCGGTTCGCTGGTGCGCTATCTCGAGCCGTTCGCCCACACCGTCGGCGTCATGCAGACCCCCGAGGCGCTTCACCGGGTGGCCTACGAATGCGTCGAGGACCTGGCCGCCGACAACGTCGTCTACGCCGAGATCCGCTTCGCGCCCGAACTGCACATCGACGGCGGACTGTCGCTGGACGCCGTCGTCGACGCGGTGATGGCCGGATTCGCCGACGGTGAGAAGGCGGCCAGCGCCGAAGGACGGACCATCACCGTGCGCTGTCTGGTGACCGCGATGCGGCACGCGGCACGCTCTCTGGAGATCGCCGAACTGGCGATCCGGTTCCGCGACAAGGGCGTGGTCGGTTTCGACATCGCGGGCGCAGAAGCCGGCCACCCGCCCACACGCCACCTCGACGCGTTCGAGTACATGCGAGGAAACAACGCGCGCTTCACGATTCACGCGGGCGAGGCGTTCGGTCTGCCGTCGATCCACGAGGCGATCGCATACTGCGGCGCCGACCGTCTCGGCCACGGCGTGCGGATCGCCGACGACATCACCGTCGCCCCCGACGGCACCGCGCAGCTGGGCCGGCTTGCGGCGCTGTTGCGCGACAAGCGAATCCCGTTCGAGATGTGCCCCTCGTCCAATGTGCAGACCGGCGCTGTCGCCAGCATCGCCGAGCATCCGTTCGACCTGCTGGCCCGGCTGCGCTTCCGCGTCACCGTCAACACCGACAACCGGCTGATGAGCGACACGACGATGAGCCAGGAGATGCTGCGGCTGGTCGAGACCTTCGGCTACGGCTGGAGCGATCTGCAGCGGTTCACGATCAACGCGATGAAGTCGGCGTTCATCTCGTTCGACGAGCGCCTGTCGATCATCGACGACGTGATCAAGCCGCGCTACGCGGTCCTGATCGGCTGAGTGTCCTTCTTTTTTCCGCGCGAGCGACCGTGTTTGCGCACCGACACGCCGCGTGCGCGTGAGAGTTTGCGGTCGCTCGCGGCGAAGGCGTGCTCCTATTCGGGGCGGAGCCGGGACTCGACGAACGCCTCCAACGCCTCCCACTGCTCGACGGCCTTGGCGTAGGGCGGGCTCGGTGCGCGGACGGTGTCGGGTTCCAGGACGTGGGCGATCAGCCTGCCGAGCGGCTGGTCGGGATCGAGGGCCTGATCGACGGTCGTGTCTTCGGAGTAGTCACCGACATCGCGCAGCAGTTCGACGGCGAGCTCCAACTGGTCGCGGTCCAGCGCATCGGGCCCGTCGGCGAGGTCGTCGACGATGCCGGTCAACACGTAGACGTTGTCGTCGGTGATCTCGACCTGCAGTGAGCCGTCGGTGGCGGCCGTGCGGATGTCGTCGTAGGTGGCCAGACCGGACAGGTCGTGGTCGTGTTCGTCGGCCAGATAACGCGCCAGCGCCCGCTCGGAGCCGAACACGCTGATGCGCCCGTTGCGGCCGAGGAAGACCGGCTGGTCGTCGAGGTAGCAGCGCAGCGTGTAGTAGGTGCCCGCGCTCGTCATCAACCGGACCGGGTCGATGCCGACCTTGAGCCAGAAGTCCTCGTCGCTGCCCAGCACCTGGCTCTGCGCCTGGCTGGTCAGGGCGTCGGAGTCCTCCTCGGCCTCCTCGGTGTCGTCGGCCTCGGAAACCCCGTCGACCAGCTCGTCGTCTTCGGGTTCCGGCGCAGGCTCGGCCAGCTCGGCTTGCGCCTTCTGCGAGGCGGAGCTGTCGACGTCGGGCGTCGTGATCACCTCGTCGAGCGCGTCGACGACGTTGTCCCAGGCCCGGGCGATGACCGCCTCGATCTCGCCCCACTTCTTACGTCCGCTGCGGCCGGCGAAGGCGTCGATCCCGCCGCCGAGCATGCCCAGCACCGGGTTGCCGTTGAAAAACCTTGTGACGACGGGCAATTCACACACCGAACCGAGCGACGAGACGACCACCAGTGTGCGGTGCAGTTGTCGAACCGCATCCTCGTTGACCTTCTCGGCGACGATCTCGGGCACGCCGATGACGTCGTACTGGTGCTCCTCGGCCGGGTCCAGCCGGTGGGCGTTGGCCTCGGTGAGCTTGGCCCATGCGGGGTGATCGGCCAGGTCGTTGTCCTTGTCGGTCCTGACGAACGCGACCAGGTCGGCCACCGACTCGAACCCGTACAGATCTTCGTCCTTGCCGAGGAAGGCCTCCCACTCGTCGCCGCCGTCACGCCAGCGTGGAGCCCATAACGTGTACAGGTCGCCCTTGGTCAAGCCGAGCCGGATCGCCACGATGTCAGCAGCCATGCGGCACACAATAGCCACCCTGGCTGCGAGCCAGTGCGCCCAGCACGTGACGACGCCCGCGCGAAACTCTTATCGGTGATGGGATGCGGCGTAGCGTCGGGCGCGAGCCAAGGAGACAGATATGAAGGCGCTGGTGTACGACGGGCCGGGACGACGGTCATGGACCGACGCGCCGGACGCGGCCATAGCGTCGCCCACCGACGCGGTTGTGCGGGTGGACACCGTGACGATCTGCGGAACGGATCTGCACATTCTCAAGGGGGATGTGCCCGAGGTGACGCCTGGGCGCATCCTGGGCCACGAGGCGGTCGGCACGGTGGTGGAGGTGGGCGCGGCGGTGCAGCGCGTCGCCGTCGGCGACCGGATACTGGTCTCCTGCGTCACCGCCTGCGGTAGCTGCCGGTACTGTCGCGACGCCGCGTACGGGCAGTGCCTCAACGGCGGCGGCTGGATCCTGGGGCACCTGATCGACGGAACCCAAGCAGAATTCGTGCGCGTGCCGTACGTCGACAACTCGACGCACAAGGTTCCCGACGGCGTCAGCGACGAGGAGATGATCCTGCTCGCCGACATCCTGCCGACCTCCTACGAGGTGGGTGTGCTCAACGGACGGGTGCGGCCCGGTGACGTGGTGGCGATCGTCGGGGCCGGACCGATCGGACTGGCCGCGATCCTCACCGCGAAGTTGTACAGCCCCAGCCACATTGTGGCCATCGACATGGCGGATTCCAGGCTCGATGCCGCCCGCAAGTTCGGCGCCGACGCGGTGGTCAACAACCGTCGCGACGACCCGCACGCGGTGATCGCCGAGCTGACCGGTGGCCTCGGGGCAGACGTAACCATGGAGGCCGTCGGCGTACCGGAAACGTTCGAGTTGGCCGTGCGCCTGGTGCGCGCGGGCGGTCACGTAGCCAACATCGGCGTCCACGGGGGGCCGGCGACGCTGCACCTCGAGGACATCTGGATCAAGAACCTGACCATCACGACAGGCCTCGTGGACACCTATTCGACCCCCACCTTGATCGGGCTGGTCGCCAACCACCGCCTCGACACCTCGCCGATGGTCACGCACCGGTTCCGGCTCGACGAGTTCGAAACCGCGTACGACGTGTTCAGCAACGCCGCCGAGACAGGGGCGTTGAAGGTGGTGCTCACCGCCGCGTGATGGTCGAGGCCGGGATGGCAGCATGGCGGACATGACCGACAATCTCCCTTCTCCAGGCTCGACACCGGTTTCTGATGTCATCGGTGACCCGGTGGCTCGGGTGCCGGCGAACGCCACGATCGCTGAGGCTGCCGATGCCCTCGTCAAGCACGAGGTCGGCGCGATCGTCGTCGGCGACGACGAGCGGCCCTCGGCCTTGGTGTCCGAGCGGGACGTCGTGCGCGCCGTGGCCGCCGGTCAGGATCTGTCGATGCCGGCACTGGAGGTCGCGAGCAAGAAGCTGGTCTGGTGCGAGGCCGACGCCACGGTCAACGAGGTGGCGGTTCGGATGATGGACCGCTACATCCGCCACGTCCTGGTCGAGCGCGACGGAGAACTGGTCGGAATCGTCTCAGCCCGCGACCTGCTCGGGGTCTACGGCGCCGGCGCCGACCTGGACGTCAGCTAGGCCGTCGGCCGCCAGAACCCCTGGAAGCCCTGCCCGGCGTTGGTCGTGCGGATCGGCGAGAGTTGCACCGGGTCGCCGGCCTCGATCATCTGGCCGTTCCCGACGACCATCGCCACGTGACCGTCCCATATCGCGAGGTCGCCCGGCCGCAGGTCGCCGGCCCCGACGGGGGCGCCGACGTCCTGTTCCTGGGCCAGCCGCGGAAGTGTCAATCCGGCTTCCGAATAGGCCCACTGGGTGAGCCCGCTGCAGTCGAGGCCGACACCCGGCGTGGTGCCGCCCCAGTCGTACGGCACTCCCAGCTGGGTCAGGGCATACCGAACGGCGCTCGCGGCCACCGCGTTCGGTGCGGTTGCCGTGCTGCCGTCCGGCAGTCGCACCGCCACGCCGTCGCCGAACCTCGCAGCATCAGGCGGCTCGGGGCGCGACCACTCGGCGATGTCGCGCACGAGCGAGCCGAGACCGCCCGTGCTCGCACCGGATGCCAGTCCACTCGCACCGGAACCCGCTCCGCCGGCCGGCACACCTCCGCCGCCGAATCCGGGGGCACTGAACCCCGCGGGCGCGGTCGGCGCTGGCCCGGTCATCGGCGCCGACGGTGCGGTGGGAAAGCCGGCGGCGTGCCCGTCCAGTTCGGCGCGCAACTCGTCGACCACCGCGACGGCCTCCGCGAGTGAACGCCGCGCCTCGACGACCAACTCCTCCGTCACCCCCGGCGAGTCGAGGAACGGTTCGAGCGCAGCCGCCCGCGCCTCGAAGGTGTCGACAATGTCGCTCAGCCGTTCCCGAGCGCGCGCCACCGCGGCGCCTGCCGTCTCAGCCGCGGCACCGAGCCGCCCCACCCGCTCCGCGAGCTCATCGGTCCGCGCGACGGCCGCGGTGAACACGCCCGCAGCCGCGTCGGCACCCGCGCCCGCCCAGTGCTGCGCCGCGCGGCCCCACGCCTGGCCCACCGACGCCGACGCCTCGCGCAGCGCATTGTGCACATCGCGCAGCGCGGTCGCGAGCTCGGCGGCCGAACCTGACCCGACCAGCGACTGGACCTCCCGCAGCGGCGCCGTCAGCCCGGCGATCAACCCACTCGGCATCGGCTACAGGCCGAACACCCGTGCGCCCGCGCGTTCGTCGGCGTCGTCGTAGGCGAGCGCCGTCCGGTAAGCGGCGTCACCGCTCGCCGAGGCATGATCGCCCAGCGCGGCCACCCCGCGGGCCTCGCCCTGGATGGCGTCGGCCAGCGCCGCGAGGAACGGCCGGCCGACGGGACCGAACGCGGCCGCGGATGTGGTGACCGCGGCCAGCTTCGAAGCGATTGAGGCCAGTTCGTCGGCATGGGCGGCGGTGGTCGTGGCCAGCGCCCGGACCGCGTCAGTGTCAGCGTGCATATGGAGTAGGACGCGGCGCGGCGACCCCCGGTTCCCGCTATGGTCGCCCCATGGATGTGCGCGTGGTCGATCACCCGCTGGCGGCCGCACGACTGACCACACTGCGCGACGAGAACACCGACAACGCCGCCTTCCGGGCGGCACTTCGCGATCTGACGCTGATGCTGGTGTACGAGGCCACCCGCGATGCCGCGGTCGAGACCGTGCCCGTGCGCACCCCGCTCACCGAGACGACCGGCTGCCGGCTGGCCAACCCGCCGTTGCTCGTACCGGTGTTACGCGCCGGCCTCGGGATGGTGGACCAGGCACACGCGTTGATACCCGAGGCGCGCGTGGGCTTCGTCGGCGTCGCACGCAACGAGGAAACGCACCAGCCGACACCGTATCTGGAGTCGCTGCCTGCGGACTTGAGCACGCAGCCGGTGATCGTGCTCGACCCGATGCTGGCGACGGGCGGTTCGATGGTGCACACCGTCGAACTGCTGTATTCCCGGGGTGCCGTTGACATCACGGCGGTCTGCGTCGTTGTGGCCCCCGAAGGCCTTGCCGCACTGGAGAAGGCGGCACCGAACATCCGGCTGGTCACCGCGACCATCGACGAATGCCTCAACGACATCGCTTACATCGTGCCGGGCCTCGGCGACGCCGGGGACCGCCAATTCGGCCCGCGTTAAAGGCGCCCGGCGACCTCGCGTAGCTCGTCCTGCACGCGCTGTGCCCGTTCCCGGGCGGCCGCCAGATCGTTGACCTCGCTACAGCGAACCTCGATGTAGGACTTCACCTTCGGCTCGGTGCCGGAGGGTCGCACGACCATGCGCACCGAGACGTCGTCGTCGCCTCCGGTCATGACCACGGCGTCGGTGCCCTCGTCGGGCAGCAGGTCGGTGACGGTCACCTCGTAGCCGGCGAGGCGTTCGGGTGGTGTGTCCCGCAGGCGTTTCATCACCGCGGCGGCCTCGTGGGCGTCCTCGACGAGTCGCGACACCGCGGTCGTGGTGTGCACACCATGGCGGCGGGCCAGGTCGTCGAGCGCATCGAGCAGTGTGTGCCCGCGGTCGCGCAGCGCGACGATCAGATCGCAGATCAACACCGCCGCGCTGATGCCGTCCTTGTCGCGGACCGCAGACGGATCGACGCAGTGCCCGATCGCCTCCTCATAGGCGTACACCAGCGTGCAGCCGGGTAGGTCGACGTCGGCGCGTGACAACCACTTGAAGCCGGTAGGTGTCTCGACGTGCCGTGCTCCGTGCTCACGCGCGATCGCCGAGAGCATGCGCGACGACACCAGGGTGCTGGCCACGACCGTCGTCTCCATCACCGGTCCCGGCTCTATCTGCGAGAGGATGAAATCGCCGAGCAGCCAACCTGTTTCGTCGCCGGACAGCATGCGCCACCCGTCGGGCGTGGGAACGCCGACCGCACATCGGTCGGCGTCGGGATCCAGTGCTATTGCGACGTCGGCGTCGACGTCGGCGGCCAGTCTCAGGACGGCTTCGACCGCCTCGGGTTCCTCGGGGTTGGCCGTGGAGACGGTGGGGAAGTCAGGGTCGGGCGCGAACTGCTCGTCGACGACGTGCACATCGGGAAGGCCGGCGCGCACGAACGCGTCGAGCGCGAACTCCCCGCCCACACCGTGCAGAGGAGTGAACGCAATCCGGACCGCGCCGTGGGTGTGCCGGAGAGTGGCCGCGCGTTCGACGTAGCGCTGGATTTCGTCGACGCCCCCGGGGCTGACCTCCTGCCGGGGGATCTCGTCGGCGTGCGGCGCCTCGGTCATGGCCGCCTCGATCTCGTGATCGGTGGGTGAGTTGATCGGGAAGCCGCCTCCGAAGAACACCTTGAAGCCGTTGTCGGACGGCGGGTTGTGCGAGGCGGTGATCTGGATGCCGGCCGCCGCGGGGCGATGGCGTACGGCGAACGCGAGGGTGGGCGTCGGTACGGCGGTGAGGAACAAGGTCACGGGAAAGCCCTGTGCGGCAAGCACTTCAGCGGCGGCCAGCGCGAAGTCGTCGGATCCGTGCCGGGCGTCACGGCCGACGATCACGTCCTGCCCGCCCAGTCCTCGATCCTTGAGCACCTTGGCCACCGCCCAGGAGGCCCGCAGCACCACGGCAAGGTTCATCCCGCCGGGGCCGGCGCGTAACGGCCCGCGCAGGCCTGCGGTGCCGAACGTCAAGGGGTGTGCGAACAGCTGCTCGAGTTCTTCCTCGGAACACTCCGAGAGCGCGGCGGCGGTCTTGGGATCGGGGTCGTGAGAGATCCACTCCTGCGCAGTACTTGTGGCCGGCGACGCAGTCATGCGGTTAGTGTGCCCAGTTTCTCGGCCGCATATTCCGGCGACTTCGACCTCACAGCCGGGCGATGACCGCGGCGAGCAGGGTGCCCATCCGCGTCGCGGACTGACGTCCGGCCTCCAGCACCTCTTCGTGGTTCAGCGGCTGACCCGTCATGCCCGCCGCGAGGTTGGTCACCAGCGAAATCCCCAGTACCCGGGCGTCGGCTGCGCGGGCGGCGATGGTCTCGTGCACGGTCGACATGCCGACGAGGTCGGCGCCCAGCGTGCGCAGCATCCGGATCTCGGCGGGCGTCTCGTACTGCGGCCCCGGCAGGCCGGCGTAGACGCCGTCGACGAGCGTCGGGTCGATCTCGCGGGCGAGCTCACGCAGGCGCGGTGAGTACGCGTCGACCATGTTGACGAACTGCGCACCCACCAGCGGTGACCGGCCGGTCAGGTTGAGGTGGTCGCTGATCAGCACGGGCTGTCCGACGGTGAAGTCCTCGCGCAGCCCACCCGCGGCGTTGGTCAACACGACCGTGTGCACACCGCAGGCGCAGGCGGCGCGGACCGGATGCACGACATGACGCAGGTCGTGCCCCTCGTAGGGATGGATGCGGCCCACGAAGACCAGCACACGATGCTCGGCGATGCGCATCGACAACACCTGGCCGCCGTGCCCTTCGGCGGTCGGTGGCGTGAAACCCGGCAACTCCGCGACCGGAACCACGGCGACCGGATCACCCAGCCGTTGCACCGCCGGCGCCCAGCCCGAACCGAGCACGACGGCGACGTCGTGGCGCTCGACGCCGGTGCGCTCGGCGAGCGCTTCGGCCGCCTCGTCGGCCACCGCCTGGACATCGGTCACAGTGGGCGAGCTTATCTGTCGGACCCGACGCCCGGCCCCGATGAGATGGCGCAGTGAGATACTGCCAAGATGCCAGCACTCACCGCGTCGGACGCCGTTGAGGACGCCGTCCGCCGACGCCGTGACGATCTGGTCGAACTTTCGCATTCCATCCACGCCGAGCCCGAACTCGCGTTCGCCGAACACCGCAGCTGCGCCAAGACGCAGGCGTTGGTCGCCGAGTACGGATTCGACGTCACGCAGGCGCCCGCGGGGCTCGAGACGGCGTTTCGGGCCGAATACGGAAGCGGACCGCTGGTCGTGGGCGTCTGCGCCGAGTACGACGCGCTGCCCGGTATCGGGCACGCATGTGGGCACAACATCATCGCTGCGTCGGCCGTCGGCACCGCCTTGGCCCTGGCGGAGGTGGCCGATCGACTGGGATTGACGGTGGTGCTTCTCGGCACGCCTGCCGAGGAAGCCGGCGGCGGGAAGGTGCTGCTGCTGAACGCGGGCACGTTCGACGACATCGCCGCCTCGGTGATGCTGCATCCCGGTCCGCTCGACATCGCGGCCGCGCGATCGTTGGCGTTGTCGCAGGTCGCCGTCTGTTACGAGGGCAGGGAAGCCCACGCTGCCGTGGCGCCGTACCTCGGCATCAACGCCGTCGACGCGATCACCGTCGCGCAGGTGGCGATCGGGCTGCTGCGCCAACAGATGGCGCCGGGCCAGATGGCGCACGGCATCGTCACCGACGGCGGCCAGGCCACCAACGTCATCCCGGCACGCGCCGAGATGCAGTACACGATGCGGGCCAACGACGCCGCCTCGCTGCGCGAACTCGAACAGCGGATGGCCGACTGCTTCTTGGCCGGGGCGGTGGCCACCGGTTGCGGGCACGACGTCACCGAGACCGAACCCAGCTACCACGAACTGACCCCGGACACCTGGCTGGCCGAGATGTTCCGCGCGGAGATGCAGCGGATGGGCCGCGAGCCGGTCGGTCCCGAACTGGAGGCGGCGTTGCCTCTGGGCAGCACCGACATGGGCAATGTCACGCAGGTGATGCCCGGCATCCATCCGATCGTCGGCATCGACGCGGGCGGGGCGTCGGTCCACCAACCCGCGTTCGCCGAGGCCGCCGCGAGCCCGAGCGCCGACACAGCGGTGGTCGAGGGCGCGGTCATGCTGGCCCGCACGGTGGTGCGGTTGGCAGAGACTCCCGGCGAACGCGACCGGGTGCTGGAACTGCAGGCGAGGCGGGCGTCATGAGCGTGCTGCCCCACGCCGCCGCCCGGTGGCTGTCGGCCCACTTCGATGACCTCGTCGAGTGGCGTCGCCACATTCACATGCATCCGGAGCTGGGGCGACAGGAGTTCGCCACCACGCAGTTCGTCGCATCGCGGCTGGCCGACGCGGGCCTGAACCCGAAGGTGCTGCCCGGCGGCACCGGCCTGACGTGCGATTTCGGGCCCGAGCACGGGCCGCGGATCGCGCTGCGCGCCGATATGGACGCATTGCCGATGGCCGACCGCACCAGCGCGCCGTACGCGTCGCTGGTGCCGGGCGTCTCACACGCCTGCGGGCATGATGCGCACACCGCGATCCTGCTGGGCGCCGCGCTGGCGTTGGCGTCGGTGCCGGAACTTCCCGTCGGGGTGCGGCTGATCTTTCAGGCCGCCGAGGAGCTGATGCCGGGCGGCGCGATCGACGCGATCGCTGCCGGCGCACTGTCGGGGGTCTCGCGGATCTTCGCGTTGCACTGCGACCCGCGGTTGGCGGTCGGGAAGGTGGCGATGCGGCCCGGGCCCATCACGTCGGCCGCCGATCAGCTGGAGGTGACGCTGCATTCGCCCGGCGGTCACACCTCGCGGCCCCATCTCACCGGCGACCTCGTCTACGGGCTCGGCACGTTGATCACGGGGGTGCCGGGCGTGCTGTCGCGTCGCATCGACCCGCGCAACAGCACCGTGATGGTGTGGGGCGCGGTGAACGCGGGCGTCGCAGCGAACGCGATCCCGCAGACCGGGACGTTGGCGGGCACCATCCGGACCGCGAGCCGCGACACCTGGGAAACACTCGAAACGATTGTGCGGGAGATTATTTCGTCGCTGTTGGCGCCGCTGCACATCGAATACACGGTGCAGTACCGTCGCGGTGTGCCGCCGGTGGTCAACGAGGAGATCTCGACACGCATCCTCACCCACGCGATCGAAGCGATCGGCTCTGACGTGCTGGCCGACACCCGGCAGTCCGGTGGTGGCGAGGACTTCTCGTGGTACCTCGAGGAGGTGCCCGGCGCCATGGCCCGGTTGGGCGTGTGGACGGGTCGGGGCCCCCAGCTGGATTTGCATCAGCCGACGTTCGACCTCGACGAGCGGGCGCTCGCGGTCGGAGTGCGGGTCCTGGTCAACATCATCGACCAGGCCGCCGCGTTCTAACTGCCGCGAGCGACCGTGTTTGCCCCGCAACACGCCGCGGTGACCGGGCAGTCGACGGTCGCTCGCGCCCATTGATCGTCCCCAAGCCGCACTTCATCCACATTCGCGTGCGACACCCGCGGCCGGTGCTCCTCGCTCGTCGACGATCGGCGTGTGAACCCAGAGTTGTTGCGACTCTTCAGCGCCCAGGCAGGACTGGCGAGCAGCAGCCAGATCCTGCAACACATGACGAGACGGGGCTTCGAGGCGGCACTCAAAACCGGCCCACTGCAACGACTCTGGCCGGGCGTCTACTGCTTGGAAGAACCCGACGACATCCTGCGGTTGCGGGGACTGGACTTCCGCTGCGGACGGCCGGTCGCTGCGTGTCTGCACACCGCGGCTGCGATGTACGGCTTCGATACGGCGGAGCCGACCGATCTCCATGTGCTGAGCCCACCGGGTTCACGGTTGCGGTCAACCGACGGGCTGGTGGTACACCGTCGCGAGGGTGCGCCGCTGACCGTCGTCAACGGCAGGCCGGCCACCGCGCCGGCCTGGACCGCCGTAGAGGTGGCCCGCTCGCAACGCCGGCCCAGGGCGCTGGCCACCTTGGATGCCGCGCTCAGAAGCGGCTCCTGCAATCGGACCGAGTTGTGGCGTGCCGCCGTCGCCCAGGCCGGACGGCGCGGAATCGTCGCCGTGCGGGAGTTGATCGCCCTGGCCGACGCCCGCTCGGAATCGCCGATGGAGAGCGAAGCCCGGCTGGCGATGATCGACGGTGGCCTGCCGACACCGGAGTTGCAGTATGCGGTCGTCGACGGAAACGGGGAGGTGCGTCGCCTGGACTTCGCGTGGCCCGACGTGCACGTGGCCGTCGAGTACGACGGCGTCGACTGGCACAGCGACCCCGAGGCCATGCGGCGTGACCGCAGGCGTACGGCCGCACTGCTGGATGTCGGCTGGACGGTGATTGCGATCGTTTACGACGACGTCCGTCATCGGCAGTGGCAGTTCGTCGACCGCATCGACCGACAGCTTCGTCGCGCCCGCGCGGCGTGAGCGACCGCAAAAAGTCCGCGAGATACGGTGTGTCGTCGACAGACACCTTCGTAAGTGGTGTTTGTCAATGGTGGTTGGGGTGGCCTGCCCTGGTCCTGGTCTCAACGTAGTGCGTC